>QHZN01000265.1 GCA_003225365.1 Acidobacteriota bacterium
CAGTCGAATGCCGGGCGTGTCGAAAACATTCCAGAGGCCCGTGTAAGTGGGATTCTCGCAAACCACCACGTCGCCCGGCGCCACCAGCGAGCGCCGCACCAGGTCGAGCGACTGCTGGCAACCGTTGGTGATGAGGAGCTCGTCCAGTTCCACGGCCACGCCGTCGCGCCGCATCCTGCCCTGGAGGTAGCGCTTGAGCGGCGGGTACCCATCACTCGAGCCGTATTGAAGCAAGCTTCCGCCCTCGCGCCGCAGCACCGAGTCCGTGGCTCGGCGGACCAGGTCGAGCGGGGTCAGCTCGTCGGAGCCGTGCGCGGCGGCGAAGGAAATCACCCCCGGCTCATGAACGCTCGCCATCAGGCGGCCCAGCGAATCGTCGCGCTGCTCTTCGGCGAAAAAGCCGTCCCAGAAAAGGTCGTTGCTGGCGCGGCGCTTGGGCTGGCGAATCAGGTTGAGCGCAAATTTCGAGACATACGTTCCGCGGCCGACCGTGCCTTCAATCAGGCCTTCGGCTTCGAGGTCGGCGTAGGCGTTTCCAACCGTGGTGCGATGGACGCCCAGCCGCTTGGCCAGCTCGCGGCTCGGCTCCAGCCGGTCGCCGATCTTGACCGCGCCGGTCACGATTCGCTCGCGAATCTGGTCGCGGATTTGAGCGTAAAGGGGTTTCTCGAGACTGGGATCAAGCGTCAGGATCATGGTACCGCGCCCTTCGGATTTGCCCTGGCCAGTCCAATTTACGAAGTCAAGTCGTATAAGTCAAGAGCCAATTAGTCCAATTTGTCCGCCAGCCAAATTGGCTCCCTGACGCTCGGGGCCAAGGGCAATTTAGGAAGAGAACTGTGTTAAGCGAAACATGTGTTCTCGGATAGGAAGTTCTCGGCGCGTCGCGCAGGTCTGTCGGCACACCTCATCGGTCGTGTCCCGGCCCTCGGCGCGGCTTCTCTTTCGATTCGGGTGAAGGTGTCGACCGGGCTGGCCGTTCCGGGTGAGGCGGGATTTCGCGGTCGCGCGGGGGGCCGGCGGGCTTCCCCACGCGCAGGTTTTCCCGCTGTTGAGGTTCAAGCGGTCGCCCTGGATGCTCAGACATCGCCTTCTGCCGCTCGGGGAAAGGTATGCGCGCCGGCGGCGGTGGGTTCTTGGTCACGAAAGGAGGCCGGGATGGCGGAGAACCTCTCGACGGAGTCCTGGGTGTCGCCTCGCAGGGGATGAGGGATAACCGCCGCCTTGGAAAGCACCTCGGGCGGGACCCGGAGGACCCGGCGTCCCACCGGCTGTCCGCTCTGGATGACGTCCGCCGGCACCGCCGTGATTGCGCGTCCTTTGTTCACATAGCGAATGTCTGTCACATTGGTTACATTCGTAATGTTGGTGATATTTGTTACGTTCCGGATGTTCGTGACGTTGACTTGGCGCAGGTAATCGCCCCCGTAATGGTACGAGGGGTAGTACGGCTCGCCGGGTCCGAGCGGGAACCAGGCAGCAAAGCTGCCGACGCCGATGCGGAAATTCGGCCCGCCCACGAAAACCACGAGCGCGGGGGCATAGACCGGCGCTACGAGAACGGGTCCGGGGAGCCAGCACCACCGCGGCCCGATCAGCGCCCAACGGCCGTAGTGGAAGGGGCAGAAGCCCCAGGGTTCTTCTTCTACCCACGTCCAGCCCCACGGCTCGACCCACATCCATCGGCCGTATCGGTAGGGGACCCAGTCTGCCGGAACTGCCACCGGATGCCAAACCGGGCCGTAGCCCGGGAGCGTCTCCCAACGCCCGTATTCGTCGAGGTCGTCGTAGCCCGGAACGCCGCGGCCCACGTATTCGGCTGAGGCTGCGGATTCTAGGCGATGGTCGCGCGTGCGGCTCCACTGGTCGAAGCTGTCCGAAGACGGCGGCGACACCATTTCCAGCTCGACGGACTCACTCCCCGTTAGCTTGGCCGCTTGGCCCCTTTCAAGCCTCTGGTCGGTGCCGCCGCCGCTCACTTGTAAGCTGCCGCGGTTAACAATTACGAGCGTACCGTTGCCGTTGGGGTCGGAATCCATACGATAATTGCCAGGCTCGAGGAGCGCCAGCGCTCCATTGGGCGTGTCCACCTCGATGGAGTTGCCGGGCGGCATCATGAAGACGCTCACTCGAATCGTCCCCTGCCCAAGCCCCAGTTGCATGAGCTGGTCGGTTAGATTCACGATCGTCAAGTCCGTGCCTTCCGACAGTCTTACGGCGGAGTGGCCAATCTGGAGCTCGGACCGGCCGCCTTGGTCCGTGTAGAGCCGATCGCCCGTGGTCAGCGGATAGTTGAGCGAGGCCTCGCTCCACTGGTCTGAGCCCGCAACCTGAAGCGAGACCTTCCCCTCCATGACGCTGAGCCGTGCAACGCGTCCGGGCGGGCTGCCGCCAGAATCCTGAGCAAAGAGCGGCACGGACAAGAATCCCGCCAACAAGATTGTAATCAGGCGCGAAAGCTTTCCGCGCATCATCCTGCTTCTAGTTTCCGACACCGGAGACGCGCCTCGATGTCCGACAAGCCGCATGGCGTCGTTCCTCCATTCACGCTGCTGTATTTGACCGCCTACGTAATTCCACCTCTGCATTTCTGATGTCCTTAGACACCTTCCTAACCTGTCCGGATGCTTGGGGCGCCGCCCGCGGCCCCCTTCATGCGCGCGCGGAGGCGGTCGCGCAGGTCGGCGGGCGTGGATGGATTGCAAGCCACAAGGAACCAAAGCGGCTCGTTCTTGCTCTCCGCCAGGTCGCGCAAGACGCGCTCAGGGGTTTTCGGGTGCCTCGCCACGTTTTCGCGCACCGAGGAGTACGGGTGCGACGCCATGCTCTCGAGCAGTTCCGGCGGCGCCTCGGCATGCTCGGTCAGAACGCGCGCCAACAGGTAATCCTCGCTCGAAAGCGCCGCGGCCAGCCGCAGCAGCTCACGCGATGAGGTGCGCGGGTCGCGGGACATCTTGAATTTGCGGTCCCAGCCGGGCGTAATGCGGTTGAGCTCGCGCGTGCGCCCGGCGATGAACCGGTCGAGGGTGCGGACCTCCCTCTGTTGCCGAGCACTCGGAAGTTTAGCCGCTCGCACCGAGCGCAGGACTTCCGCCAGGTGCTGACGCTCGCCGAAGATGGCCTGCGAGGCGCGCGGAGTTTTTTGCGCCGCGAATTTCTTGCGAATGTCGCCGGCAGCCATACTTCGCCCTCAGGCGGCTCCCCCCACCTTTTGCAGATGCCGTTCCCAGGCGTTCGTTCGCAGGATCTCCTCGATTTGGCCGAGCGCGAAATCGAGCTCTTCATCGCGGTTGTAAAAGTGCGGCGAGAGGCGCACGCCCGCCTGCGGGCGGTAATCCACCAGGATATTCCTCGCCACAAGCTCCCGCATCACCTCTTGCGCGTGCGGGCAATCCAGGGAAACCGTGCCGCCGCGCTCGGCTGGGTCGCGAGGCGTGTGGACGCGCCAACCGCGGGCGAGTCCCCCCTGGATCAGCCGCTCAGTCTGCCCGAGGGACTTTTCCCGAATCCTCTCGACGCCGACCTCGGCGATCACTTGGAGCCCAGGCTGGCAAGCGTAGAGCGCCGGGATCTGCGGCGTCCCGTTCATGAAGCGGTAGGAATCTTCGGTGAGGTCAATCGGCCCGACTTCGAAATCAAAAGGCGACTTGTGCGCAACCCATCCGGTGAGTGATGGCCGAAGATTGCGCAAGTCCGAGCGGACGTAAAGGAACGCGACTCCGGGGCCGCCGCATAGCCACTTGAGCACGCCTCCCACGGCAAAATGCGCGCCCAGCGCCGCCAAATCGAGCGGCACAGTGCCCGCGGCCTGATAAACATCGAGGACGACGCGTGCGCCCACGCGCTCGGCGCGTTCGACAATTGCGCGCGCGTCCATGATCGAGGCGCTGCGAAAGAGCACGTAGGAGACAGGCACCAGGAGCGTCTGCTCATCAATCGCCGCCAGGAGCTTTTCGAGCGGGACGCGGACGCCGTCTTCGCTCTTGACAATTTCAACCCGCGCCCCGCGCGCTTCCTGAGCCTTATAGAAATAGATAATGGAGGGAAACTCGAGGTCCACCAGGACGATCTTGTTGCGCGGCCCGCGAAAATCGAAGCACGAGGAGACTACGGCTTGGGACAGCGTGACGTTTTGGTGGAGCGAAATGGAGCCGGGAGGGGCGCCGAGGAGCCGTCCCAACCTCTCGCCGACTTGGCGAGCGAGGTCCCACCAAGTCTCCTCCCAAGCCCGCACGCCGCGCGTCGCCCAGGTCTCGGCGTATTCGCCCATCTGGTCATAGACGCCCCGCGGCATCGCCCCGAGCGAATTTGAAATCAGGTAAGTGCTCCGCTCGAGGATCGGAAACTGCGCGCGCCAGTGGAGAAGCTCGTCCATCTTCAGACCCTTCTGCTTGAACCTGGCCACAAAAGATAACACAGAGAGATGAAGGCAAGCCACGGCAGGCCCGCGATCAATGTGATTTTCATCCCCGGCACCCACCAAGTCGAAATCGTGATGGCAGCGAGGGCGGCAATTCCCGAGGCCGAGGCCCAGGGATAAAATGGCGCGCGGAAGATGAGCTTGCCGGTGAACCGGCGCCGAAACCGAATGTGCGTAGCCAGGATCATCATCCAGACGAACAGCCCCCCGAAAAACGCCGCGCCGAGCATCTGCAGGTAAGCGGTTTTTGGGGATACGAGCTCCGAGACCAGAGCCAGCGCCATGCCGGCGCTCGAGGCCACAATCGCCGCGACGGGGGAGCCCGCGCGCGACAGGTGGCCGAGGAACCCGGGCGCATAGCCGCCGCGAGCGAGCGAAAAGAGCATCCTCGAACAGAGATATAAATTCGTGTTCATGCTTGAGAGCGCCGCCGTCAGCACGACGAAATTCATCAGCGCCGCCGCGGCCGGTATGCCGACCGTCTTGAAGACCCGGACGAAGGGGCTTTCCGAAAGGCCTGCCTGGGTCCATGGCATCACACCGACCAGGACCGCGACGCCTCCGATGTAAAACAGCGCCAGCCGGCCGAACATCGAGCGCATGGCGCGCGGCACGGCCACTTCCGGGTTTTGCGCCTCGCCCGCCGTGACGGCGACGGCTTCCGTGCCGAGGTAGCTGAAGATGGCCATCGAGACGCCGAGCCCGACGCCCCGCCAACCGCGAGGAAGGAAGCCGCCGAAACGGGTGTAATTCGCGAACCCGATTCGCTCAAACCCCACGCCGAAAATGAGTGCGCACCCGAGGACAAGAAAGACAACGATGGTTGCGACTTTAATCATCGCGAACCAATACTCGAATTCGCCGAAGCTCGCGACGGTGCGCGCGTTGACGAATACCAGCGCCAGCGAAAATCCTGTGACCCAGACCCAGCCGGGAACCTGCGGCAGCCATTCTCGGCAGTAGATGGACACGGCCACGGCTTCGCTGCCGACGGCGACGGCTTGGGCGAGCCAGTAGGAATAACGCATCGTGAAGCCCGCCCAAGGGTGAAGAAAAATGTCCGCGTAAACGCCGAACGACCCGGCGACAGGAAACGCCGCGGCCATTTCCGCTAGCGACCAGGCGACGCTCGCGGCCACGAGCGCGCCCGCGGTGTAGCTCACAATTACCCCGGGCCCGGCGGCTTGGACGGAGATGGCACTGCCGAGAAAGAGGCCGGTACCGATCGCGCCCCCGAGGGCAATCATCGAAAGCTGTCTCGGCCGGAGCCCGCGGCAGAGCCCCGCTTCGGCTTCGAGCGCATGGTCAAGTGCTGCTGACGCGGTCTCGGGGGAGGATGACATTCCGGGGTTCCAGGCATAGCGCAGAGCTAGTGTGCTGTCCTGCGCAATTCTTTCCAGCAACCACCCCCTGACCCCCTCCTTGCAAAGGAGGGGACCCAGTTTAACTCCCCTCCTCTCTGAGGAGGGGGGAGGGGGTGGTGACTATTCTTTGTCAATAAGTAGACAGAGCAGAATATGAGCATCAGGCGACGGGAATTTGCCAACCTGCCTTAAGCCCTGTCTATGGCTTCGGCGATGCGGTTGGCGGAGCGCGTTGCGGCCTCCTGACCCCAATTCAAATTGTCGGTGTAGGCGCCGGCAAAATAAATTCGGCCCACGGGCTCCATCACCGCCGGCCAAATGCGCCGAAGCTCGCCGGGCTTGTACTCGACCGTCTCGCAAGCCATGGCCCAGGGGTCGCGGCTCCAGTCGTGGCAGATGATCTGTTCGATGTCTTCGGACTTGCCAGGATAATATTTGCGATAGGTGGCGACGGCTTCTTCCGGAGTGGTCAGAGCTCCAGCGCTGCTTTCAAGAATCCCGCGCTTTGTCTCGACCTCTTCTGACATTGGCCAGGCGTCATAGAGCGTGGGCTCGCCAAACTCCATGTTGGGGCTAATTTCGTCCTGGCGCCAGAATTTCGTCCGCGACTGAAAGACCACTCGGACTTCCGTGTAGTAAGGCATGTTTTCGATGGGAAAGGCTTTCTTTTCGGGCCAAGGCGGCTTCACGGGAATCTGGCGCAGCATGACGGCAGACATGCAGCAAACCAAGAAGTCCGCTTCCATTTTCTTTTCTTTGCCAAATTCGCGATAGCTGACGGTGACGTGGGCAGCATCGTGCTCGATGCCTGTGACGGGTGAGCCCACCCTCACGCGCTCACCGAGGCGCTGAGCGAAGGTGTCCGTCATAAGTTGGTTCCCGCCCCTGAGGCGATAAACCTTGGGCGGCCAGAGCGGAACGCCTCGCATATTCAGTATCGCCGCGTGCCAGAGTGCGTGCAATGCCGACGCGCTGCTGCCGATGAATCCGATGGCGGCATTCGAGGCGTGGTCTTTCTCGAGCAGGTCGGCGAGGGTGATTCTGTCCAGATCGTCGAGTCCGGTGTGGAAGGGATTGTATTCGTCGGTAAAACGGTCGAGGTAAGGTTTGTAATAGAGCATCGCCAGGTTCCACCACGGCTCGCGTCGGAGGAAATCGGCTTCACGTTGGTTGAGGCCCAATTTGTTGAGG
>QHZN01000233.1 GCA_003225365.1 Acidobacteriota bacterium
GACTTTGGCGATCAGCTTATTGGGGTTTGCGGCATACAACGCCGCGATAAGAACGTAACCGGCGACCAGCGCTCCCCCCGCAAAGCGTTCCCGGCGTCCCGCCAACACCGTCAATGCAAACCAAATCAGGACCACTGCAATCCAGCCCATGAACGCTGTCGTGTAAAGCCGCAACTCGGTCATTCCATACTCAGCTTGATAGAGCCGCATTCTTTGGAGGGCCGACACCATCACCACAAACACCAGCGCTAGCAAAACGCCCGCGAGCGCGCGGAAAACCCTTTCTTCGCCCGGGGACTTTTTGGCGAGCAGCCAGTGGGATGCGAGCAACAAAGGAACGACGAGCGCCGAGGCTGTGACCAGCTCGAAAAATCCCCGCCGCGCGTATTCGGCGTAGGTCAGGCCCGTGGACGCCTCGACGAGCGCTGCGCCGCCGAAGAAATACCGGAGCTGGACTATGACAAACGCGAGAAAAATTACGTTTACGGCTCCGAGCACGACGCCGAGCTCGATGATGCCGAGCGAAATCCGTGGCGGCCGAACCTCCTTCGTCCAGGCGAGCTCTTTTCCAAGCAGCAGCCCTCTGAGCAACCCGGCCGTTGTCCAAGCAAAAAACCCGAAGAGAAATGCGTGCGACAGGAGCGTCAGGAAATTGAAGTGGAAGACATCGCGCAGGAGGTCTCGGAAAACCGGGTCGGCCTTCGCAAACAGAATGCTGAAGAAAATGACCGGCGGCAAGGCCAAGAGCAGCCCCAGCCCCAGAGCCAGAGTCCGGCCCAACGCTCGCCCTTTGACAAGCTCTTTCCACGGCATTACTTGGATGGCGAAAAACGGGCCGCCCAGGACCGCGTTGACAGAAGCAACTACGGCGCCGAGGGCATAATCGGCGAGGCCGGCAGCGAAGATGTGTCCCCCTTGAGCCCGGAATACGGCCAGCGACGCCGTCACCCACAACGCAAACAGGCTGGCGGCACCCAGCGTCTGCGAGTCGCGCCACAGAAAACCGGCTGCGAAAAAAACGCTCGGCAGAACCAACCAGCCGCCGCCTTTCGTCCAAAGCTCCGTCTTGTCGTGCGTGGCCCAGATTATGAAACCGGCGAGCAGGGAGACCCAGATGAAAACGTTCAGCCCCCACGGCAGAGCGCGTAACAAAGCGTCGGCCAGAATGCCAAGAATCACCGGCGCGGTCACAAGCGCCCATTTGTCCCGAGTTCCCTCGTCCACGTTTGTCACTCCTTTGCCACCGCCGACAGCAGGGGCAGACCCGTATGTCCGCCCCGGGCAGTCCGTCAGCCGACGGACTGCCCCTACGCCAATTTGGCCGAAGTCTTCGATGCTACCCAATTGAGAATCCCGAAGGCCGGGACCCAGTACGGAAAAATGCCGTAGAGCGTGTCGGAAACAGAGTGCGAGTGGCGATCCACGGCCACGAACACTTGCGCCGAGAACGCCAGCGTCAAGATGACCGAGAGCCATCCCGGCCATGCGATCGGGCGGTAGACCCAGCCCCACTTCTCGAACCATTGGTTTCTCATCGCGCCATCCTCCATCGTAAGCCCACTGGGTCTTTACACGCTTCCCCGCGATTCAACTGACCGCGAGTTCCAGAATTCGGCCGAACCGGCGATCTCGCCGGCGGAAGCTGTCGAGCGCTGCGGCGAGATCTGCGGCATCAAAATCCGGCCACATCCGGTCGGTGAAGTAAAGCTCGGCGTAAGCGATTTCCCAAAGCGGGAGGTCGCTCAGCCGCTGCTCGCCGCCGGTCCGAATCAAGAGATCGATTTCGGGCGAAGACGACGGCGCGTGAGTCGCAGCGGCAAGAAGGCGCGCAAACTCCTCCTCCGGCACAAGTGAGCCCTTGGAAACCAGCCGCGCCGCCCCCAGGATTGCCTCGCGGCCGGAATAATCAATGGCCAGGCGAAAATCCATTGCCCGACCAGCCGCCGTTGATCCTTCAGCCTGCTCGATCGCCTCAAGGAGCGAGCGCGGCAAGCGGTCCCGCCGTCCGATGACGCTCTGCCGGATGCCCGAAGAGCGGAGCCAAGCCGCTTCGTCTCGAAGGAAGCCCTCGAAGATTTCGAGCAGCGTGGCGACCTCGCGCGGAGGGCGATGCCAATTGTCTTCTGAGAAGGCGAACAATGTGAGCACATCCACGCCAAAGCAATAAGCCGCCGCCAGCGAGCGGTGGACAGCGAGCGCCCCGGCGCGGTGGCCCTGGACTCGGGCGAGGCCTTGCCGTGCGGCCCAGCGGCCGTTGCCGTCCATGATGATGCCGACGTGAAGGTCTGAAGGGTCTGGATTGCGTGAAGCACTTTGTCCCATAAAGCACCCCGAGAAAAAAATTTGAGCGCGCGCTACTTTTCCCGCGTCGCCCGAATCAGCGCCTCCATTTGGTCGAGATAGCGCTCGAGCGCCCGCCGGCCACTGCTAGCCAGACGAAATTCGGTCTTGGGGAGGCGCCCATCGAAATACTTAGCGCAAGTGATATATTGCGCCTCTTCGAGCTTTCGCGCGTGAACGCTCAGGTTCCCGTCCGTGGTTTGCAACAAACCCTTCAAATCGTTGAAAGTCAACGAATCGTTGACGGCCAGAGCGCTGAGAATGCCAAGGCGCATCCGCTCGTGAATCAGGCGGTCGAACTCCGGCGGTTTTCGGTCAAGCCACCGAGAGAGCACGCTGCGCACCCCTTTCGAATCTCCTTTGTAGCCGCTCTCGGACTCTTTGACGGCTTCTCGCTGTTTAGCCACCGTACCTCCTGGCAATGACCCCTCCGAAGATCACGTGCAGACCGCCAAACCCGGCGCCCAAAAGCCAATCTCCCCAGGCCGCTGGTGAGAAAAGCGCCGCAGTACCCACGAGCATGAAACAAATGCCCATCACCGGCACGATGCGCACCGAAAATGCGCCTCCGGTAACCACGCCAGCGCCGTAGAGGAGCAGCCACAGGCCAGGCAGGAAGCTCGCGAGGCCCGCCCGGTAGAGGACCACCGTGAGGAGCGCGCCAGCGACCAGCGGCGGCGAAAGGCTCAGGGCAAATTTGCGAGAGGGGCCGGAGAAGAGCCGCAGGTTCGCGGCCCTCGCCTTGCGCGCCACCGCCAGACTCCCAACGATAATGGCGGTTGCCGCTTCGGCCAGCCAGACGGCGAGCCACGCGCGGGGACTTGATTGCCCGGCCGCCACTCCGGCGGCGACGATTGCTGTCACTCCGATCAGCACGCCACCCCAGCCAGGAACCGCAGTAAACGCCGCCGAGCGCTCCATGGTCTCGCGGATAAAGCGTAGGTTTTCGATGGCGTAGGTGTCCACTGCCGGCGATTCGACGGGGCGCGGGCGCATGGGTGATCCGGCAGCCATAGCCCCTACCTTAGCCTAATTGACGAACCGTGTCAAGTACTTTATAGTATAAAGTAACAGTCCGCCGGGTCCAGCCCATCGGTTCGCTTGCGGCTCTTGGAGGGGAAGCGCCCTTTCGCCGCTCGGTAGTTTGGCGCTCCCTGCCTCAATAAGCGCCCGGGACGCGCACCGTGATTGATGGCCTGTCCGAGCCTATGTTAGGATGCGGGTTCCGTTCGTCACGGAAGTTGTCCGCAGGGGGCCTGCCTGGCCTCGCACCCTCGGCGCGGGGCCTGTCGAAACGGGGCGATTCGGCCATTCGAAGGAGCTTCGGGTGAAAATCTACGACGGGACTGCCATCCGCAACGTCGCGCTGGTCGGACACGGCCACACGGGCAAGACGCAACTGGTCTCGGCGCTGCTTTTCACGGCCGGCGTGGTCAACCGGCTCGGCAAGGTGGATGAGGGAACCTCTATCACCGACTACGACGAAGAGGAAATCCAGCGCAAATTCTCGATTAGCGCCGCGCTCGCCCACGCCGAGTGGGGCAAGGCGAAGATCAATTTCGTGGACACGCCCGGGTACAACATTTTCTTTCACGAGGCCGAAGGAGCGATAGTGGCGGCGGACGCCGCCCTGATCCTGGTCCACGGGGTGGCGGGACTGGAAGTCCAGACGGAGAAGGCCTGGGAGCTCGCAGAAAGGCACCGCCTGCCGCGCGCAGTCATCGTCAGCCAGATGGACCGCGACCGCGCGAGCTTCGAGCGCGCGCTCGAAGCCGCTAGAGCGGCTTTCGGACGCGCCGTCGTGCCCGTCCAGTTGCCGTTGGGTGAAGAAAAAAACTTCAAAGGCGTGGTGGACCTGGTGCGTATGAAGGCCTTCCTCGACGACGCGAACGGTTCGGGCAAGGCCAAGGAGGGCGAGATCCCGGCGGAGCTTCGCACCGCGGCTGACAAGGCCCACGAAGCGCTGGTCGAAATGGTGGCCGAAGGCAACGACAAGCTGATGGAGGAATTTTTCGAGAAGGGCACGATCCCGCCCGAGGACCTGGTGCCGGGCCTGCGGCAGGCGGTCAGCGACCAGCGCGTGATCCCGATGCTCGCCGCGTCGGGCCTGGCAAATGTGGGAAGCGAGAACCTGCTTAACTTTATTGTGGACTTCCTGCCCTCTCCGGCCGAGCGCGGAGAAGCGGAGGGGTTCGCGAGCGAGGGCGGCGAGCCGGTGAAGCGCAAGATCGCCGACGACCAGCCCGTTTCGGCGTTTGTCTTCAAGACGGTCGCCGACCCCTTCGCCGGGCGCCTCAGCTATTTCCGCGTCATGTCGGGAGTGGTCAAGAACGAGGCGAACTTGGTGAATTTCTCACGTGGCGGCACGGAGCGGCTGTCCCACATTTCCCTCGTCCAGGGCAAGGCGCTGGCGCCCGTCGCCGAGTTGCGCGCGGGGGACATCGGCGCGGTCGCAAAACTCAGGGACACCCTTACCGGCGACACGCTCGGAGAAAAAGGCGCGCCCATTCATTACCCGAAACTGAAACTCGCCGAGCCCGCGATCTCTTTCGCGATTGAACCGAAATCGCGCGGCGATGAAGACAAGCTTTCCACGGCCATCCACCGCATGCTCGAGGAAGACTCGCTCCTGCGCTTCTCGCGCGACGGGCAGACGAAGGAGTTCCTGATCGCGGGCGCGGGCCAGCAGCACGTGGAGGTCGCGGTCTCGAAGCTCAAGAAGCGGTTCAACGTGGAAGTGACGCTCAAGGCACCGAAAGTCCCTTACCGCGAGACGATCCGAGGGAAGGCCGACGCCCAGGGCAGGCACAAGAAACAGACGGGCGGCCACGGCCAGTACGGCGATTGCAAAATCAAGTTGGAGCCGCTCCCGCGCGGGGCGGGCTTCGAGTTCGTCAACGACATCTTCGGCGGCGCCATCCCCAAGAACTTCATCCCCGCGGTCGAAAAAGGCATTGTCGAGGCGGCGGCGAGGGGGTATCTGGCGGGCTACCCGGTCGTGGACTTCCGCGTCATCCTATACGATGGCTCCTACCACGACGTGGACTCTTCGGAAATCGCCTTTAAGCTGGCCGGGTCGAAGGGCTTCAAAGCCTGCATGGAGCAGGCGAAGCCTTGTCTGCTCGAGCCCATCATGAACGTCGAAATTACGGTGCCCGAAACAAATTCCGGGGACATCATGGGCAATCTTAACGGCCGCCGCGGGCGCATCCAGGGGATGGATAACAGAAGCGGGTCAGCCATCATCAAGGGGCAGGTGCCGCTCTCCGAGATGCTCACCTACGCCTCGGACCTCACTTCGATGACCCAGGGGCGCGGCACCTACTCGATGGAGTTCTCCCACTACGACATCGTGCCGCAACACATCGCGGACAAGATCATCAGCGCTTCGAAGGCCGCGGGCGTCGGCAAGGAAGTAGAGGAAGAGTAGGCTGCAGAATGGATTTTTACCGCGCAGGGCTTTCTACCGGGGCCGATTGAGGAGGACATATGCCAGACCTCAAACTTCGGCAAATCCACGCTGTCATGCTCGGCGTCCGAGACCTCGAGCGCTCCGTGGAATTCTATCGCGACAAGCTGGGAATGATCGTGAAAGATCAAACGCCAAACTTTGCGTTTCTCGACGGCGGCGGCGTGATGCTGATGCTAAGCCTGCCGCTCGGCCGTGCAAGCGAAACCCTGAGTGGGGCGACCGAAGTCGTTTTCTCCGTCGAAGGCGTCCGAGCCGCCCGCCAAGCCCTCGGCGAGCGCAGTGTGGAATTTTTCATCGAGCCTCGCAACGTAGCCGCTCAATTCTGGGCCGCGAACTTCCACGACCCCGACGGCCATAACCTCTCGATCTTCGGCCTTCCCTGAGCCTCCGAGGGGCCGCGCCGGAGGGGTGCCCCCTTCGTGCTACTTTTACCATCAACCCTGCGGGGCACTGCGATACCGGATAAGTGCATCGGCACTTGGCGCGGGGCTCTCCCAAATTGCTTTGCTCTGCCTCCCCCAAATGGCTAGACTGTCCCTCGCGAGTCGGCGAAATTTCGAAGGGCAACGACCGAGCCGTGGGACCTTTCGGGCCCTAGGCGAGGAGGCTGAGCTATGGCGCAAATCATCGGGTTCCTGGCGCTAGGGTTGTTCGCGGGCATTATCAGCGGGCTGATTGGCATCGGCGGAGGCATCGTCATTGTCCCAACCCTGGTCTTTCTTTTCCATTTCTCCCAGCACCGCGCGCAGGGGACCACGCTGGCGCTGCTGGTGCCGCCCATCGGGATTCTCGCGGCGTGGGCCTATTATCGTCAAGGCTACGTGGATCTGAAGGTCGCGGCGCTCATTTGCGCCGGATTCGTCATCGGCGGACTGCTCGGGGCCAAGGTGGCGACCTCGCTCTCGAACGCGATGCTGGAAAAAGTTTTTGGCGTAGCCCTGCTCCTGATCGCGCTGAAGATGATCCTGTCGAAATAAGAGGCTGGCGAGAGGCTTCTCCGTGCTTATCCCCAATGTTTACCCGATTGCGCTCGCGATGATGATCGTCAGCATGCTGTGCTGGGGAAGCTGGGCGAACACTCAGAAGCTCGCCAAGGGCTGGCGGTTCGAGCTTTTTTATTGGGACTATGTTTGGGGAATTCTCCTCACCGCTGTCGTCCTCGGGCTGACGCTCG
Source organism: Acidobacteriota bacterium (assembly GCA_003225365.1). GTDB lineage: Bacteria > Acidobacteriota > Terriglobia > UBA7540 > UBA7540 > Gp13-AA74. The sequence continues at coordinate 6,987 of QHZN01000233.1, forward strand.
GCCGCACAGACGCCGCGAGCCCGGACAGCTTTTTCGTCAACCTCGCATGGGCCGATGAGCGGAATCTGGCTTATGCGCTCGCGGGGGGCATGATCTTCAACGTCGGCAACATTCTTCTGGTTGCGGCGATCGAAGCGGCGGGGCTGGCTGTGGCGTTTCCGGTCGGCATCGGGCTGGCTCTGGTAATAGGAGCGGTGCTCAATTATTTGGTGACGCCCAAAGGCAACGCGTGGCTCCTTTTCGGCGGCATCGCCCTGGTCTCGCTCGCCATCGTCTTCGACGCGCTCGCCTATCGAAAAATCTCCAAGGACACGAAAGTCACGGCGCGCGGCATTGTGCTGAGCGTGCTTTCGGGCATCGGCATCGGCGTGTTTTACCCTCTCATCGCCAAGGCGATTTCCTCGGGCCGCCACTTGGGCCCCTACACTGTTTTCTTCATGTTCGCCGTGGGTATTCTGATCTGCACGATTCCGGCGAACTACGCTCTGATGCGGCGGCCCTTGAGCGGAACGCCGGTGGGCCTTGCCGACTACGCAGCCGGCGCGGGAAAATTACACCTTTGGGGAATCCTCGGCGGAGTGATCTGGGGCGTGGGAACGAATTTCAATTTTGTCACTTCGTACGCGCCGATCGTGGGGCCGGCGGCTTCCTACGCCCTCGGGCAGGGCGCAACGATGGTCTCGGCTATCTGGGGGGTGTTTGTGTGGAAGGAATTCCGAAACGCCGGCCCCGACGCCAAGCGCTACCTGGCGCTGATGTTCGTTTTCTTCGTCTTCGGCCTCGTTTCTATTGCCTTTGCGCCGGTGGTCGAATGAATCGAACGGGGGCCCTGTGGCAAGACGAGCGGCACGCGTTCAAACCTCGCAGCGTTCCCGCCTTGGCGTGTTTGCTCGGCCTTCTTACGGCAATGGGGCGCGGACTGGCGATGGTTGCGATGATCGTAGCGGCGCCTGGCCATTCGATTTCAGAGGCCCCAAAGCCGATTCACATCATCCTCGACACCGACATCGGCACGGACATTGACGATGCCTTCGCGCTGGCGCTGGTGCTCGACTCGCCGGAACTGGACCTGCTCGGTGTCACCACCGTAAGCGGCGATACCGAAGCGCGCGCTGCCCTTGCCGCCAAGATGCTCCGCGAAGGCGGGCGGGGAAACATCCCCGTCTATGCCGGCGTTCCGGGCAAACCTTTGCCGTGCGGGCAATGCCGTTGGGCGGAAGGCTTTCATTCGCCCCAGCTTCACAATCGCGGCGCCGTCGAATTCCTCGACGCATCATTCAATCGCCGGCCGGGTGAGATCACCTTGGTGACCATCGGCCCGCTCACCAACGTTCGGGCACTGCTGAAGAAGGACCCATCGGTCGCGAAAAAAATCCAGCGCATTGTGATGATGGGCGGCTCGATCCGTCGGGGCTACCGGCCCGGCTCTGGCGCCGAACTGGAATACAATATCGCCCGAGACGCCTCGGCCGCCCAAGCAGTGTTTTCGTCCGGCATCCCCATCGTCATGGCCCCGCTCGACGTAACCGCGATGCTTCAACTCGACCGGCCCGCCCGCGAACGGATATTCTCCCGCGCCGATTCGCCCTCGCGGGCACTTGGCGCGCTCTATGCGCTTTGGGGTCAAGAAACGCCCACCCTCTTCGACCCCATGGCCGTATCCTTGCTCATTGAGCCCGGACTGTGCGAAACCGAGCGGCTTCACATCGAAGTGGACTCGCGCGGGATGACCCTCGCTCTCCCAGGCCAATCCGCCAATGCCACCGTGGCGCTTCGTACCGGTCCTAAACGGTTTTTCGATTTCTATCTGGGTCGACTGGCCCCCGAACGTTAATTGTAAAGGGCAGTGTGCGAAACTCGCGGCACGGCGTCCCGGAGCAAACGCGCGGCTACTTGTACGGCGCAAGCTTCGCTTCGATGCGGTCGTGAATCCAGTGCGGGTCCCACCATTCGGTGGGATTGATAGGAATCCCGTCGAGCAGCACCGTGAAGTGGAGATGGTCGCCGCCGGCAAGGCCCGTTTGGCCGCTCTTGCCGATCTCTTGCCCCCGACGGACGCTTTCGCCAGCCTTCACTTCGATGGAGCTCAGGTGCCCGTAGAGCGTCTGCAATCCGCAGCCGTGGTCTAGGAGGACGGCGTTCCCGAAGATTCCAAAGAAGTCCGCCAAGACGACTGCGCCGTCGTTCGCCGCCCGGACGGGCATGTGCTCGAACCCAGCGAGGTCGAACCCGAGGTGCGTCTGGTGGTCAATCGCCTGACCGTTGTAAACGTAGGTCCGGTAGTCGGCGAATGCCGCCTCAACCTTCGAGGGCAGCTCGATGAAGGGTTCGGTCCACAGGAACTGCGGGTGCGTCTGGTGCGACAGCTCGACGAGCTTTTCCGCTTGCGCGGCGCGCAGGTGGCCATTGACCAGCAAGAAATTCTTGACCAGGCTCCCTTGGTCCTCGAGCCCGGGCGTCTGGCTCATGATGGGCGGGACGACGCGGTTCATGAACTCGTCGGTTACTTGAATCGTGTCCTTATGGAATTGCCTCGGGAAAATCCGGTACTGGAAATCCGCCAGGGTTCGGTTTCCAACTTCGTCGCCGGCCACGATGCGAATGGGCGCCGCAGGGCTGGAATCGTAAGGAAGGGCAAAGAGCGCGAAGCGGATCTCGGGCGTGGATTCCTTCACAGGCCAGCTCGGGAAGGTGAGCCTTCCCACTTCCACGCCTGATTCGATGGTTCCAGGCGAAACACGGAAGACGACCAGCTCGGCGCCGCCCTGATTGATGTAATGATGAATGGAAAGCACGTCCGCGCGCGGCGGGGTGAAGCGCACCGGAAGGTCGAGAAGAACCTGCGAGCGCCCACCACGAAAGAAGCGCCCCCAAGAATCGTTCGTCGCTTCGATAACGAGTGTAGCTCGGCCTTCGTGAAGCTCAGGCAAGGTCTTGCGCCCCGCCATCGCCACAACGCTCAGGCTGTTTTCTCCGCGCGGCGCCCAAAACTTCCACCAGGGCCTCGGCCCCTCGCCGAACTGCGCTTCTTCATGAGGAACTGCGAACGAGTGGCCCTCCTGCGAGACACTCACATCAACCCGGCGGATGCGGTGGCCGGGGTCGCTCACTTCAAACGCCACCTTCGTCTCCGCGCCCAAGCCTTTGATTTGCCCTTTGATTCGAATCGCGGGCGCCGGGTTCCGCGCCAGCGCCACGACCAACACGATAAGACTGACGAGAAGCAGAATAAGTACGACGATCGTTCCGGCGCCGATCCCCGCATCCGTCGCTTTCGCCCGATTTCGCAACTCTTTGTCTCCTTCCATGTGGGCAATGTTTCGCGTTGCCCTCGGTCCTTTAAATCTATCACATTCCGTTTCGCGCTCTCGGCGCTGTTGGCCGGCCTCGTCGGGTCGAATAGAACTCTTGCCTCGACAGGTCCTTATGGGAGGAACTATGTCACAAGCAAGGAAGTCGGGCCGTCTGAAGTCTCCAGCGCGACAGAGGGAGCCGACGCCGGGCGGGCCGAATCAAGAACCGAGGAGCTTGCGGCGCTGCTCCAGCAAGTAGGAGTCGGTCATGCCGGCGATGTAGTCGCACACGACACGATGTGCGGGCTCCTCGCGAGTTTTCTCGAAGTGCGAGGGCGGGAGGCTCCGCGGGTGCTCCACGAAATGGCGGAATAGCCCTTCGAGCGCGCGGACGATCTTCTCGCGCTCGGCGCCAACTTCCCGGTGGCAGTAGAGCCGCCGGAACAGAAAGTCCTTGAGCTCCCGGTTCTCCCGCGCGCCCGCCGGGTCGAGAGCCACCAAACGCCGCGCCTCCGACCGGACTCGCGCGACCGACCGGATGCGCTTCTGGCGGAGCCGAGCTTGGGTAGTTTCAATGAGGTCGGTCACCAGCGTGTCAATCAACCGCTTCAACACTTCGTTGAACTTGAGCTTTTCCACGGCCATCGGGTATTTCCGCTCGAGGGGCCGATAGAGGCGGTCGAACAACGGCACGCCGTCGCGGATCCGAGTGAGGGTGAGGAGCTTCGCCTCGTAGCCGTCGTCGAGGTCAGCGGAGTTGTAGGCAATTTCGTCTGCCACGTCGATCAACTGCGCTTCGAGCGGCGGCAGGTCGTCGAGCCGATACTCGGCGAGCTCCGGAAACCTCGTGGCGTCGTAATCGCGCGAGTGCTTGATGATCCCCTCGCGGACTTCGAACGTCAGGTTGAGCCCGGGGAATTCGACGTATTTCTGCTCGAAGCGCTCGACAATGCGCAAGGCATGGAGGTTGTGGTCGAAGGAATCGCCGTACCCGGCCATCAAACGCGCCAGCACGGCTTCACCGGAGTGCCCGAAGGGCGGATGTCCGACGTCGTGGGCAAGCGCCAGCGCTTCCACCAGGTCCCGATTCAACCCCAGCGCCTCGGCGGCCGTGCGGCTGATCTGCGCCACCTCGAGCGAATGCGTCAGGCGATTTCGAAAGTGGTCGGAATAACGGCGTGTGAAGACCTGGGTCTTGTTTTCGAGGCGGCGGAATGCGCGCGAGTGGATGATGCGGTCGCGGTCGCGCTCGTAATCGTTGCGGTAGGGGTGCGCGGGTTCGGCGTAGCGCCGCCCCTGGGTCCGCTCGACCTGCATGGCGTAGCCGGCAAGACCCTTCCCCAGGCGGTGATTCATCTGCGGTCCCTCAAGGAGCTTTGAGAGCGGGCACTATAACACAGGCTCCCATCGTGGTCGCGGCGCCACAAGGCGCGGCTCGCCATTTCGGACGGGGCGCTGCGTGGCAGGCCTCTGTTATAATTGCTGACCTCGAAGTGAAATCGAACCCGACGGGCAGAAACTCGGGGGCGCGGCGGCCCAAATTTGCCCCGCCGGGGGCCGAAGTGGAATAACCGCATGGCTCAACCCATCGCGCGCGAGACGCTGGTTTGTTTGCTGGCGGGCGGCGCCGGAGAGCGGCTCTTTCCGCTCACTCGCGACCGCGCCAAGCCCGCCGTGCCGTTTGGAGGCATCTACCGCATTATTGATCTGACGCTCTCGAACTGCATCAACTCGGACCTCCGCCGCATCTTCGTGCTGACCCAGTACAAGGCCCTCTCGCTCAACCGGCATATTCGTGAGGGCTGGAGCATTCTGGCGAGCGAGCTCGGCGAGTTTGTCCAAGTCCTTCCGCCCATGATGCGGGTTAGCGATTACTGGTACCGTGGCACCGCAGACGCCATCTTCCAGAACCTCTATTCCGTCGGCGCCGAGCCCGCGAAGATCGTGCTCATCCTTTCCGGCGACCACGTCTACAAGATGAATTACCAGTTGATGCTCCAGCAGCACGTGGACTCCGGAGCGGACGTGACGGTGGGCGCGATCGAATTCGACCGCGCGGAGGCTTCGCGCTTCGGGGTGATGGAACTCGACGGCAACAGCCGCGTTTTGGGCTGGCAGGAAAAGCCCGCCGAGCCCAAGCCCGCCGCGCGTAACCCCAGCAAGTGCCACATCTCGATGGGAATCTACTGCTTCAACCGCGACTTCCTGATGGAGACCGTCATCCGCGACGCGGAAGACGCCAACTCCTCGCACGACTTCGGGCGCGACATCCTCCCCCGCCTCATCGAGAAGCACCGCGTCTTCGCCTATAACTTTATTGACGAAAATATGAAGGAGGCGAAATACTGGCGCGACATCGGGACCCTCGAAGCCTACTACGAAGCCAACATGGACCTGATTGCCGTGACGCCGATCTTCAACCTCTACGACGCGCGCTGGCCGATCCGCACCTATCAGCGGCAGTACCCGCCGGCGAAATTCGTCTTCGCGCAGGAGGGCCGGCGCATGGGCATCGCCGTGGACTCGATCGTCGCGATGGGCTCGATCATTTCCGGCGGGCGCGTGACCAACTGCGTCGTCTCCCCCGATGTCCGCGTCAACAGCTACACCGAAATCGAAAACTCCATTCTCTTCTCCCACGTGAATATCGGCCGCTATTCGCGCATCCGGCGGGCGATCATCGATCGGCACATCCATATGCCAGAACACACCGAAATCGGCTTCGATCCGGAAGAGGACCGCAAGAAATACCATGTCACCGAAACCGGCATCGTCGTGGTGGTCCCCGAACAACGGATGTTCGAGGAGCCGGAATAAGCCGGAAGTCAGAAACTAGAAATCAGAAAAAACTTTTTGGAACGACTTTATGATTCGAATCCCCACCTTGTTCAAGCCGCATCCACGTTGTCCGCTGCCCGGAGCGTGTCGCGGCTGCCTGGCCCCTGTGAGATTGTCAAGACGCGGGTTGCCCGAAGCATCGGACATACCGCAGGGATACATACGCCCGAAAGGGCGATTCAAGCGCCGGCGGCCGACACCGTCTCCCAAGCCCGCCAGCGCGCGGTTCCAGCAGCGTGTGCAATTGCAGGCTGGGCGGCGATGAGGGATCTGAAAATGAATTATTATTATGGTAACAGAAAAGATATAAATGATGGGGCGGATTTTACTGTTACGTCGCGGAATTTCGCCCCCCACATCACGGCCAGCGACAGAAGGGCAGTGCGTCAAACGAGCACTTGATCCAACAATTGCTGCACGGCCCGATTCGACTCGAGGAACGCGTTGCGATGATCCATAGCGCCGGTGAGATCGGCATGCGCGAAAGCGATCCGCCCGAAGGGAGCGGCACGAAGCGCTTCCCTTGGCGCAGGCTTGCCGTTTTTGCCAAAAAAGAAGCCTGGCTCCGGATTGACAAAGGCATGGCCGAACCGGTTGAGCACAATGCCCGCGATGTCGCGCTTGGAGTCAAAACCGGAAGCGCCAAACATATCGGTCATTTGGTCGCGGATCTGGCGTTCGTACTCGGCGTAGGGGATGGCCAGTAACTCAGCTCGCCCTCTGCGCCCTTGTTCCGCCGTGGGGAGGCCTGGTTTGGAAAAATCCACAAAAAAAGTCAAGACGGTGGGGAACTCGGGCCCGACGAATGCAGAATCCACTCCGAATTTGGCCATCTTGCGAACTTCCACCCATCGTCCGAAGCCCTCGAACCAATTGCCGCCTGAGATGCCAAGCTTGTAAAGGAATTTCCAATTTCGGACTGCGACATTGGCAACCATGTACGGCGCATAGTTGAAAGTCGAGTAGGCTTCGCGGTGATCCGCATCTAAATCGCGGACGACGTGCTTGGTCATCCAGCCGCCGCCCGCCATCACTACGGTTTTCGCTTTCACGCGATATAATTGGCCCCCCGAGTTGTAAGTCACCCAGACAAACTCGGACTTATGAGCCTCACCCGCGTGCTCGACCCGAACCACGGTGGAATCCAAGCGTAAACGAGTTTGCTGGCCCGGTTGGTCGAGAGCGGCAAAATTCACCGGGTTTTTCCAGACTCCTTCCATGCTTCGCTCTCCATCAATCGAGCTGGGAATTAACGTCTTGACCAGCAGGCGGATCATGCCGGAGTTTCCGCCTGGGAACATCTGGATGCCGGTTTCCATGGAATCGTCGAGTGTAGGAATGGTCCGGGACCATGTGTACTCCATGAAGCCAGACAGCGCATCCGGGCCGAGCCCGAAGCCCCCAGCGGTGTCACTTACGAGCAGCAAGCGGATGAGATCACGGCTCAGAGGAAAGGTACGGATCCAGTAATCTTCGAGGGTCATACTGTCTAATTGCCTGGAGACAGCATCTCCGGGATAATCGTAGACGAGCGGCGGTGCAATGTGTTCACCACGGCGCCAAGCCAGCATCTGGCGCCGTTCGTCTGCCGAGAAAGGGGTTCCCTCCAGATTTTTACCCCAGGGATCGGTCAACCACATTCCGGGCTGGTGGCCAAATTTGGCGCCAAAGTAAAAGCCATAGGTGCTGCGTTCGGGGTATCCGGCCACGCGATACGGACTCCGCGCAAGATCCATTCGAGGGGCCGGGCCCTGCCATGTCTGGTATTCCTTAAAGGCGTTCCAGTCGAGCCCAATCGCGTCATAAATGCTCTTCAGAAAGCTATTTGGATAGGGTGGCTGAAAGTGCACCGATGCCTGAGGCGCATAGAGGCGATGGCCGTCGACAATAAATTCATTACGCTTGGCGACCCCTCCAAAAATGCGCGCGTTGTCGAGAATAAGGCAGGTTCGAGTCGCGCCCGCTCTCTGCTTAAAGAACAATCCTGCGGAGAGGCCGGAAAAGCCGCCACCCACTACCACGCAATCGTAGGTCTCCGCGGTGTCAGCAGCAAGCGGAGAAACCTTGTCGTATGCTCCGTCACGAACTGCGTGCGCGTTGTGAACGACCTCCTCCGTATTGCCGGCGGAGCCCTTGTAATCGCCCTCGCCCGTATAGCCGGTCCACCCCTCGCTCTGGGCCATGATCTGCCGGGGAGTGGTTCCGGCAAGAAGGGCGGCGCCCGATGCGAGAAGCGCTCCATCCAGGAAATCGCGGCGCGATATCCGTTCTTCCAGGCCCAGGATTTTATTTAGAAAGGGACAGGATTCAGGCATCGCTTCTCCGAACTCTAGCGCGACAAACCAATGCGCGGCGCGAGTGAGATTGTAGCGGCAGCCGCGCCGGCGCCTGCCAAGAGCCATGCGCGGTTAAATCGCGTTCGAAGCCATTCGGCATTTGTCGATGACCTTTGGGAAACGCAAATCTAAATCTCGGCGCATGCGATGTCAAGGGCCGCGCGCACTGGCCGAGCCGCACCTATCAGCGGCAGCACCCGCCGGCGAAATTCCTCTTCGCGGAGGAGGGGCTGCGCGTGGGTATCGCCGTGGTGGTCCCCGGGCAACGAATGTTTCTAGAACCCAAGAAGGGAAGAAGGTAGAAGTCAGAAAAAGAGAAGCCAGGAGTTAGGAGTCAGAATAAGGGCTGTTTTCCTTCTTCTGTCTTCTCTCTTCTGTCTCCCACGCTCCCCTCGTTACTCGACGCGGGGCACGGTCGGCTCGAGCGCCCAGACCGGGACGCGGACGAGCGTTTCGAGTTTCGCCAGCCACTCGCCGATGGAGAGTTGCGGGTATGACGCTTCTGCCCCCTTCGATAATTCGGAGAGCATTTCGAAGAACGACTTTGGCCGAGGCAGGAAAATAAGTTCCACGGATTCCGCTCGCGGGATATGGGCCAGTTCCTTGGCGGCCGCGACGGCCGTATCGAGGCCCCCCAGCTCATCCACGAGTCCAAGCTTGAGGGCGCGAGCGCCGCTCCAGATGTGCCCTTGGCCGATCCTGTCCACGTCCTCAACCCTCATATGCCGGCCGGCGGCGACTCCCTGGATGAAGTTTTGATAGGTCTCGTGCATCGTGCGCTGGATGGATTCTCGCTGGGCGAGGGTAAAGTTCTGAAAGGGATAATCGATCGTAGCGTTATCTGATAGCGTAATAAAGTCCTTCGTCATTCCCAGTTTGACATAGAGCCCTTTGAGGTTGAATTTTCCGGTCAAAACGCCGATGGAGCCGGTTACCGTGCCGGGCTCGGCGATAATTCTTGCTGCGGACATGGAAATCCAGTAGCCGCCCGAAGCGGCGACGTCGGCCATGGAGACCACGACGGGCTTGGCGCGCCCGGTGAGCTCCACCTCCCGGCGAATGACCTCGGAGGAAAACGCCGAGCCGCCCGGGGAGTCCACGCGCAGGACAACCGCCTTTACAGAATCATCTTCTCGTGCCGTCCGGAACTGCTCGACGATAGTGTCCGACCCCATGACCTGCTCGCCCAGGGGATCCATGCCGCTCGATCCGGGGACAATCACCCCGGACGCGTAAATCACCGCGAGCTTCGACCGCCCGCCGCTCTGCCTGCGCCGGAGGTACTCGCGCGCGGTCAACCGCTGTTCGCTGCCCTTCGCCTTCCGTTTGATGAAATCCCTCGATTCATCCGAATAGGCCACTCTGTCCACAAGCTTCGCGGAGAGCGCCTCTTCGGAGGAGAACGGCCCTTTCTCGACCGCGGCCTTGACTTCCGCCGCCTTCAACCTCCGTCCCGCTGCGATGCCGCTCAGAAATTGGCCGTACCAGTCCCTGAGCAGCTCCTCGCTCGCTTCCCGATGAGCGGGGGTGTACTTCGTTTCCGTGTAGACGTTCGTCGCATTCTTATATTCCCCGATGTGGTAAAAGTCCGGATAAATCCCCAGCTTATCGAACGTTCCGCGCAGGAAAGTAGTAGAGGCCATCCAGCCGTGGACATCCACCTCCGACTTGGGAAGCAGAAAGACCGTTTGGCAGGCGGAAGCGAGGTAATAGCTGGCGTTGGTGGCGTATTCGAGGTATGCGACCGTAAACTTGCCCGAGCGGTTAAACTCCCCGAGCGCGTCCCGGATTTCTTGAATTTTACCCATGTTCATCGAGGTGTCGCCGATGCGCAGTTCGACACCCACAATGCTCGAATCGGCGCGAGCGCGGTCCAGCGCTTCGGCGATTTCGGTGACGGTCAGAGCGCGGCCGCCGAGGAGCTGCGAAAACGCGTCACCGGGCGGCTGCTCCGGAATGTTGCCCGAGAGGCTGAGAGCCAGCACGCTTTGCGAGGGGACTCGGTTCGAGGCAAGGATGGCCGCGATCACCACAACTTGAATCACCAGCAGCACCCCGATTAAAACCAAGACGATTTTCCCGAAAGTCTTCATTTTGCCCTCCTCACAGCCTGGCTCAAATTGCGCACATGCACGTCGGCTGCCCGGGCGGTTCGACTATTATGCTCCCGCTCCCCAACGCAAGCCAGCGGTGGTTCGTCGTGGGAATTACCGACCTCGCGAGCCAGCACGATGCCCTGCCGAAGAGGTGTCGTGCCAAAGTTCGCGAAGCGCTCGGCGGACGAAGATGCGAACGACTTGACGGCGGTACTCGGGCGTGGAAGAGGAAGTCCGCAGGGGCTTGGCCGTGCGAATCGCTTCATGGGCCACGTGTTCGACCAGCTCGGCGCTGAAGGTCTTTCCCGCGAGGCCCTCAGCCGCCGGAACGAGCTTCGGGGCGGGGTTGGCCGCCGTCACCGCGACACGCGCCTGCAGACACGACCCGTCAGCGGCGACGCTCATCGCGGCGGCAACTGCGGCGAGGGGATAATCTATCGAGCGGCGGATTCGGTATTTCTTGTAGGTCCCGCGCATGCCGGCGCTCGATGCCGGCACCCTGATGCCCGTGAGAATCTCTTTGCGGTCTTTCGCCAGCCGAACGATGCCGTCGTCCACGTAGAACTCACTGACGGGAATCTCCCGTGTCCCGCCCGGCCCGGTTAGAATCGCCTGCGCCCCGAGCACCATAAGCGCGGGCGCCAGGTCGCCGGAAAAGACCGCCCAGCAGAACCGGCCCCCGGGGGCGACGTGGCAAACGTCCCCATCTTTTTTCAGGCAGCCGCCGATCGCCCCGCGCCAGAACTCCGATTGGTTGTAATAGAGACAGCGCGTGTCGAGACAAAGATTACCGCCCACCGTTCCCATGTTCCTAAGCAAAGGGCTGGCGACCCCGCGCGCTGCCTCGGCGAGCACGGGGAAGCTCTCGGCCACATGGCGCGAAGCCGCGAGATGTGAAATTTTGGTCAAGGCGCCAATGGCCAAGCCCTCTTCCAGGTCGAAATGCAATCCGTCCAGAGCGGGCACGGACTTCAAATCCACCAGCACGCGCGGGGAAAAAAGCCCTTGCTTCATGCTCGGAAACAGGTCCGTTCCCCCTGCCACCAACTGCGCCTCGGGGCCGAAACGAACGAGCGCCTCGACGGCAGCTTCGAGCGACGAGGGACGGGCGAGTTCAAAATCCGGCAGGCTCATAAGAATCAGAAATCAGAAGCTAGAAATCAGAATAATGATCACGCAGATTTTGAGTTCTGATTTCTGACTTCTGCTTTTCTTTGATCGCCTTCAGAACCTTCTCCGGCGTGATCGGAAGCGAGGTTATCCAGACACCCACTGCGTCATAAATGGCGTTCGAAACCGCAGGGATAACGGCGGCGAGCGAGCCCTCGCCCGCCTCCTTCGCGCCGAAAGGGCCTTCGGGATCGTTGGACTCAACCAAGATGGGCTCGATGGGCGGCGACTCCAGTGTCGAAGCGCTGTGGTACTCGAGCAGCCCGGCGTTCATCAGCCTGCCGTTTTCCCAAAGCATTTCTTCCTGAAGTGCCTGGCCGAGCCCCATCCAGACCGAGCCCTCGACCTGGCCTTCGACCGCCAGCGGGTTGATGGCCTTTCCGCAATCGTGCGCGGCCACGATGCGGTCCACCGTAATTTCGCCCGTATGGGTATCCACGGTCACCTCGACCGCCTGCGCGCTGTAGCTATAGGCGGGTGAGGGACCGACTCCTCCGCCTTTGAATTTTCCGCCCTGCGCGTCGCTCGGGGGCGAGTAGGAACCGGAAACTTCGAGAAATTGTTCCGCGCCGGCGGCCAAGCCAGCGGCTTCGGAGAAACTCATCGCCGGCCGGGAATCTTCGTCCCGGAAAATCTTTCCCGCTTCGAGCCGGAGGTCCGCCGCCGTGCATCCGAGCCTCCGGGCGGCGGCCTCGAGCACTCGAGCTTTCGCTTGGCGCGCGGCGTCGAGCGCGGCGTTGCCGGCCATAAACGTGACGCGACTCGAGTAACTCCCAAGGTCCACGGGGGTGCGGGCCGTGTCGGCGGCGACGAGCTTCACCCGGTCCATCTCGAGACTGAGTTCGCCGGCGACAATCTGCACGTGCACGGTGTCCGAGCCCTGTCCGATTTCGGCGGCGCCGGAAAAAATCGTGACCTCGCCCGACGGGTCGAGCCGCAGGCGCACCGTGGTCTGGGGCATCGTGGAACGGATGATGGGGTTTGCGGCGCCGCTGACGTAGTGGCTTCCGGCAAGGCCGATGCCGCGGCCATACGGGAGTTTGCCGCGTTTCTCCCGCCATCCGGACCGCTCGACCACGCGCTCCAGGCATTCGGGATATCCGTAACTGAGCACGCGCAGTCCGTTGATGGTCGTGCAGGGCGGCTTCAGGAAATTTCTGCGGCGAATTTCCGCAGGGTCCACTCCGAGCACGGCGGCAATGCGGTCAAGCTGTGCTTCAAACGCAAAGCGCGCGTTGACGGTGCCGTGGCCGCGCATCGCGCCGCAAGCGGGTTTGTTCGTTAGCACGCGGTAGCCGTCGAATTTGACATTCGGGATGGCGTACATGGCGTTCAGGAGCTGGCCGGAATAAAGGATGGTGACCGGGCCATAGCCGCAGTAGGCGCCGCCGTCCTGAACGATGCGCGCTTCGACAGCCATCAGCCGGCCGTCGCGCTGGACGCCGGTCTTCAGATCAATGATGGTCCGCGGGCGCCCGCGGTGCGCGTAAAAAACCTCTTCGCGCGTGTAGGTAATCTTTACCGGACGCGCGGCGCGCCGGGCGAGCACGGCCGCGGCGAGTTCCAAAGGGATGACCTCGCTTTTCCCGCCGAATCCGCCGCCGACCAGCGGCTTGATGACGCGCACGCGCTCCTCCGGCATTTGGAGCGTCGCGGCGAGTGTTTTCTGCAAATAATAAGGCACCTGCGTGGAGGACCAGACGGTGAGTGATCCCGCGTCTGCGGGATCGAAACGCGCCACCGTCGAGTGCGGCTCGAGCGCCGCGTGAGTCACCTCGGCGCAGTCGAACCGGTCCTCGCGGATGAGGTCCGACCGGGCAAACCCCGCTTCCACGTCGCCGAAGTGGTGGTGATATTCCTTTTCGATGTTGCGCGGCCGCTCGTCATGAATGAGGTTCGCCTCGGCGAGCATTGACTTTTCCGGATCGAAATAAGCGGGCAAGACGTCGTAGTCCACGCGAATCCGCCGCAGCGCTTCCTCGGCGACGGCTTCCGATTCCGCGGCGACGGCGGCCACGTTGTCCCCGATGTATCGCACCTTGTCGACGGCGAAAATCGTTTCGTCGTGCCCGATGGGCAGGATGCCGTATTTCACCGGGGTATTGGCGCCGGTCAGGACGGCGCGGACGCCAGGCAGCGCCAAGGCCTCCTGAACGTTAATCGCCCGGATGCCCGCGTGTGCGTGCGGGCTGTGGAGGACTTTGCCGACCAGCATCCCGGGAAGCCGGATATCATCCGTGTAGATGCCCGCGCCAGTAGTTTTCTCTCGGCTGTCCACCATTGGGACACGAGCGCCAATGGGAGAGGTCCATGCGACAGGGCTCTTGTGAAGACCGTTAGCCGCGCCCGGAGCGAGGCGGCTTTGCCGCAAGATTTCAATCGCCCGCTTCACCGAGGCCAGAATCTGCGTGTAGCCCGTGCAGCGGCAGAGGTTGCCGGAGAGCGCGTCGTTGATTTCCGCATCTGTGGGTTCGGGATATTTCGCCAGCAGGCTCTTGGCGGTAAGGATTATGCCCGGCGTGCAATAGCCGCACTGCGCGCCGCCCTCTTCAGCAAAACCGAGCTGGAGCGGGTCGAGGTGGTGATCCACCGCGACGCCCTCAATGGTTGCAATGTCGTCGTCGGCGTGCGAGGCCGCGAGCATAATGCAGGACATCTGCGGCTCGCCATTCACGAGCACGGTGCAGGCGCCGCAACTGGAATCGTCGCAGCCGCGCTTGGAGCCCGTCAGCCCCAAGTCCTCTCGCAAAACGTCGAGAAGGAATTTATTTGCGGCAAGGTCGAGTTCGTGGCCCTTGCCGTTGACGCGAAGCTGAATGTGCACAGTGGTCATGGAGTCCCTTTTCACAGCCTGTGGGGCGGGGACTACAATAGTTTCTAACCGCCGAGCTTGGCGAGCGCGGCTTCGTCGAAGCCCACGACCATTCGCCCGCCGCGCATGATGATCAGCCGGCGGATGAGGTTAGGATTTTCAGCCATCAACTTGAGCGCCTCACCGCGTTTGGGCGGATGCTCTTTCATGCCCCGCTCTCGATAGAGTTCGTTCTTGGGATTCAAGAACGCGCGATGGTCCCGCTCGCCGATGAGCGCATCCAGCTCTTCGACGCTCAACGGTGACTTCACCAGGTCGCGCTCCTCGAGTTCCGCACCTCTTCCGAGCAAGAAACTTCTTGCTTTGCGGCAGCTCGTTCAAGTGGGCTTCAAGAAAATTTTGAGCTAGGGCACGGCGCCTTCACCGACCTTTCCATTTCGGCAAGCGCTTGCCAAGAAAGGCGCGAAGGCCCTCCTCGGCGTCCTCGGTCGGGAGAAGCTCATCGAGATAGATGCGCTCGGCCTCGCGCAGCGCCCCCTCCAAAGCCTCACGCCAACCCAGGCGCACGGCGCGGCGGGCGAGATCCACCACCTTGGGGCTTTGGTCGAGAATCGCCTTCCGAAACTTTTCGGCCGCTTCTTCCAGAGTGCCGCCGTCCGGCCCGCCGGCGAGTCGGTTCACAAGGCCCAACCGATACGCTTCCTCGCCCGTGATCGTTTTTCCGGTCAGAATCATCTCGAGCGCCCTCTTTTCCGGAATGAGCTTGGGCAGCAATACCGAGGCGGCCGGTGGGAACGCTCCCACGCGGATTTCCGTCTGGCCGAACCGGGCGTCGCGCGCCGCCACAAGGAAATCGCACGCCATGGCGAGCTCCATGCCGCCCCCCAGGCAGTAGCCTTCGACCAGGGCGACCGTGGGGACGGGCGCAAAAAGCACCGCGCGGATGAGCGCGTGAAACTCACGGAGCAGGGCGGGCGCGGACTCGCGGAAATGCTCGCGAATCTCCGTGCCCGAGGAGAAGGCCGCGGGCAACCCGCTCGCGATTTCGATGAGGCGAACGCCCGCTTTACCTGTCGCCGACTGAATGCCGAGCCCGAGCTCGCGAATCGTCTCGAGGTTGAGGACGTTGAGCGGCGGCCGGTTCAGCACCACGCGCGCTACCCCGCCCTCGCGCTCGACGCGAATGGCTCGAGTTTCGGTCACTGCCGCCCGAGCTTCCATCACGTCCTTTGCCCTCCGCTTACTGCCTCGGCCGCGCGCCTTCCGAGGGCTCGAATTCCCCTTCGCCTTTGGGGACAATCCAGCCGCCTTCCTTGAAGACGGACTCGAGCGCCTTTTCGTCCTCTTCCGACGGCATCACCGTCGGCAAATACTTTTCAAATTCTTCCTTCGACATCGCTTGGCCGTCGATGTCGAAAAATTTTCCGGCGTTGCGGCCGATCTGGCGGTTGAACCTCAAATCCGGGACGCGGATTTTCGCCCCTTCGGCGGGGATCAACTTGTTGAGGGTGTCGGTGAGTTTCTGGACTTCCTCGTAATAAAGCCGGCGCGCCGTGTCGTTCAAGTTGTCTTTGTCCGCATCGGCCCCGGATTGGCGCTCGTCGTAGCGGCCTTTCAAGCCCCAGACGTAGGCCCAGTGCGCCGAGGACGAATGGTCCGTGCCGAACAGGTCATACGACGTCGGCAGCCATTTGTTGAAATATCTTTGAATGATCGGAATGGGAATGCGTCCCGCCTTGACGATGCGCTGAAGGCCGTTATTGCCCGTGCCGAGGTGGAAGGACTCTTCCTTGAGCATTGGCGGCATGCTCCGGCCGAGGGGAAGAAACCCGGAATGCGAGAGCATGGTCAACTGGAATTTTCCGTCGCGGTCCACGAACTGCGTGTAGGTGAAAAAGTCGAGCCAGTTTTTGACCGGCTGGTTGAAGGCGCCGAGCAGGCGGTCGTCGGTGAAGGCTCGGCGTTCGAGCAACTTTTGCGCCTCGATGCGCCCCGAGCGGCCGAATTGGGTGATGAGCACGTGGCTCATCTGCCAGCCGTGGCGCATTTCTTCGGTCATGACGCGCACCAGGCTGAGGTAGTCGTAGCGCGAGGGCGCCGTCTCGAACAGCCGCCGCTGCTGCTCCACGGACGCGAATTCGGTGTCTCCTTGATAGACGACCAGATTTTGCGCCGCGTCGCGGATGCGCTGGTCGGGGATGTGCATTACGGTCTTCCAGCGCAGTTGCCCATGGTAGTCGCCAAACTCGATTTCGGGACTGACCTGGCCGTATTTGGCCTCGAAGCGGTATTCCTTGAACTCCGGCGCGTCGAGACCAATGTCCTTCTGCCAGCCGTAAAAGTAATCAATCCAGTCGTCGAAATTGGAAATCCTCAGCATGAAGGGACCACCTTTTCTCGAGGTTAGACCGAGGCCTCTTTTTTCAGCCAGCTCGCCAGCCGGCGGAAGTAGGCTAGTTTAGCCCGGCGAGTAAGACTTCCGTTTCGCCCGCTTGTGGAGGGCAGAACGAATACGCGGGCTCCCGCGACGGGTAGGCGTTGCCAACCGAGCCGCCGAGCGCCGCCGGAAAATTTCTCGTAAGCCCCTTTGCCATTAAATGCCACTACCCTCGGCCTCGAACGGCGGAGCCGCCTTTCAAGCCGCGGGGCTCCGTTATTAAAGTCTTCGGCGCGGAGCTCATTCGCCGAGCGCGACCAGCGCTTCACGAGGTCTGTCAACCCGAGTCCGAATTCGAGCACGCGTCTATCCTGCTCAGGACGAAGCCGCTCCGGCACGAGCCCCGATTCGTACAGAAAGTTCCAGAACTGGTTCCCGCGCCCCGCGTAATAATGCCCGATGTGCGCCGAGCGCTCGCCTGGGTTGAACCCGACGAAGACAACGTCGAGCCCCCGCTTGAGGTAGTCGGGCAGTTCACGGTTCGGACGCCTCACGCTTCGCCGCCGCCTCCCGACACTTGGCAATAAATTCCTCGAAAATCTTCCGCTGCTCCGGCCGATCCGTCATCTCTTCGGGATGCCACTGGACGGCAAGGAGGAACGGGTACTCGTCGGCCGATTCGATCGCCTCCACCAATCCATCTTCCGCGTGCGCGGTCACTTTCAGCCCGTGGCCGAGCCGCTTGATGGCCTGGTGGTGAAGGCTATTGACGCGGCAGCTTCCGGCGATGGCTGCTCCGACGTTAGAATTCGATTCGGTGACCGTCACCGAATGCGTGGCGTCACTGCGGCTCCCCGCTTGCTTATGTTCGAGCACTGCGGGCGTGTCTTCGAGCGGCACCTCGGCCTTCAAATCCTGGTAGAGCGTCCCGCCGAATTTGACGTTGATCATCTGCACGCCGCGACAGATGCCGAGGATGGGCCGGCGGCCCTTGAGAGCGCGGTCGAGCAACGCCAGTTCGAACTCGTCCCGCGCGCGGTCCACCAAAACGCTGTCATACTTTTTCTTTTCATCGTAAAGCGCGGGATCCACGTCTTCGCCGCCCGCAAACAAGATGCCATCGAAATCGAGCTTTGCCGCTCTTTGCAGATCTTCGGCCGCGACCGTCTCCAGCTCCTCCGGACGCGCGCCCGCCGCCAGCATCGCCTGGAAGTACGGCGACGACGCTCCTTTGGCTTTCTCTTTTTCGCCAACCGAAATCAGAATGTGCATTGAGCTGATAGGTCCTTAGTCCTTCGTCATTTGTCCTTCGGAAAGGACAATGGACGTCTTATTTGGCTTTAAATTTCGGCGAACGTTTCTCGATGTATGCCGTCAAGCCCTCGTGAGCGTCCTCACTCTGAAACAGATGCTGCTGGAGCTCGCGCTCGAGCGCCAAACCCTCGGCAAACGGCATCTCCAAGCCCGAACAGACCGCGCGCTTGATCCGCCCCACGGCGCGTGCGGCCTTCTGCGGCGGCAGGAACTGCTTCGCGTAGGCCGTGACTTCCTCGAAGAAATTGTCGCGGTCGAGCACTTGGTTGACCAGGCCGATCTCCTCGGCTTCCTCGAAGGAAAACGTTCGCCCGGTGGCCATGAGCTCGAGGGCGTGCGATTTGCCGACCAGGCGCGCGAGCCGCTGCGTCCCGCCCGTGCCCGGGAGCACGCCCAACGCCACCTCCGGCAGCCCGATCTTTCCCGCATCGCGCCGCGCCAGGCGAAGGTCGGCCGCCAGCGCGATCTCCAGGCCGCCTCCGACCGTGTGGCCATTGAGCGCGGCAATCACCAGCTTCGGCGTCTGCTCGAGGCGGTTCAGCGTCTCGTTCGCGTGCAGGCAAAAGTAATATTTGAACTCCGGCGTAACGCTGGCCAGCATCTTGATGTTCGCGCCCGCCGAAAAAAACTTTTCGCCCGCCCCACGCAGGATGAGGACATGGACGGAATCGTCCATGCGCGCCTTGAGGATGGCGGTGTCGAGCTGCTGCATCATCTCGTAGGTGTAGGTGTTGGCTGGCGGGTCGTTTATCTCGATCCAGGCCAGCCCCTGGTCGGCGGTGTAATGGATGAGCGCCCCTCCGGAGGTGGCGGTGGCTGTCGTTCCCATGAAGACCTCCTCGATAAATTCAGTTTACTCGCAAGTTGGACTGGAGGCTAGCGGGAACACCGTGCGCGTCCTCAACTAGGGTAAGACAGGCGCGATGCGCCAAGTCGTTTTCCACATTGTGCTGATGGGCCGCAGAGTCGCTAAATAAACGCTCATTATGCATCTTGTTGGCTCGCCTAGCTTTTTCTTCGGTCCTACGGGCAGATTTTGCAGGATATTCAGGCTGTTTTGTTGCCCAGATGTTCCCTGGTTTGTCGCCACAAACTGCCAAACCAAGCGATGCCAGTCTACAACCATAAAGACATCGCGATTATCCATACCACGCTCGCCGCCAATTCAGTTATCGTAGGTCAGCTGGACCGGAGACTGGCCCTTAAACGCTCATGAGCGAGAGAAAACTGGACGGCAAAGTGGCGGTGATCACGGGAGCTAGCAAAGGACTGGGCAAGGCCATGGCGCTTGGTAGGGCGGGCGCGAGAATCGCGCTGGTTTCGCGAAATATCCAGCAGTTGAAAGAAACGGAACGGGCCGTGAAGAAGGCGCGCGGCGAAGCGCGAGTCTTTCAGGCAGACGTCTCAGAGGAAGGGCAGGTGCGGCAGCTCGAAGGGGACGTTATGGAAGCGTTCGGCCAGGTTCACATACTGATCAACAATGCCGGAATCAATTTACGCAAGCCTCTGGTCGAGTTCACGCTCGAAGAGTGGCTACGAGTGCTCAATACCAACCTGACGAGCGTCTTCCTCATGTGCCGATCCTTCGTGCCGCACATGAAAGGCATGGGCTACGGGCGCATTATCAATATGGCCTCGACCATGGGCTGGGTGTCGCTCCCTGGACGCGCGGCCTATTCGGCAAGCAAGGCGGCGTTGCTTGGCGTAACACGCGCGCTGGCCCTCGAGCTGGCCGGCGATGGGATCACGGTGAACAGCATCAGCCCCGGCCCGTTCGCCACCGAGATGAATACCGTGCTCATCCAAAACCCGGAGACCAATGAGCGGTTCATCTCGAAAATTCCGCTAGGGCGCTGGGGCCGCATGGAAGAAATTGGACAGCTCGCGCTCTATCTGTGCTCCGAGGAGGCGGGCTTCATGACAGGGACGGACATCCGCATCGACGGTGGATGGACGGCGCAGTAGGGGGGAGCAACGACAAGTTCCCGCCCCGGCGGAATCGCCAGACACAGACAGTGGCTAGACCCTGGCGGAGTTCGGACGGCGCGTGGCGATGAGGACTCCCAGGTTCGAGACGGTGAAGGGAACCAGGTAGGTGGCCGCCCCTTTGATCCAGGTGCGCCAGGTGGCTTCGCCCAGGAGGACTTCGTCGAGATGGTTGATGACGAAAAGAATAGTCCCGACCACGATTGTCACAGTCATCGTCTTCGACAAGTGTGGCCACCAGACGACGACACGGAGGGCTTCACGCCAAGTGGCCCAAGTCGGCCGGCCGAGTTCCGCCTCTAGCATGGGTGCCATTCCCTAGCTCAACGATTATCACCCGTGGCGGCTGGGTTCTCTTCAAAGCGCAGGTTCGCCAGGATCACCGCAAAGAGCTTTTCCTGGCCGAGCTGCCAGCCGGCTTTCGAGAAATGAATGTCCACGAAAACGTCCTCTTTGGGAAGGCAGACGAAAAAATTCTTCTGCCGGACGCGCCGGCCTTCGAGCTCGGGCACGAGATATTCGAGGACTTTCATTTGGTTGAGGTCGTAGATGCTCACGCCGAGCTTCTTGGAGGGCGTGTCGGCCTTCGCGCGCTTTTCAAGGGTTGCCTTGCAACCCTCCAAGTCCGCCGGCGCATTCACCTTTTCGAGGTAAGTGGCGATGACGACCCCGGTCGCCGAATTCGTCGCGAGCATGTAGCGCCGCCCGTCGGGCTCGACCTCGTTTTTCTCCACGGAAAAGCCGGGGAGATCAAGGACCAGCGACCAGCTCTTGCCCGGAAGTGACACCTTGACCGTGTCCGAATTGCTCTTCGGCTCCTCCGGCAACGCGGCGGCCAGAAGCATCGGGACAAGCAACATCGTCGCGGCGTTCTTCCAGCGCATGAAGAGTTCCTCGATTGGTTCGGAGTACGCCCGCTGTGATCGCCCGCATCCTAACCGCCCGAGCTTGTGGAGTCAATTTGCTTGCCGCTGTTCCTTTCGAGACGAGTCGGCCGCCACCCTCGAAGGCCCCGCAAAATATCCCGGCTGATATAAACTAGCAGGGTGCGCCAGGTGGTTCTCAAAGAACCGGGGCGGTTTGCGATCGAAGACGCGCTGGAGCCCGTTCCACAGGCAGGCGAGGCTCTGGTGTGCGCGCGCCGGGTGGGCGTCTGCGGCACGGACTACCACGCCTACGAAGGCAAGCAGCCGTATTTCACCTATCCGCGGATTCTCGGCCACGAGCTCGCGGTGGAAGTGGTCGAAGCGCCCGCAAACGAATTCGGCATCCGCGCGGGCGACCGATGTGCTGTCGAGCCTTACCTCTCTTGTGGCGCCTGCCACGCTTGCCGCATCGGCAAGCCCAACTGTTGCGAACGCATCCAGGTGCTCGGCGTCCATACCGACGGCGGAATGCGCGAGCTTTTTACGGCCCCGCTCGGCCGGCTGCACCGCTCCGAGTCGCTCACGTTCGACCAGTTGGTTCTGGTCGAGCCGTTCGGCATCGGCGCGCACGCCGTCCGGCGCAGCGAGCTCAAGCCAGGCGAGGAAGTCCTGGTGGTCGGCGCGGGGCCCATCGGTCTGGCAATTACCCAATTTGCGCGGGCGGCCGGCGGCCGCGTCCGCGTGCTCGAAATCAACCCCGTGCGGCGGAGCTTCGCCGAGCGCCTGGGCGTCGAAATCCTCGCCGAGCCGGACGAGGAGCTGTCCGAGGTCGTCTTCGACGCCACCGGCAGCGTCGCGGCCATGGAGAAAAGCTTCGAGCGCGTCGCGCACGGAGGCCGGCTGGTCTTCGTCAGCGTCGTCCAGAGCGCGGTGCGGTTCGACGACCCGCTCTTCAACCGCCGTGAAATGACCCTCCTCAGCTCGCGCAACAGCGTGGGAGAGTTTCCGCCGATCCTCCGTATGATTGAAAATGGCCGCATCGAGACCGCGCCTTGGATCACGCATCGGCTCTCGATGGACGACGTCCCGCGCCGCTTCCCGGACCTCCCGCGCGAGAAGAACTGCATAAAGGCCGTCGTCGAGGTTGTATAGGAGGCTGATGAAAAATTGTCTTAAGTTGTCATTCTGATCCCGCAGTCGCGGGAGAAGAATCCCTCTCATTGATTTCAAACCACTGCGAGATGCTTCGCTCCGCTCAGCATGACATTTCGGCGGGTTTTTCATCAGCCTGTTAGATCCGATCCCGCTGGTGCTCGCGTGCCCGCTCGTCCTGCTATACTGAGACCCGGCGAAGTCCCGCGCCGCACGAGCGCTTAGGAAAAACTGCTCGACTGGTGACTCGAAGCGAGGATGAATTGACCGCAGAAGAAATCACCCGCATGTTGCGCCAAGTCCGGCGCGGCAAGCTCCGCGTTGAAGATGCCGTGGACCGCTTGCGCACGCTGCCCTACGAAGACCTGGGCTTCGCGAAGATCGATCACCACCGGCCGCTCCGTCAGGGCGCGCCCGAGGTGGTGTTGGCGCGGGGGAAAACCCCCGAGCAGGTGGAAGGCATCGTGCGAGGGATGCTCCCGAACCGCCACAACATTCTCGTGACGCGGGCCAATCGAGCGCTGGGGCAACGATTGCGGCGGCTCAACCCGCGCTTCGAGTTTCACGAGCTCTCGGGCGCCATCGCTCTGAGGCGCGACAGGAAAATCCGCGGCAAAGGAAAAATCCTCGTCGTCTCGGCGGGCACTTCGGATATCCCGGTGGCCGAAGAAGCGCTCGTAACGGCAGAAGCGATGGGCAACCGCGTAGGCTCGCTTTACGACGTGGGCGTGGCGGGCATTCACCGCCTGCTTTCGAACCGCCACATGCTCGGCGAGGCGCGGGTGATTATCGTCGTCGCGGGGATGGAGGGCGCGCTGCCGAGCGTGGTCGCCGGCATGGTCGGAGTGCCGGTCATCGCCGTGCCTACCAGCATCGGCTACGGCGCAAGCTTCCGCGGCATCGCGGGTCTGCTCGGGATGCTCAACAGTTGCGCCTCGAACGTCGCCGTCGTCAACATTGACAACGGCTTCGGCGCCGGCTACCTCGCGAGCGTCATCAATCGGCTTTAAGCCCTGTCGGATGCGCTTCGCGGGGCGGGAGACCTTCGATGAAAACTGCAAGGCATGAATACCTGGTGGATAACAACGGCAGGAAAAAGGCCGTCGTCGTTCCCCTCGCCGAATATCGCAGGATGATGGAAGACCTTCACGACCTGGCAGTGGTGGCGGAGCGCCGCAATGAGAGGCCCATAAGCCTCGATCGGATGCGGAACCGGCTTAAACTTCCTCGCAGAGCAAATCGCAATTGTTAAGGTCGATTCGGTTGAGCGGACATAACTAGGATGCACTGGGTATATATACCCAGTGCATCCGAAAGAGTATGGCTGATTGCGGTTGACACCCAACTCTCCAGGTGTATTATACGCGGCGGGTGCGGGTAAGCCCGGACCGAAGAGCGGGACATTGGGCGATGAAAGTCCCGCCGCGCGGCAATGAGCGCTTCGGCGCCAAAAGTCGCTTCCCCTTTTGGGACGCCCGCACCCTCACCCGCCGCCGCGCATGATATGTGGTTAGGCGCTGCCCACCTTGGGCCCGTCACCCACAAGCCATAATCCGAGCTTTGGAGGTCGATGATGTACCAATTCCATCCATTGGTTGGAATCTGGAAAGAGTTCCGGGGCGAGTTTCGCCGCTGCCTCGCCAAGGAGAATCCACCCTTGCAGTTGATGCAGGCTTGGATGACAGGGGGTGAACGCACATGCTTTTACTCGGAGGCGGTATTACCAGAGGTTGCCGGGGGGCTGGGCCTCAGGGTTGAAAAGGAGCTGTTGAACATTGATTGGGCATTGTGCCTTCCTGTTTCGGATGAGTTCAGCGTGCCTGTTATATTCGTCGAGTCAGAGAACATTGCGGGCGGAGCCGACCAGGAGGTTCGTAAGCTGTGCTGCGTCTCGGCACCGCTTCGCATACTGATCACCGTCGCTGAGTGGGATGAGGTAGAGGGGGTATGGCCAAATGGGGGCAACAAAACCAAGATGCTCCATGGCTGGCAGGAGATCGTAAGACACCATGCCAAGACTTGGCCGTGCCCAAGCCTTCTGGGTATCTTGGTTGGTGAGTTGTCTCGCGACGAGACCCGACTGCGCTTCTACTCTTACGCTATTGATCCCGCGGGAGAGGTCGTCGCTGACTTCCCAGACGATGTCCTCATAGAGTTCAAAATCACATCAGCCTGGCCAGCGCCTAAGTCTCCCCTGCCATGAGGACCCGTCCTGGCGGGGGCGAGCCTGACCTTGCGTGTACGAAGACGGTGGCCCAGGGCGTGAGCCCTGGGACCAGGGTTCGCTCAGCTAAAGTTTCCAGCCCCGACAGGGGCGGCAGAGCCAGGCTGGTTAATCCAATCCCCAGCGCGGATCTACAGCTATCCCAGATTTTTTCAGGAATACCAATACCTCCTCCTGATAGCTTCGTTTCCGATGATGCTCTTCCTGTCGCGAAAT
>QHZN01000416.1 GCA_003225365.1 Acidobacteriota bacterium
CGGAGCAACTCCCGCACTCTCCGCGCTATTCATATACATCACAATGAATACGGCGAGACATTTTCCTCGCTTATTGTTTCAAACACGTTACGGGGCGAATTGTTTCGCGAAGCGTCTCCCCTCAGGCAGTACACAGAGCTACACACCTTCGCTCGCGTTGGCCGGCCCGAAGCTCTTTCGTCTGGCCCCGCGACTTCGCTGGCCACTTTCCAACTTGGTTGGACGGCTCCAACCGGCGGACGTAAGTGTTCCAGGGATGGCTAATTGGCGCAGAGATAGCTTGCAGGATTCTCTGAGGAGGAGTGAGGCGTCCCGGCCGTGCCGGGGCGCTGCGCATTCAGACTCGGAGTGCTTACTTACCAGCGATTGCCACGGTCGCCGCGATCACCGCCGCGCCCGCCACCGCCGCCGTGGCCGCCGCGTCCACCGCCACCGCCACGTCCGCCACCGTACCCGCCGCGTCCGCCACCGCCGCCGCTGCGCTCTGCCTGGGGACGCGCTTCATTCACCACGAGGTTTCGCCCGCCGAAGTTCTGCCCGTTCAGGGAATTAATCGCGCGATCCGCATCTTCGTCAGCGTTGACTTCGACGAACGCGAAGCCACGCGACTGGCCCGTGAAACGGTCGCGGATGAGATTGACGCCCGAGGGCGTTACACCGACCTGCGAAAACCACTCGTGGAGCTGATCTTCCGTCGCGGAGAACGGAAGATTACCGATATAGAGCTTCTTCACCTCTCACTCCTTTTGCCCGGAACCTGACTTGCTAGTCGCGGAGCGCGCTGAAGGGACAGCAATCGTTCACAGGGAGCCGAAAAAGCGGGGCCGCCGCGGGAGCGAGACCGGCACATCAGCGGTCAGTTGCATGGTCTCGGAAATTAACTTCTTTTGCAATCGAAATTCTTGCGAAGGAGCAGAGGAGTCACTGGGGGCGGCTCCCACTTGCCTTCGCCTTCGCTGAGGTTTAGTGGTAGGATGCGCCCAATTCGCTCCCTCGCCCGAGAGGCTCTATGCGCGGCACCATGATGGACTTCCCGCTGACGCTGCCCACGATTCTGGAGCGCGCCGGGAAGGTTTTCCCGCGCGTTGAGATCATCTCGCGCAAGCCGGACAAGTCCATCGTTCGCCAGTGCTTCGGCGATTTCTACCGCCGCGCCCGGCGGCTCGCCGCTGCCCTCACGAATCTTGGATTGAAGCCCGGCGACCGCGTGGCCTCGATGATGTGGAACCACGCGGGCCACTTGGAAGCCTTCTTCGGCGTGCCCTGCGCCGGCGGCATTCTGCACACGAAAACGATGGCGCCGCGATGTGCTTTACCTCCGGCACCACGGGTTGCTCGAAGGGCGTCATCTACTCCCACCGCGCCCTGGTGCTGCACTCGTTTGCGCAAGCCCTTCCGGATAGTCTCAGTTTGAGCTGCCACGATACCGTGCTGCCGGTGGCGCCCATGTTCCATGCCAACGCCTGGGGCTTGCCGTTCACCTGCGCGATGATGGGCACCAAGCTGGTGCTCCCCGGCCCGCACGTGGATCCGGAAAGCATTCTGGGCCTCATCGAACAACACAACGTAACCCTGGCTGGCGGCGTCCCGACAGTCTGGCTCGGCGTTCTCGATGCCCTGGAGAAACAGCCCGGTCGGTGGAAGTTCAGTCATCCCATCCGTGCGGCTTGCGGAGGCACCGCGCCTCCCGCGAGCCTCATTCGAGGCCTCGATCGTTTTGGAATTCATATCCTCCATTTGTGGGGCATGACGGAAACCACCCCGCTGGCCACCACCGGCGGGCTCAGGGCGCACATGTGCGACTGGCCTGACGGCAAAAAATACGAAGTCCGCGCCAGGCAGGGCTGGCCTGCGCCCTTTGTCGAGATTCGCCTAATGCGCCCGGAAGGTCCCGAAGGGAAATCAAGCCCCGAAGGCAAACCAGAAGAAGTTCCCTGGGATGGCGTCTCCTCCGGCGAAATCGAAATCCGCGGCCCGTGGATTGCCGCGAGTTACCACGAATCCCCCGACCAGTCGCATCGCTGGACCGAAGACGGATGGTTCCGCACCGGCGACGTCGCCACCATGGACGAAGAAGGCTACGTCAAAATCGTGGACCGCGCCAAGGATCTTGTAAAATCCGGCGGCGAATGGATCAGTTCCGTGGATCTCGAAAACGCCCTGATGGGTCATCCCGCCGTGAAAGAAGCCTGCGTCGTCGGCATCCCCCACCCGAAATGGCAAGAGCGCCCGCTCGCCGCCGTCGTCTTGAAAGACGGCGCCCGCGCAACGCCCGAGGAGTTGCGCGCCTTCCTTGCCGAATCCTTCGCCAAGTGGCAGCTCCCCGACGCGTTCGTCTTTCTCGACGCCATCCCCCGCACTTCCGTCGGTAAATTCAAGAAAATCGCCCTCCGCGAACAATTCGCCAACTGGAAATGGGACTTGTAGGGGCGCAGCATGCTGCGCCCGATCTCGGCGCAATCACCACTCCCAATGTAGGCGCCAATTTTGCATTAATGACAATCGGGACCACATATTTCGCCGACGCGGGAGCGTCAAGAACTTTCTACCCCACGA
>QHZN01000266.1 GCA_003225365.1 Acidobacteriota bacterium
TGAATAGGTTCTATAATGTATTGTCTTTGGGGAATCTTTCGGCCTATACTAGGGCAAGTCGCGACGCCCCATTGAGATTGAGGTATCTCGGGAAGATCAGGAGCAGCTTCGGCAACTTTTACGGGCAGGCATTCAGCAAGTCAGGGTCGTTTTACGTGCCCTGGCCCTGGAGCAGTTGTCTCTCGGCTTGACGGCCCCGGTCGTGGCCAGGACTGTGCATTTGACCCCGCAGGCGGTGCGGCGCATCGGCCACCGGTATAAGCGTGGCGGGCTGGAGGGCGCCCTGTATGAGCGGCAAGGGCGTGGCGCGGAGCCACTGTTGGACGCATGGCAGAAGCAGAGAATCATCGCGATGGTTTGTAGCCAACCGCCCGAAGGTTGCGCCCGTTGGACGGTGCGCTTGGTCGCCGAGCAGGCGGTCAAGCGGAAGTGGGTGCCCAAGGTTGGCCGGGAGACCGTGCGGATCTTATTGCTCAGCCACGACCTGAAGCCGTGGCGGGAAAAAAATGTGGTGCGTGGCGGAACTGAACCCGGACTACATCGAAAAGATGGAAGACGTTCTCGCGACCTATGAAAAGCCCTACACGCCCGCTGAACCGGTGGTCTGTCTGGATGAGAAGCCGGTCTCGTTGCACGCTGACGTCAGGCCACCGATTCCCGCTCGACCCGGCAGGATTGCGAAACGAGACAACGAGTACAAACGATGCGGCACTGCCAACGTCTTCTCCGCCGCGGAGCCGAAAGCCGGACGGCATTTCACCTTACCTACCCCCCATCGGTCAGCACCGGAATTCGCCAAAGCTCTGGATACCATCGTGAGCAGCTATCCCTCCGCACGGACGATTCACGTGGTAATGGATAACCTGAACATCCATGGCCGGAAGTCGCTCACCGACTATTTCGGAGACCACCGGGGCGGCTCGGTCTGGAATCGCCTCACCGTCCATTACACGCCCAAACATGGGAGCTGGTTGAACCAGGCGGAAATCGAGATCAGCCTGTTCTCCCGGCAATGTCTGGGCAAGCGGAGAATTCCCACCTTGGCGATCCTGCGCCGCGAGTCCCGCGCTTGGAACCGCCAAGTGAATCGGGACAGGGTCAAGATCAACTGGCGATTCACACCCAGGAGCGCGCGCGCAAAGTTCGGCTATAAAAGGAATGTATTTATGCGGTCGAAGAACTAGTGCCGTGCTACTGAAATAATTGCCACGTGCGCACATGCTGTAGCGGCGCTGTATGAGCGCCGAAATTATTGAAAACGGAAGACCGCCGCTACAGCGGACCTGCTCGTGTTTGACCTTCTTACGTAACGCGACCCACTGCGGTCTCAGACAGACCTGCAGAGCCTCCAAACGGACTCCGGACGGCTCAAGGTTTTATTTCTCTAGAATTGCCCTTTTTGGGGATCCGAACGCCTCGCGCCCCTTCGCGAAGGCCGGTCCGGAGGGCGGCCATTTTCGATTTGGCCAGGGCCACGCGCCTGCTCATCCGTTTGCCGAGTTTCTGATTAAGGAACTGACCCTTGGACATGGCCTTCAAGGTTATTCGAGCGGACGGACCGCCCAAGCGGTTTTCGGCCCTTGGCGCCTTAATTATTCCACCCTGCGAGTCGTAATGAAAGTGCTGGACATATGGTCGTGCCAGCTCAGAGACTCGCTGTCCATGAGTGCCCACACGAATCCGAGCATCAAGGCGGCGGCCGAGACCAGATAGCCGAAGGCGCGCCAAAGCGACTCCCGCGTGGTTGGAAACTGCCCCTCCCAGTTGCGCACCTCGAGGCCGAAAAGCAGCAGCCCGGGGGTAGCACCGGCCAGCGCCGTGAAGGCTCCAAAATAAGCGGTGACGAAGAAGATCGAGACGAAGGCCAGGACAGCGAAATCGAGGGGCAAAAACGAAATACGTCCGCCGGCAAACCAGAAGATCAGGCCGAAAAGCGCCCCGCCTAACAGCAGAACTCCCAAATCCGCCACACCCGCCACAAACCGGCGGCCGAGCGGCGCCAGGGGAAGAACCGGACGGAGGGCCGTCGGCGACGCCTCGGGCGCCCCGAGCGAACCGAGAACAATCTCTACGGGCCTGGCTTCCTCGGTCTGTAATTCCACGTCTCCAGGAGCTACTGGCACGCGTTCCGGCATTTGCGGCCCGGACGCCTTCTCATCAATGTCGAGCAGATCTGGAAGCGGGACCTCGGCCGTTTCCGTAGGCGGGAGCTCGGCATCCAGCGGGGGAAGTTCGGTGTCCCCGCGCCCGGCAAACTCGATCACTCGCGCGCCCACACAGTTGCTGACGTCGCGCTCGGGAACCCCAAATTCGAGGTCGAGGGAAGTATTCGGGTCGAACCCTCCTCGCAGGCGCGCGCGCCGGCGGCGGAAATCCTCAACTCGGCCAGAAACTTCTTCCTGCCATGGGCCCGGATCCTCCGCCGGTTCCGGCTGGCTTTTGGCCGCCGTTTCCGGGTGAGCTTCGGCCGGACCCGCCAAGGGCTCCAAGATCGAACCCGCTTGGTTTTCGAAGTCCGAAACTAGCGGCGGCGGGGAGGGGACAGAGACAACCGTTTCAGGCGAGGACTCAGAATAAAACGAGGAGATACGGCTCGCGGACTTCTTTTGTGCCCCAGGGACAAAAGAATGCCCGCATTTCTTGCACTCGGTCAATCCCGAATAACTAATGAACCCGCATTTCGGGCACTTCACTCTGCGCTCTCGGCCCTCCGGGCAGCAATCCCTGGCGCACCCTGCATCTTAGCAAAACTGAAAGGGAGAACAAAGGGCTTTCGAGTAGAATGGGCTCGCAGCCATCCGCATGAGACGGACCGCCCTGCCTACCGGAATGGGACGAGGCTTCTTGAGACCGCGGACCTACGTTCTGGTCCTTTTT
Organism: Acidobacteriota bacterium; assembly: GCA_003225365.1. Lineage (GTDB taxonomy): Bacteria > Acidobacteriota > Terriglobia > UBA7540 > UBA7540 > Gp13-AA74. Next base: position 2,878 of record QHZN01000266.1, read on the forward strand.
GCGATCGCGCTCCCGACGCCGCTTTTCGCCGGGCAAAAACCCCAGTTCCCCATCGAGCTCGGGAATCCTCAAACCACGGTCGGCATCCGCGCCGATTCCCAGCAGAAAGCCGGCGACCTATTTGAGCTTCGCGGCAACGTGGAAATCACCTATCGGGACATGAAAGTCACGGCGGACGAGGTGACCTACTACGAAACCAGCGGGGACGTGGACGCCCGAGGGCATGTGGTCTTCGAAGATTCTCAGGTGCATCTCGAGGCGACCGGCGCCCACTATAACCTGACCGGAGAGAAGGGTTGGTTTACGGACGGCACCGGCTATTTCCATGCCCGGGTGCGCGCCCGCCCGCGGCTACTCACCACTGAAAACCCCTTCCACTTCCGCGCCCGCCGCGTCGAACGCGTGGACGATCAGAACTTCTCGGTGCGCGGTTGCGCGTTGACCACGTGCGAACACGAGAAGACGGGCTGGGCGATTGACGCCAGCCGTGCCGACATCCGCGTGGGCGACAAGGTGACCAGCCGCGGAGCGGTTTTCCGCTTCTTCGGAGTTCCTCTGTTCTATTCCCCGTTGATGGTGAATTCTATTGCCCGCAATCCCCGGCACACAGGTTTCCTGCTGCCGCACGCGGGCAGCAGCACGCAAAAAGGATTTATCATCGGGGAAGGGTTCTTCTGGGCCATCAATCCGAGCGCGGACTTGCTGGTGGGCGCGGAGAATTACAGCATCCGTGGTATTGCCCGCAACGGCCAATTCCGCGCCCAGCCGACCGCGGACAGCGAAATCACCATGAATTATTACGGCGTCAACGACAAAGGGAGCGGGGCGCTTCGCGCCGTGCGCGCCGGCGGACAGAGCCTCCGCGCAGTCGGCGAGGCCCGGGACCTCGGCTTCGGGTTCCGCGGGGTCGTGGATGTGGATTACATTTCCTCGCTGGCTTTCCGTGCGACTTGGTCCGAAAACTTTACGCAGGCCGTTGCCTCCGAGGCGCGGCAAACCGGCTTCCTGACAAAGAATTTCGGCGTCTACAGCCTCAGCTTCTACGCCTCCCGATACCAGGACTTTCTTTGCGCCCAAGGCGGCGCGCCCGCCGGCTCGACTTTAAATCCGCAGTGCGCCACCGCCACCTCCGCCAGTCAGCCCGGAAGCTCGGTCTCCATCCGCCAGCTCCCCAGCATCTCGTTTGCGGGGATGGACCAGGAGATTCGCAACTCTCCCGTCTATTTTTCGTTCGACGCTTCAGCGGCCGCAGTAGGAAGGTCGGAGCCTGGCTTCCAGACGGGGGGACTTGTCGAGCGGCTGGATTTCCATCCGGCCGTGGCGGTGCGCCCACGGCCTCTTGGGGGTTTCCACTTCACACCCACCTTCGGGTTCGAGGCTACGCGCTATGGAACCAGCCTCCAGCCCGATCGCCGCCCTCTTCAACGCGGGCTCGGCGAAATCTCCGTTGACCTCAGCCCACCCTCTTTCGACAAGATCTTCCTGAAAGACCTGAAGGGTTATCGCCTGAAGCACGTACTCGAGCCCGAAATTCGTTACCGCCTGGTTCGCTCCACCGACCGCGAGGATTTCCTGGATATCGTCCGGTTCGACGAAATGGACGTGCTGACGGAAACCCACGAAATTGAGTACTCGCTGACCAATTCGCTTTTGGCGCGGAAAGATACTTCCGACGGGGATGGCGACCCGCCGCCCGCGCGCGAAATTGTCTCCTGGCGGATTACACAGAAATATTATTTCGACCCAACATTCGGCGGGGCGATCCAGCCGGGGCAGCTCGGGGTCTTCGGGCCCGCGCTCGATTTAACCGGATTTGCTTTTGCGCGCGGCCGGAGGCTTTCGCCCATTGATTCGGTGCTGAAGCTCGCCCCCTCCTCGAGCTACGACACCGAATTCCGAGCCGATATCAATCCGAGCGGCGGCGGCGTCTTGAACGCCGGCATGACGTCTCACCTCCACAGAGGGCAGCTCGGGCTGGCCTTGACCGATTTCTTCATCAACAAGACCGCGGCGCTTCCCGAGCCGATTGCACAGGCCACGCCGCTTTCCGAGCTCACTTCCTTCAACCTGCTGCGGGCCGTGGCCACCTACGGGACGGCCAACCGGAAGGGCCTGAGCGGCGCGTTCGGTGTGGATTACAATTTCGCCCAGGGAATTACCCATCAACTGGTCAGCCAAGTCAGTTATAATTTTGGTTGCTTTGGCCTGGACTTCGAGTATCGGCGCATCAACGTGGGCATTCTGCGGAATGAGCAGCAATACCGCGTGGCGCTGTCTCTGGCCAACGTCGGGACTTTTGGAAACTTGAAGCCGAGGGAGCGGTTATACTGAACGCTCCGCCTTTGGACCCGAGAATCGTAGCGCGGCGTAAGTCACTCGGAATCGGGAGCCCCATGCCTTTCCCCATCCATCGCCCGCGGCGGCTAAGGCGCACGGAAGCCTTGCGCGGCTTGGTGCGTGAAACCACGCTCAGCACGAAGGCGCTGGTCTATCCGCTTTTCGTCTGCCCGGGAACTAACGTCAAAGCCGAGATACCTTCCATGCCCGGCCACTATCGCTGGTCGGTGGACGGGCTGGTTGAGGAGTGTCAGTCGGCGCACGGCCTCGGCATTCCTGCGGTCATTCTCTTCGGAATTCCCGAGAAAAAGGATGAAACCGGCTCGGGCGCCTACGACCCGAAAGGCATCGTGCAGAGCGCCATCCGGGCGGTGAAGAAGGCCGTTCCGGACCTCCTCGTCATCGGCGATGTGTGTCTTTGCGAGTACACCAGCCACGGTCATTGCGGGGTGATCAAAGATGGCGAGGTGGAGAACGACTTGACGCTCGAACTCCTGGCCAAGACTGCCTTGACCCAAGCCCAGGAAGGCGCGGACATCGTGGCCCCCTCCGATATGATGGACGGGCGCGTGTCGCGCATCCGCCGCGAAC
>QHZN01000096.1 GCA_003225365.1 Acidobacteriota bacterium
CGGCCCCTCAAGGCGGTGGATCTGCATGTTTTTCACGCCGCCGCAAAAAGCTTTTTTCTCCAATCCGGCGACATGTACGGTCCGAACCAAGAATTCGCGTGGCCGATGCTCTACCGTTACCCGCCCTTGTTTCTTTGCCTGTTCCGCCCGTTAGCCTCTCTTCCGCTCGCGGCTGTCGCGGGAATTTGGGCCGCGTTAATGGTGCTGCTGCTTGGGCCCCTGACGTGGTTGTGGTACCGACGATATCCTCCATCACGTTTTGGTCCTGCCGTTTGCATTTCGGCCCTTCTGCTCTTGCCTTACCTGCTCTACGAACTGCAGTCTGGGAACGTACAGCATTTCCTCGTCGAGATGGTGTGCCTTGCCCTTTTGCTATGCGACGAGCATCCCTTCGTCAGTAGTCTGTTGCTTGGCCTCGCGGCGGCGATCAAGGTGTGGCCGGCGTTTGTCCTCCCTTTCCTTTTGGTGCGCAGGCGTGGACGCTGGCGCGTCGGCGCGCAAACTTTGTTCGCAGCGGGGGTCTTTACAGTGATGCCGGGTTTCTGGCTGGGCTGGAGGAATCTGCTTCACTTACTGAAGCAGTGGTTCCTCCAGGAACAGCGCATCAACGCTCTTCTTGGCGACCGGTGGTACCCAAGCCAGTCCCTGCGCGGTGTCATGCTGAGATATCTCACCCAGATGGACTACTCCGGGCTTCCCGATCAGAATTATCGGCATATAAATTTGGTTTCGTTACCCTCCTGGGAGGTGCGGCAGTTTTGGCTGGTTCTCGCTATTGTGTTGGGGCTGCTGGCGCTGGTCTGGGTCTACAGGTGTGGTCATGACGCCGCCGCGTACTCCATCTTTTTCTGTTCTCTGCTGATCATCGAACCAAATGTCGCACGCCTCGCTTACACGGCCTTGCTGTGGCCAATCCTCTACGCGGGAATTGTGATAACGGACCAGACGGCGCCGCGGTTTAGTAAATGGCTGCTCATGGGGGCGGCTGCAGTAGCCGTGGTTGAGCCACTGGTTCCCGGAGCGACGTCGCAACGGCTCGCGCAGGTCCTGGGAATTGACTTTTTTGGAGTTCTACTCCCGCTCACGGTTGCCATCCTCGCCCAATCTTCGTGGGGGATGTCTTCTCCGTTGCGGGCGCCGCTCGTTGAATGATGTCGCTGATAGCGCAGGAGATTGAGCACCGACAAGGTTCGGGACACACGTTAAATTCACTACCCCGCGAGCAGGGCAGCCCGATCGGCATTGCCCGCGCTTGACTTCGCCCCACGCCATCACCAACATGGACCGGCCGGCGGACACCTCATCCCCGGCGGCGCCGCGCTATGGCCACGACGATTCAGAACCCGCCCGCGAAGAACCCGAACGGCGATCCTGAAGAAGGCGATCTCAACGGCAAGCAGATGTCGTTCCTCGAGCATCTCGAGGAACTGCGCGTCCGCCTGCTGCATTCGATTTACGCCATCGTCATCGCCGCCGGGCTCTCCTTCGCCTTTGCCGACCGCATCTATGGGTACCTCGAAAAGCCGCTCAAGGAAACGCTCGCGCAATTGCACCTCAATGCGGGGCTGGTCTACACGAACCCCGTTGACCCGCTCAACCTCTACATCAAGCTCGCGCTGATTTCTGGTTTGTTTTTCGCTTCGCCCTACGTGCTGCTCCAGTTGTGGCTATTTATCTCGCCCGGCCTCTACCGAAACGAAAAGCGCTACATCTGGCCGTTCGTTCTGCTCACCAGCGGCCTGTTCATCTTCGGCGGATTCTTCGCTTACAGGCTGGCTTTTCCGCCGGCGCTCAAATTCCTGATCAGCTACGGCCACCGCTTTACGCCCATGGTGACCATCAACGAGTATTGGGACTTGATCACCACGGTGATGCTCGCCTGCGGGGTGGTTTTCGAGCTGCCCGTCGTCGTCTTGCTGCTGTCGCTCTTCGGCATTATCACGCCGAAATTCCTGATCAAGAATTTCCGATACGCCATCCTCATCACGGCCATCCTCGCCGCGGCCATCATTCCGTCGAATGACCCGATGTCGCTCTTCATCGTCTGGATTCCCTTGGTGGGCCTTTACGTCCTCAGCATCGGGCTCTCCTGGCTCGTATACCTGAGAAAGCGGCGGACGAAGAAAAATGCCGAGGCCTAGGAAGCTTTTGAAAGAGTGCGCCGGGTTGTCATTCTGAGCGAAGCGAAGAATCCCTTGCATTCCGCGCTGAGGGTAAACTCCGGGCGGCATCCCTTGGTGATCTCGCAACCGCCGGGAGGGATTCTTCCCCCGATTCACTGCATCGGGGTCAGAATGACAAGCGAAGAGCCTGCCCTGAGCAGAGCGAAGGGGCTCAGCATGACAAACGGGGGTTTCCAAAGCGGCGATCAGTCCGCAACGCTCCTTGCGGCAGGGGTCTCGGTTTTGATTTCACTCGCCAGTTTATTCGCCGGGCCGGGAAGGACGGGCTCGAAACCTGCCGCGGCAGCGCGCCGACCGGAGAGCCTGCCCGCCTTTAACGGCGGCCGGGCTTTTGAGGACTTGAAGCGCCTGGTCGCCTTCGGGCCCCGACCCCCGGGGTCGAAGGCACTGGGTGAATCGCGCGCTTGGATCCAGAGCCAGCTCAAAGCGGCCGGCTGCAGCGTCGAAGAGGATTCGTTCACGGCTTCGACTCCGGTCGGCGAAGTGCCCATGACGAACATTATTGCGAAGGCAGCGGGCGCGAAGCCCGGCATCATCATGCTCGCCGGCCATTACGACACGCTGCGCCGCGCCGATATCCGTTTCGTGGGCGCGAATGACGGCGGCTCGAGCGCGGCGATGCTCCTCGAGTTCGCGCGCCTCTATTGCCTGCGCAAGAACCCCCTTAACATCTGGCTGGTTTTCTTCGACGGGGAAGAGGCCCTGGTCAACTGGACCGCCACCGACAGCCTTTACGGAAGCCGTCACCTCGCCGCGAAGCTCGCCTCGGATGGAGAGATTGCGCGCATCCAGGGCATGATCCTCCTGGACATGGTCGCGGACAAGCATCTCAATATCTACAAAGATACGAACTCAACGACCTGGCTCACGGACCTTATCTTCAAGACCGCAGCAAAGGTTGGATACGGCAAGGAATTCCTCGACGAGAAGAGTGCCTACGGGGACGACCACCAGCCTTTCGTGGATGATGGCGTGGCAGCCGTGGATCTGCTGGGGAACGTTGGGCCTCCTACAGCATCGTCTTCCTTCGGCGCCTACTGGCACACCGCCGAAGACACGGTGGACAAGTGCAGCGCCAGCAGCCTGACGGTAGTCGGGCGCGTCGTAGTCGCGACGGTCGCCGAGCTCGAGCTTGCCTCCGCAGGCAGGCCCCGCCCGCATTGACCTCGCTTGGCGGGCCCGGTCAGTCCGGTCTCCCACATGAGCGTTCTCGCCGCCCTCGCCGTCTTTACGGCCTTCATTGTCGGGCTGCTCGTCCTCGACCTCACTGTCTTTCACCGCGGCCCTGCCCCCGTCTCGATTCGGAAAGCAGCGTTATGGAGCGGCTTCTACGTCCTCCTCGCCCTGACTTTTAGTATAGGGATTTATCTGTGGCGGGGGCCTGAAGCCTGGATCGAATTCCTGACCGGCTACTTCCTCGAGCAGTCGCTTTCGCTCGATAACCTTTTCGTTTTCGTGCTGATTTTCGAAACTTGGAGCGTCAAGCCCGAATTCCACCACCGGATTCTTTTCTGGGGCATCCTCGGCGCGCTCGTCACCAGAGCCGCTCTTGTAGCCGCAGGTCTTGGGTTGCTGGCGTACATTGCCTGGGCCATGGAAATTATGGGCGCCTTCCTGGTTTTTTCCGGGGGGCGAATGGCGATTCATCAACCCGCCGTGGCGACCCCCGAATCGAATTTGCTCCTCCGCTTCGCCCGGCGAGTTTTTCCCGTAGCCGCGAGCTACGAGGGCGGGGCGTTTTTCCTGACCCGCGAAGGCCGCCGCTTTGCAACCCCGCTCTTCCTCGTCCTGGTTCTGGTTGAAGGCGCCGACGTGGTTTTCGCGATGGACTCCATCCCCGCCATTTTCGGCATTACCCGTGATCCCTTCATCGTATATTCCGCCACCTGCTTCGGCATGCTGGGCCTGCGGGCCCTCTATTCCGTATTGGCGCGGGCGATGGCGCGATTCCGGTACCTCCGTCACGGAATCGCAGTCGTGCTCATCTTCGTCGGAGCGAAGATGCTCCTATCCAGGCTTCTACCGATCTCGGTCCTCGCCTCACTGATTGTCATTCTAGCGGTTGTGGGAGCCTCGGTAGCACTCTCGCTCCTGGAGTCAGGAAGGAAGGGCACCGCCTAGCGCCCGAATCGCTCCCAAATCGTTCCCAAACATAGCATGGGCATCTCCGATAGCTGGAGTCCGATGGTCCGATTCGGATCGGACCTGAAATCGGGCCTGCCCATGGGTTGCGCAGGGCAGGGCGGTTCGTTCCACAGGGACGTCTGATAATATTTGGGGCGGTGGCGTAGAGTTTACATAATTTGTTTTCCACACGCTGCACAGCCTTTCCCACAGGCATTCCACAAGCGCCTCGGTACTTTCGAGTTTGGAATTAGAGTGTGAATTTACCGGTCTTGTAGGACTTCATGAGCGCCGATGGAACGGCTCAGGGCGGGCTGTTCAAATTGTGCGAGAGGCTCGGGGGCTCCACGAACTCATGTGAGCTATGAGTGGGCCGGTTCCTATTGCCTAGGCAGCCCAGAAGGGCGAACGACGCAGCAATTGAGAAGTTTTCGAGTCGTGACGTGCGGGACCGTTTGCCTGAGGCGTGGGGCAGGCCGTCGAGCCGCTAGGGAAGATGGCGGGGCGGGGGAGATAGGCGGTGGGTTAGTTGCGGTGAAAGATTGGCGCTGAAGTGCGAGCTGCCAGTCGTAGGGCAACGGGGGCGGCTCGGGGATGGACCCGAGGTCAATCACGGCCACGCCGTCGCCGTTCGTCCCTGTAATCGCAACCAGGATGTTGTCTTTCCCATCCGAGACGAGGGCGTCGTAGTTAGGCGAGAGGGTTATTGGAAGCGCGATTCGCGTCAAAAGGGTTCCCAGCCTGCCGTCCATCACATCAATGCCCAGTGTCGTCGGCTGGAACAATAGCCGCCCGTCAGAATTCAACTTTTGGCCGTAAATGTAGGCAATGTTTTGGATTTCGCGAAGGTTCAGGGCGACGTAGGCCCGCGGGTAAAGACTTGGTTCAAAGATATAGTCAGTTGCTGAGAGAAGCGTTTGGTCGGTCGAAAGCGACAATTCGTCGCTACCACCCTGCACTAGTACCTTAGCAAAGGAGATAGCGCCGGTCGTCGTGTCGATCACATAGGTGTAACCGCCGGGGTTGAAGTATACGCTCGAGTTGAGCGGACTTAGTTCGATTCGACAATAGTTTCCGCAATCGGGAAAGCTATAAGTCGGGTGGCTGTATCCAATTACTTGCCCCGACCCCGTGTCAAGTTTGAAGACTTGGGGGCCTGAAGAAATGATGTAGACGATTCCAGCGTCGCCCGTCGCAAGCCCAATGGGCTGCGCGACTGGAAACGCCTTCACTGCGGAGGGATTGTCCGGGCTGAGGACGTCGACGGCTCCACCCAGCGTGTCCGCTATTGCGAGCGTGCTACCGTCCGGCGAGAGCGAGATGCCCCATAGGCGCTCACCCGAACCCTTTGCGGGAATTGGGATCGAGTTGAGCCATGCGCCTGCGGCTTTCGAGAAAACTCGCACGCTCGTCGCGTCCGTGAAGTAATACAGGTCCCGGCGCGAATCGTAAATTCCCTCTGCGAGCATGGCTCCAGGAAGCGGGAACTGTTGAATGGCGGGCAGGTACGTCATGCCGCTATGAACCGTCGCGGAGCCGGAACCGGTCGAAACGCTAACATCGGCGGAGCCCGGTGTACCTTGAGGTATGGTGTATGAGAATCCTTGGAGCAGGAAGGGAGGCGACGAAAGGCCATAAGCGTTCGAATAGAATGCGGTTATCGTTGCCGACTCTCCACCAACCGTAACTTTCAAATCTGGCGGGATGGAGTTCGAGAGAGCAGGCCCGAAGCCATAGCCGTAGACGAACCCGGGCCCGCCGCCAGTGACTGCTGAGTTTGGTGAGATTTCGAGCACAGTAGGTCCGTAGCTAAAGGCTTCGGGCAGAATTTGCATGCCTTGGTCCGAGATCAGAGTGTAGACGTCGGCGGGTCCGGGAGCGCCGGGTGGTGTCGTAGCGCTCACCTCCGATGAAAAGGGCTTGAGGGAGTTGGTCGCTTGGCTTCCGAAGTAAGCCTGCGTCTGAGGCTTGTTCCCGGCCATGTGGTCTCGGTGCCGCCGCCCGTGGGCCCGGTGGCTGGGTTCAGATACCCATTGAGTAATTGCGTGCCGACCGGGCCTGTTCGCATGGTCGTCAAATCGAGAAATCCGACTCCCTCTTCCATTGGCCCGGC
>QHZN01000234.1 GCA_003225365.1 Acidobacteriota bacterium
GCCAGGCGACGGGACAAGACATCGTGGTGGCTGATGCGTTCCAACATCTTCGCCGAGGGGTCTATGTTCGGGTCGGCTTCGTAGATGCCGTCCACTTTGGTCGCCTTGAGGATGACTTCCGCCCTGATCTCCATGGCGCGCAGCGCGGCGGCGGTATCCGTCGAAAAGTAGGGATTCCCGGTGCCCCCGGCGAGGATGACGACGCGGCCTTTCTCGAGGTGGCGGATGGCACGCCGCCGGATGAAGGGTTCGGCGATTTCCCGGACCTCGATGGCCGTCACCACGCGCGTTTGGGACCCGCACTTTTCGAGCGCGTCCTGCAACGCCAGGGAATTGATGATGGTCGCGAGCATCCCCATATGGTCGCCGACCACGCGGTCAATGCCGTGCGCGGAGGCGGCCACGCCCCGGACGAAATTCCCGCCTCCCACCACCACCGCGGTCTCCACACCCATCTCGTGAACTTCGTGGATTTCGCTCGCGATCCGGGCGGCAGCCACCGGATCAACTCCAAAGCCCTGCTGGCCTATCAACACCTCGCCGCTCAGCTTCAGCAGGATTCGGTGGTAAGCAGGCTTGGTCATTTCCATACGATGCGGTGCCGGGCGCTCTCCGTCTCGTGGCCGCCCTGTCGGGTTCAGCTTGCGGGCCCATCTGCGCTAGGTTTGGCAACTCCTTCGCCCACTTTGAAGCGGGCAAAGCGGCGGACCTTGATGTTCTCGCCGAATTTCGCCACCTTCGAGGCGATCAGCTCGCCGACGGTCAGGCTGCCCGAAAGGTCCTTGATGTATCGCTGCTCGTAGAGGCAGTAATCCTCGTAGAATTTCCCGAGCTTTCCGGCCACGATTCGCTCCACGACGTCGGGAGGTTTGCCGGTCGTGGCCGCCTGCTCGCGCAAGAATTCCTTTTCCTTGTCAAGGAGGGACGGCGTCACGTCCTCCTTGCAGATGAACCGCGGGTCGGTGGCGCAGATTTGCATGGCCAGGTCGTGCGCCAGCTCTTGAAACTCCGGAGTGCGAGCCACGAAGTCGGTTTCGCAGTTGACTTCGACAATCACGCCGATCTTGCTCCCGGGATGGATGTAGGACCCCACGATTCCCTCGTGAGCTGCCCGCCCGGCTTTCTTGGCGGCTGCCGCCTGCCCGCGCTTCCGGAGGACGGTAAAGGCTCGTTCGAGGTCCCCGCCTCCCTCCTCGAGCGCTTTCTTACACTCCATCATGGGAGCGCCGCTCATCTCGCGCAGTTTCTTCACCAACTCCGCGGGAACACTCATTCCACACCCAATCCTTCCGAGACGAAAAAACGCAGGCGCGGGTCCGGCCCTGCCTGCGGCAGGCAGGCCCGATTGCCTGCAGAGCGTCGCTCCAATTTCTTGGGCTTTACGCGGACTCCGGACCGAACCCGTTCTCGCCCTCGCCGTCCTTGTGCGGGCGCCCCCTGCTTTCTCCGGGCCTGCGCCGGCCCTTGGGGACGCGCACACGGCCGTCGGCCGTTTCCTCGGCGGCGATTACGGTGGGCGAGAAATCGCCCTCGCCTTCCGGGGCCGCGCTTTCTTCAAGGTACGCTTGGCCTTCGCCGGGGGCTCCAGCCTGTTCGGACATGGCTGCCGCCGCCCGTTCGCGTTCCGCTTCCAACTCTTCCGCGGCCTTCTCGGCGGCGAGCTTCTCGGCCTCGAGCTGCCGTTGGATCACCGCCTGGCGTCCTTCCAGAATCGCATCCGTCAGCCGGGATGTGAAGAGCCGGATCGCCCGAAGGGCATCGTCGTTGCCGGGGATGACATAGTCCACCATGTCGGGATCGCAGTTGGTGTCCACCACGGCTACTACCGGGATGCCGAGCTTCCTCGCTTCGCGCACGGCGATTTCTTCTTTGTGCGAGTCCACCACCACCAGCGCGTCCGGCAAACCCGGCATCTCCTTAATGCCCGCCAAATTCTGTTCCAGATGTATCCGCTCGCGCTCCAGCCGCTGCACTTCTTTCTTCGACAACAAGTCGTAACGGCCGTCCTTCGACATCTCGTCGAGCTCTCGCAGCCGCTGAATGGATTTCTGAATCGTGGAGTTGTTCGTCAGCAGCCCGCCCAGCCAGCGATGATTGACGTAGAACATGCCGGCCCTCGTCGCCTCTTCGGCGATGGCCTCCTGAGCCTGGCGCTTGGTCCCCACAAAAAGCACAGTCTTCCCTTCCTGCGCAAGGTCGGAAAGGTATTTGGCGGCTTCTTTAAAAAGCTTGAGGGTCTTTTGAAGATCAATGATGTAGATCCCGTTGCGTTCCCCGTAGATGTATTCCTTCATCTTGGGGTTCCAGCGGCGGGTCTGGTGGCCGAAATGGACGCCGGCCTCCAGAAAATCCTTCATCGTAATGCTGGACAAAACTCCTCCTTGTTGATTTCCCCCGGCCGACCGGGTCCCTCGACAATCAGCGTTTCGAGAACTGGAATCGCTTGCGCGCACCCTTCTGCCCGTACTTCTTGCGCTCTTTGGCGCGCGGATCGCGCGTCAAGAATCCGCCGGACGGTCGTTCACCGTAATCTTGCCCGGCCCGGGACGAAGGATCACTCGAGCGCAGGACGTCTTCCTTCGCCCGGTAGCCCAGAACTCCGTCGGTTCGGTCAATGCGGCTCCTTTAGTCCAACAGGGTTTTCGGCGGGGATGTCTCGTTGCCCGCCCGCAGCGGCGCGCCTATTCACACGCGCGCCGGGTCAAGCGCCTCCGGCCGCTGAGCCTGATGCGGATAGTTCCCGCCCGCGTATATCCTCAGCCGCGCTGCCAACCGATCGCCCAGCCGGCTCTTCGGCAACATGCCGCGAATGGCCTCGGCGAGCAAGCGCTCAGGCCTTCTCGCCAGAACCTCCCGCGCCGTCGTCTCTCTCAACCCGCCCGGATAGCCCGTATAATGACGGTAGAATTTGTTGTCGAGCTTCCGGCCGGTGAGGCGAACTTTTTCCGCGTTGATGATGATCAGGCCCTCGCGATGGTCGGCGTAAGGGGTCCAATCCGGCGAGTCTTTACCCATCAGAGCCCGTGCCGCCCGCGCGGCCAACCGGCCGAGCACTTTGCCCTCGGCGTTTACGACGCGCCAGCGCACCTGACGGTGGCCCGGTTTGGCGAGATAAGTCGTCACCCTAATTCTTCGCAATCCGGTTGAAGTCGCAAACCTATATTACTACGGGATACCTCCCGATTTGTCAACCGCTTTCGCGGCTCTTCGGAGGGCGGAAGCTCGAAAGGCTCACCGTAATTCCCGCCGGCTCTCGGGGGAATGCCGGCGATGGCCCGGCCATCATGACTAGGCATGATAGGTGTTGAAACCTCCGCATTAGTGTCGTATCGTCAAGGCCACGGAGGAACGTATGCGAAGGCAAGTGGTTTTGGACGCCCGAAGCGAAGAGTTGTTGAACCAGTTGGCGGCCGCTCGCGCCGGCAACCGCAGTTTCGTAGTTCGGGAAGCGATTGCCCTGTACGCCGCCTTGGAAGATCATCTGGATGAAATCGAGTCTGACCCGGCCTTCCGCCGCCGGATGCGACGCTCGGCCGCTGATCTTGAGGCTGAGCGGGTCCTCACCCAGTCCCAGGCTGAAAAACGGCTGCGGAGAAAGCGCTGATGGCCGAGGCCGTTTGGCCGCAAAGCCTGATTGACCTCATGCTGGAAATGCCGGAGCGTGACCGCGAACAGATCCTCTCACGGGTAAGACGGCTGGAATCGTTTCCGGAAATGTATCCAGTGAGGGCGAAGGGACCTTATCGCGGCCTTCGCTGGTTCCTGGCCGGACCGTGGCTGGTCTACTATCGGTTCGCCGAAGGCAAAGTTTATCTGCGAACCATCTGGCCGGCCCGCATACCCTAGTTCCTCCCCCTTACGGCCTTGTTTCAATCATACCGCTTAGCCGCGGGATCAGGTCCGGAAAATACATCGCAATGTGATATACTTTCAGATGTGACTGCTAGGCAAGCTCGCAGGCGAAACAAAACACTTTGGCTCGAGCGGCGGCTCGCTTGGTCGCGCTACCGGTTGCGCCGGTTCCTGCGCTTTAGCGAGCAGGCCGCGCGCGCCTCCGGTTTGACTCCCCAACAGCACCAGCTCCTACTCGGGGTCCGGGGCTTTACGGCTTCGGGCTGGACCACGATTTCAGAGCTTGCCGAGTTTCTTCAAGAGCGCCACAACGCTGTCGTCGGCCTGTTGGCACCTCGCTCCCGGCCTAGGAAAGGAAAAATAAATGCCGCGCCATGGACGCCCTGCTTCGACTCAGCCGAGCGTACGGCGGTGGTTTCGCGAATATGGACGGTCGCTCGACCCCGAAGTCCTGGTCACGAGCGCCTATGCGTTGCTCGTGGGTCTGGCAGCGGGCCTGGTCGCCCAAGGGCTGCTAGAACTCATCTACCTTTTTACCAACATTTTTTTCTTTGGTAAGTGGTCGTTTGTCGGGAGCTATCCGGTCGGCCATCATCTGGGCGCATGGGTCATCCTCATCCCACCCATCGGGGGGCTGCTCGTCGGCCTGATGATTCACTTCTGGGAGCCGACGCTCAAAGGGCACGGCATCCCGGAAGCTATGGAAGCGGTGCTTGTGGGCAGGAGCCGAGTGCGGACACGAGTGGGGATTCTGAAGCCGCTGGCCACGGCCTTCGCCATCGGGACGGGCGGGCCGTTCGGCGCCGAAGGCCCGATTATCCAGACGGGCGCGGCGTTTGGCTCGATTCTCGGGCAGTGGGTGCGGCTGACGCCCTACCAGAGGCGCGTGTTGCTCGCCGCGGGAGCGGCGGCCGGCATGGCGGCGACCTTCGCAGCACCTTTCGCCGGTGTTCTCGTCGCCATCGAGCTCTTGCTATTTGAGTTCCGCGCTCGTTCCTTCATTCCCGTTGCCCTGTCTTCCGCTGTCGCCACCGCGGTCCGCGTATACTTCGTGGGATGGGCGCCGCTTTTCCCGACGCCCGCCTATACGCTGTCAAGCCTTGCCGAATTGTGGCTCTTCGCGGCGCTCGGGATCCTGATGGGGCTCATCGGTATCGGGATGATCCGCGTCCTCTTCTTTCTCGAGGATTTTTTCGACCACCTCGACCGCTTCTTGCCGTTCGCCAAACCCACAGCCATCTGGTCGCCTGTCATTGGCGCATCGCTGCTCGGCGCCATTGGATATCTCTATCCCCAGGTCTTCGGGACAGGCTACGACACGATTCGCAACTTGCTGAACGACCGGCTGACGGTCTCCGAGCTGCTGGGCGTTTCGTTCGCCAAATTCTGGGCACTCGTGCTGTCGCTCGGCTCGGGGACGACGGGCGGCGTCTTCGCGCCCTCCCTCATCGTGGGCGGCGGCATCGGCTCGGCGTTCGCGGCCTTCCTCCGCGCAAGCCAGCAACTGATCCCGATTTCCGACCCCGCGCTTTACGCGCTGGTGGCGATGGCGGCGGTTTTCGGCGGCATCGCGCGCGCGCCGTTCACCGCCATCGTTTTCCTCTTCGAGCTCAGCCGCAACCCCAATTCCCTGCTTCCGCTGGTGGTCTGCTGCATTGTGTCAGACGGCTTCGTGCGCTTGTTCAGCCAGGAATCCATCATGACAGGCAAGCTCGTCAAGCGCGGCCTCATTGTCCGCCAGGACTATTCCGTGCCCGTCCTGATGCGAGCGCGCATCGAACAAGTCATGCGGAAAAATTTCACCCCCGTGTTGGCGGATTCCGAGGTCAATTCCATAGTGCGGGAAATCTCCCCCGAGAGTGCGGGCGTGATGCCGGTGGTGGAGCGCGACGGCACGATTCTCGGCGTCATCGAGGCCCACGACCTCCTCAAGAGCGACGGCGAGGGGATCAAAATCCGCGACATCGCGCGCTCCGACTACGTTCTGGCTCGGCCGGAGGAAACCGTAGATGAAGTCACCCGGGACCTGCTCAAGCGCAACGCCGAGAACATCGTTGTGGTTGAAGGCGCGTCGCAAAGCAAGCCTGTCGGCGTGGTTCGAGCCGCGGACATCCTGCGACTGCGCCGCTGGGTCATCGAGGAAGAGAGCCACGAGCCGGCCCCCGTTCAGGAGGCAAAGACTACGCCTTCCCCCGAACGCGCAAAGTAGCGCCGGCCCTCGGTTGCGGCAATCCGGCGGCAGGGGCTGAGTCACTTGACGGCCCACTCACCGGAAGCGGGATGGCCACCCTTACTCGGGCGCCCTTTTCGCCCGCAGTGATCGCAAAACTGCCGCCTAGTTCCGTCACCCGTTCGCGCATGCCCGCGATGCCCGCGCCGAAGTTCGAATAACCTGGGGGCGATGCCGCGGAGATTTCTGCGGGCAGGCCCCTGCCGTCGTCGTTGACTTCCAGGACGATCTTATCCGAAGCCTTCACGATTCGGACCGTGGCATTCTTCGCCTGGGCGTGACGGCGGACATTGGTGAGACTTTCCTGCACGATTCGGAAAAGGGCCGCCTCATACCCTTCCGGCAGGGCGCCGACGTCGGGCTGGATGCTAAGTTGGACTGTGATTCCACTCCGCTCGGTGAAGGCATTAACGAGCCAGTTGAGCGCGGATGGGAAGCCCACCTCATCTAGCAGCGGCGGGTGCAGCAGGTGGGCCATGGACCGGATTTCTTTGGATATCTGGTTCAGGAGTCTCGAGCTGTCGTCCAGGAGTTTGGCGGCTTTGGGACTAAGCGACATGGCTTCTTCGTTCACCACGGCCAGGTTGATCGCCGCAGCCGCCAGGTCCTGCGCAGTGCTGTCGTGCAACTCGCGTGCAATCCGCCGGCGCTCCTCTTCCTGCAGTTTGACCATTCGGGCCGAGAGCTGGCTCAGAGACCTTTCACTCTGCCTCCGCCCATAAACGAGCGCGAGGTGCTCGCCCAGGCGGTGGGCGGCGTTCATGAAGTAGGGGTCGGGCGCGCGGGTTCCAGTTGAGAAGAATTCCCAAATGGCATATAACTTCTTGCCACCCATGATGGGGAGGCCGAACACCGACTTGAGTCCGCAGCGAACGGCGGATGCCGTGCGCGCGGAGTTCATCTGGGCCGACAAGTCGGAAATCCACACGGGCTTTCCGGCTTTCCAGACCTGCCCTGGAAGGTCCTCGCCCTTCTTGAGGGCCGCTTTCATCGTCAGCTCGGCGAACTCCTGAACATTGATGCTGCAATAAAACGAGCGGCGGTCGAAGCGTAGAACCTGCGCGCGCTCGTCGAAGAACCAGACCGCTCCAACCCTCCAGCCGCCGAGTTTCGCGATGGCGCCCATGCAACGGCTGGTCACGTTGCGGGAGTCTTCGGCCGCGTTGGCAATGGCGGTAATCTCCGCCAGGAGGCGCAGCGCCTCTTCGGCACGCTTACGCTCGGTGATGTTGGTGTCGGTCCCCAGCCATCCCAGGGTTTCACCACGCTGGTCGCGGTAGGGCGCCCAGGTTCTGCTGACGATGACCTGCGAGCCATCCTTTCGGGTATTGATGAGTTCACCCCGCCAATGGCCGTCGCTGATCAGATGTTTCCTCATCTCCTCTTGCGGGTCGGGGAAAACCGTCTTGAGAATCGAGTGGTAAAGTTGCCCCTGCCAATTGCCTTTGCGGAAGAGACGGTTCGTGACCTCCTCCCGCGGCTCGGGGAAAATCGTCTTGAGAATCGAGTGGATGCGTTTCCCTAAGATTTCCTCTTTTCGCCACCCATAGAGCCGCTCAGCCCCTTCGTTCCAGTAACTGACCGTGTCGTCAAGGCCGCGAATCAGAACCGCGTCGCTGGCCATGTCGAGGAGCTGCGCCTGCGTGTGTTTGGCTTCTTCCGCGCTCTTGCGCGCCGTAACGTCTTCGATGGAGATCAGGATCAGGCGAGATCCGCTGTAGCTCTCCTCCATCGCGCGGCCATTGATCAGAAGCGTCTTGCGGCCGATTCTGGGGAACTCCTGCTCCACCTCGAAGGTCGCGAACCGCTCCCTGTGGGTAAGAACACCTTGCAATGCTTGCCGTAGCCGGGGAAAATTCCAAGCCCCGTTGCCGGCACCGCCAATGAAACGCCCTTTCGTCGCCTCCGGGGAAACCTGAAAGAGGTCATAGAAGGCGTGATTGGCCGCTCGCACCGTGAGGTTGGCGTCGAGGACCAGCAGCGGGGTGTGCACGGCCTCCATAATGGCCTCGACGAACGAGTGTTTTCCCAAAACGAGCGGTGTCCAGTATGTCTTGCGTCCCCGCTTCACTCCCCTACCCCTTCGACCTCCTCCTCGGACTGGCATGGCTTTCATAGATCATCCTCAAATCCCCAACTTCCAACGCGCGTACCGCGGCCACTCGGCGCTACTACTCGGCGGCGTCGAGCGACGCCTTTCGGCCCTTCGTGATCGCCTTGCTCTTCTACCTGGGCCTGGCGAACGCAGCTTCGGACTTGCCACCCGCGCTCGCCGAGTTTCCAGAGAAAGCGAATATGATGAGTGCTTAATGTTAATAGTATTGCACTCATAGATAACCCACCGGGGGCACCCACGCCACCTGTCCGGCGCCAAAAACCGCCTCAGCCTGGCCTTTCTCTATTTACCTCCAGAGTATGAACCCTATCGCAGAGCTGCGCCGCGCAACCGCTCACGACAGACTAGGCCGTAGCTTATTCGAACGCGCAACATGCCCGTTGTCAATTGGGAGGACACATTATCCTGCAGTGGGAATACTCCCTGTTTACTCTAATGTAAATAATCTCCGCTCTCGATGAGGACATCGCATTCTGCATGGGATATATTCCCTAATTTAGGCTACTCCGCACCATCCTGACTCTCGCCGAGGTTTAATACGGCAGCGAATCTACCACCTGGGATCGGGACTTGTCAAGGGAAAACCACAAGGGATGGTGGTTCCACTTAGGGGCACTCCAATCTGTTGCGGGTGGAACTTCCTCCTTGGTTTCTTTGGCCATAATACGGAGTCGCCCCGAGCAATGGCCCCCATCTCATGGATCTCTTATACCCACTCGCCCCCTCTCAAGAATGAGTGCACCGTGGCGGGTATGCGGGGCTTATTCCTCGCAGGCGCGAAGCCCGGTCGCGGCTTTGAAGAAGCTCATGGCCGCTTTTGATCCCTGCCATTTTGTCTAATGAGGATCTCTACGGTCCGTCCCCTGTGCGGGACGGACACGGAGCCGGGTTCGATGCTTTTGTCACCGGAACCTCTGAACCTCGATCGCGTCGGGGGCGAGCACTGATCGGCGTTGAGCGCCTTGGCCGAATCAAACGCTCCTGATAGAATGATTGGAAGTCGAATGAGCGGACCAGCAGGCCAGCCAAGCTGGCGTATTGAGGTGTTGCTTACGGGAAGCATGCGCGGGGCCTCGTCCGTCCTCATTTCCAACGGCCGCCTCCACATCGTGGTGGATACGGGTCTCCCTCACGAAGAAAGCGTGCTCGTCGGCGCGCTCGAGCGCCAGGAATTGAAGCCTTCCGACGTCCAAATCGTGGTCAACACGCATTTCCACGTGGATCATGTCCTAAACAACCGGATTTTCACCAAGAGCCTCATCTACGCGCCGCAGGAATCCTACGACTGGGCGAAACGGCTTTACGCAGACCTGCGCGTGGAAGGCGATTGGGAGAAACTGGTGTTAAGGTATTATCCGGAAGTGATGGATGATGAGAAGGCCTTGAGCTATATGAGTGCGCTGCGGCGGTTCGCTCTGCGTTGGTGGGATGAGCAAAGGCTGGGCTCACGGGCGCAATTCCGGTGGCTGGAGTCGCAACCGCTCCCGGACGGCATGGAGGCGGTCATCACTTCAGGCCATGTCCCCGGCCACGCTTCGCTTCTCATCTCAAACGGCCACGAGCGCGTAGTCGTCGCCGGCGACGCCCTCCTCAGCCGTGCGCACGACCAGCGAGTCCTCACCATGATCCCTGTCAACAAGAAATTGTACGGGCGCGACCGTGAACGCATCCTGAGCCTCGGCGGCCGCATTGTTCCTGGTCACGATGCGGAGTTCCAAAATCCAGACGCTCCCGCCAAAACCGCCGAGCCCGCCTGAGGCCGCCTCGGAACCTGGAGGACCCCACGAGCCGCGCGCCTGGAGTCCCTCAATGGTTAGCAAATGCCCACAATAGGAATTGTCTTTAGCTGCAAGAGCATCGGCTTGACATGGGGCTTATGCCCGTCTAGGCTAGGAAGTCGAAGGGTGGTCGAGACAACCGCCAGCACAGTTTGCAAGGCCGCACCCGAAGCTGAGGCGGCCCGCGGAGAAGCCCCGTTGAGCGCCAGCCCAGCTCGCCGTAGGGTTCTGATCATCGAGGACGACGCATCGATCCGAAACATTCTTTACGTTCTTCTTGCCGCCCAGCACTGTGACGGCGATGTGGCCTCAAGCGGCCGGCAAGCCCTCGCCATGATCAGCCGTGAGTCGTTCGACGCCATCCTGCTCGACTTGCGCTGCCAAAACGTCCTCCCCGACGAAATGCTCTCTCAGATCGCCCAACTTCGCCCGAACCTGTTCGGCCGGGTGTTGGTGATCACCGGTGAGATTGCCGACGCCAAGAGCTTGGAACTGATCGAGCGCAATTGCCTGCCCCACATCACGCGCAACAAGCTCACGACAGATTTCCTGGACAAGATCCGCTCGCTCCTAGGTTTGTCCGACACGCCCAAGAAGGCCGCCCCCTGAACCTCGAAGGAGAGTGCGCGCCTGGGGTTCCTTGACAGGGCGTCCCCTAAAGGGAGCTTTGTGTAACCCGCCCGCCGCGGCTTACAGTCAATTCAACCCGAGACCAGGCACCCGCACAGCTCTCGAGCTAGGAGCCGCGGACTTCGAGCCGAGTGACATATTCCTTTAGCGCCTCCTGCCATGGGCGAGGTGGATCGAAGCCCGCGTGACTCAGGCCGTCCATGGCCATCACCGCATACTTCAGACGGACCGCCCGGCGAGACATCTCAGCGGAGGGCTTGCCAATGACTTTGCGGGTGTCGAGCTGGGCGAACTCCGCGGCCTTCGCCGCCAACTCATAACGCGTCAAGGCCCCTGAATTCGAGAGGTGATAGAGCCCGAACCGGCGCGCCTCGACAACGTCCATAATTGTCCGGGCTGCGTCGAGTGTGTAAGTGGTGGACCCCAATTGGTCGGAGGCCGCGACGAATTGTTCGTCCGCCGCGATCTTCTCGAGGGCTCGCGCGACAAAGTTCGTCTTTCCCGGACCGAACAGGACGGAGACGCGGAAGATCCAATGCTCCGGCAGGGTGCTCGCCAGCCCTTCACCGCGCAGTTTCGTTCGGCCGTAAACCGTAAATGGGATCGCCGGATCCGTTTCCGCGTAAGGCGTGCCTTTCTTTCCATCAAAGACCGCGTCCGTCGAAACGTAAACCAGCGCGGCACGCGCCTCACGCACTGCTTCCACGACATGGCGCGTCCCGTGGACGTTGGTGAGAAACGCCCGGGCGGGATCAGCTTCGCACCGATCGAGGTCGGGAATGCCGGCGGGGTGAACGACGACGTCGGGGCCGAGGCGCCGAATGACGTTTCGAACCTCCTCGGCGCGCGTGATGTCAGCTTCGGAGCGAGTGAGCGGAAAGACGGTGTGCCGAAGCGAGAAGATTTCCACGAGGCCCCGACCGAAAAGGCCAGACGCCCCGGTGATGGCGACCTTCAACCCCTCTCCTTTCGGACCCACCGGCGCAGGCCTAGCTACGCGCGGGCGGCGGCCTTCAGCCGCTCTGCAGTCCACGTCCAAGTCTCTGCGAGCAAGGGGTCGGCGTCGCGCTTGACGCCGGCCAGATCTGATTCGAGTTCCTTGAGTTTCAGTTTTCCGACCGTGTAAAGCGCGCAAGCGCAAAGCCAGAGGTCGTCGGAGTGGAGAAGAATGCGCAACGCCTCCGCGCGCGAGCCGACGGCGGTCAGGCAGATTTGCTCGGCGATCTTCAGTTTTTCCGACAAGCCGACCTCCGGGTCCAGGCTGCTGACGAGCCGACGATAGTGTTCCGACTTCAGGACGTGTTCGAGCACCTCGAGCGAATTTGCCTGGAGTCGGGCGTCGCCCGAGGTCAGTCCGAGGTAAGAGTTGTAGATGTCGCGGCCCGGGTAGAGGAGCGACAGGAGCCGGAAGATGCGCTCCAGCTCGCGGTCCATGCGCTCCCGCACGGCGCGGCTGAGCAGGGGCGCATCGTCTTCGATTTCCTCGCCTGTGCCGGCCGCCGCCCCCGCTCGACGATCAATCGCCGCCAGGATTTGGAAGGAGCGGTAATAGCCGACGAGCTCCGCCTCCAGCATATCGGAGACTTCCTCGCCGCCGCCGAAGAGAGGTCGGTTCACCTTGGCGAGTTTGTTCAGAGCCTTGAGCACGTCGTAACGCAGGCCGGGATCGCTTTGAACCAGGCCCTCGGCCAGCGCCGCGGCGGATTCCTGAGTGGGGATGCGGGCCATGACTTCGGGAATCTGCTTGCGCAACCCCATGGGAAGGGTGTCGTCATTCAAGCAGTCATGCAAGGTCGCGAGCGCCCGCGGGCCGTAGAGCCCCAGCGCCGCTCGCGCCGCGCCACGCAAACGCGGGACCGCAAGCTTTTCGATGACCTTCGGCAGGTACTCGGGGGCCGCGATCTTTCCGGCCGCGAGCAAGGCCTGCTCGGCCACCTCGGGATTCTCGTCGTCGAGCAGGATGGGCAGCTCTTGGTGCAGCTCGGAGGGAGGTGGAACGACGCCGAGGACCCGAGCCGCTTCCGCGCGCGCTCGCGCCCGAGCGGCGTCCGTCCGCTCGAGCATCGAGTCGAGAATCAATCGCGCCGCGCCAAAGCTTTCCGCCTGCCCGGAGCGGGCCAGATACACCACGACGGCGCCCTGCACGGCGTAGTCCGGCAACTCGGTTTCTTCCGACATCAAAACCAGGGGATCGCGCCCGGTTTGCGTCACGAGATAATTCAAGGCTTCGCTGCGGACTTCGAGCGCGGGGTCCCGGAGCATTTTTTCGACTTGCACGCTGATCCCCTTGTCGCCCGCGTCGGAGAGCAAGCGCAGGGCGCGATAGCGGACGGCGGCGGACCGGTGTTCGAGCAGGCGGCGCAGCGCGGGATGCCAGCTTGCCTCGCGGCCCAGCTCGAACAAGCTTAGGCCGTACAAGACTTTCTGCTCGCCGCCGCGCTCGAGGGCCTGCGCCAGCACTTCCACGGTCGTCGAATCCAGCACCCCGCCCATCGCCACGCGTTCCGGGTCAAGCGTCCGCGTTTCGATGGCCTTCTTCAACACGTTCAGGTATTCCTTCCGCACGCCGTAGGTCATGGCCAGCCATCCGCCCAGGAAGGCAAAATTCACCAGGCTCATTTGCGCCGGAGAAAACCTCAGGCCGGTCGCAAAAGTCCATAACACCAGGCCGGCAATGCCGTCCGCCGCGCGCCAGACAAAGCCGTCAATGAACGGCTTGATTTGGTTTTTGATCTCAGGGGGTGAAACAGGAAGATAAAGAAGCTCCGTAGATGACTTGTCCACGGTGAACCGCAGCAGGCTGTGGCTGCCTTTGAGGAAGCAGGCCGCGATGAGCGTGGGAAAAATCAGCAGCGCCGTGCTTCCCGCCAAAAACACCACGGGCAAAATGAAAAGCGTCACGCGAATGCCGAACGAGCGCAACAGCCGCCCGGTCACCACCATCTGCAGCAGGAACGCGGCGACGCCGGCGAAGCCCGAGAAGAGCGCGAAGAAAGCCGCGAGGTCGGCTTTATTGTGAAAGGTATCCTTAGCGATGATGCTGAATTGGTAGCTGATGATGGTGGTCGAGGCGCACCCGAATGCCGTGAGCGCCGTGATCAGCAGCAGAAAGCGAGTGCGAAGAATGTGCAGGACGATCTGACGGAAATTCTTGGGAATATCCGGCGCCGCGCGCGGCCGGCTCACTTCCACCATTTGCGGACGAGGCTGTCGGAAGAGTATCCAGATCAGGGCTGCGCACAGCATCATCGAGAGGCCGATGACCGGAACCAGCGCTTCCGGGCGCACGTGCCGGGTGGCCGCGGCCGTGAAGAATCCTGCCACCGGCGCTCCCAGCACCTGCCCTGCGCCGATAAAACCGAAGACTCGCCTCGCCTGTAGATGGAAATGAAACCCGCGACCACCAAAGCCGTCGCCATGATGACGTGCGGCAAGCCGTTGGGATAGGCGTTTAGGAACATCGCCAGGCCGACCGATATCCCGATGATGTAGCTTCCAATCGCGAGGAAGAGGAAAAAGAAAAGCAGCGACGCCGTACGGAGTTCGCTGCGGCGGACGTTCAGAAGTTTTTCGACGTCAATGGCCAAGGGGCCTTCCTGGATCGGCTGCGGCCCAGACCGGGGCGGCTCGGCCGCGCGCGCTCCGGTTCTTTAACAGGCTGACGAAAAATTGTCTTGCGTTGTCATTCTGAGCCCCTTCGCTGGCTGTCATTCTGAGCCCTTCGCTCTGCTCAGGGCAGGCTCTTCGCTGGCTGTCATTCTGAGCGAAGCGAAGAATCCCTCTCCATTATTTTTCCATGCCAACAAGGGATGCTTCGCGAAGTCTACCCCCAGCGCGGAATGAAAGGGATTCTTCGCTTCGCTCAGAATGACAAGCGAAGGGCTCAGCATGACTTTTCGACGCGTTTTTCATGAGCCTGTTAATGCTCGATGACGAATCGTGCTGTGGCCGACTATGATAGGCGGCACGCTCGGCCAAGTCAACGAAAGTGCAAACTGGCGTTTTCGGAAACGATTGCGAACTGGCATCCACCTAACTGCCTGGTCTCCTCCGGCGAAAAGCCGCAACCACAATGATTCAGCTTGCGATACAATGTTCCGCAACATGCTGCTCTCAGCCGGGGAAAAAATCGGACCCTATGAAATTCTCGGGCCGCTCGGGGCGGGCACCGCCGCCACCCGAAATCCTGCCCCGGCGAAAAATACTTGACTTTTTGTTCATCATATGCATAATACCCTTTGGATGATAGGGGTGGCATTCCTGACCCCCGAAAACAAGTTCTTTAGAGGCTCCGAGGTGGCCCTACCGAAGCCGTACGGGGCTTCTAGCCAGGCGAATACTCATGGACCCGAGAGTAGAATCTGTTTTCCCTATCCTCGATTTGGCCGTGGAAGGTACCATGGTACGCCTTATCCCATCCGCTTGTCCTCCCAAGAACTCGCTCGGCAGGAATTTCCAAATTAAGCGAATAAGCCCTTTGGGTTCAATAGAGTGTCCAAGCTGGACCGAGCATGGACGAGAATCGTGGCGGATGCCGTAAATTGAAAAGTGCAAAACGAAGCCAATAAGTCCTTTGGAATCAAGACAAACTTCGAGAGGTGAGAAGGATGCTGTGTGCCGGGGAAAGATGGAATGGTGGAGGAATGTGCTCCCTGGAGGCCGGGGTGGGCCGAACGCCGGGGAGCGAGCGGGGCCATGGCGTTGATTTTTGATTCGGCAACCCGTAATGTACACGCGGCGAGAGGAGTTGTCGCAGCCCCTTGCCCGGAAGTTTGCATGGCCGACGAGACCCCTTACTCTTTCCCGCCCGCTCCGACTCCTGACGCCAGCGAATGGCCGGGCTCTCCCATCGGGGTTTCCAACACCATCACGCGCACCAAAGGCCGGACGGCGGTTCATAACAAGACTGTGGACCAGACTCCCGGACTGCTCGAAAAACTTCTCAAGAGCGCCCACGACCACCTCGGCCGCATTTCGAGCCAGCAGGAAATCTTCGAGCACGATGTCGCGATTCACGGCATCCGTGTCCGCGCCACGACCAACAGCCGGCACCTGTTCGATTTCTGGAAAGACAACTGGTTCGGCGTGGACGAATGGGCGGGGCTGGTCGGCACTCCGCCTGCCGAGCCGCGCATCAAGGTCTATGCCCTGCTTGGCGTCGAGGGCGAGCAGGAGGCGGCCTACTACAGCCATGCCACCGATACGATCGTTTTCTTTAACACATCCTATTACGGCCAACTCAAGAGCTGGGTGCTCGGAGCGGTCGGGCGGATTCTGGCCTCTGAGTTCGGCATCCATTCCATTCATGGCGCCTGCGTCGAAAAAGCGGGGAAGGGCGTGCTGTACATCGCACCCACGGGCACGGGCAAGTCCACGAGTTCCTACGGGCTGATGAGCTATCCGAAGACGCGGTTCCACTCCGACGACTGGGTTTACGTCCGCTACACCTACCGAACGCGGGGCGGTAAGCGCGTGTTTCTGTTGTCGGCCGCGGGCTCCGACGGCTCCAAGGCGCGTGGCTACGAAGTCTACCGCTGGGTGGAAGCTCATCCGGGCGATGGGCGAGCGTGCCTCACCGCCATGACGCTCGACAATCGCCCGCTCGAGCTCGCGCTCGCCGACCTCGACCTCAGCCAGCCGATTGAAGCTTACGCCTACACGTCTGAAAAAGTTTTCTATCTGCGAACGAACCTGGTTGAGAACTATCCGCTCGCCGCTTTCGAAATCGCTTCGTCAAAGGAAGAAAACGTTCCCGACGTCTCGGGCGTTTTCATGGAGCAGAAGCGCGAAGTCATCCAGAATGTCGTTCGCGACCTCGCGGAAGCGGTAATCCAAAGGGCATTTTCGCCGGGGGCGGCTCGCAACCCACACTCGCCCGTGTTTCAGAATTTATCCACCAGCGAGCTGAAGAGGGCCATGGCCCGGCTGATTGCCTTTGACAACGCCCGCTCGATGCTCGACATGTCGCGCGTGCTTCCGCCCGAGCGCGTCTATCAGAACCCCATGGAGCCGGTAAAGCTCGCCGCGGTCATGCTCCTCAGGCGTAACAAGCAGGATCCGACGGTGCTCGCCCACCTGCCCCTAGAATCTTTCATGGAGCGTCTGCTCATCGGCGAGACACCGGACGGCAAGCGCGAGACGGCCTACAACGCGTACCGCGGTGTGGACGACCAGGCCGAGCGCGCGCTGATTGGCGGCCTTGAAAAACAGGCATCGCCCACTCGTCCGCTCTACACGCTGTTCTCCGCCGCCTCCCGCCCGGCCTCGCTCGACGAAGAGTTCGAGCTCTTCCGCGTCATGCACCAGGCCGCGCGCTGCTACGACTTGAATACCACGCTCGAGCGCGACCCGGCGGTCCATTCCAAGCGCGAAGCCGTCGAGCGCACGATGGCCGTCATCGCGCGCACCCTCGATGAGGAACCGAGGGGCGTTGCGCTCACCCTCGAGGATTATGGCCGCTACGCCAAGCCCTACTTGTTCGGCGGGGGCTGCTGACCCGGCGGCCCACGCAAGACGCCGCAACTTCCTGCGGGCACGCAGGTTTGAGAGTGTGAGAGCGAACCTCAAAGGAGGCATCCATGACCCGGCTTGAAAGGTTACTGGTTTTTGTATTCTTGACGGCAGGACTTATGGCCGCTTCGCCGGTGCGCGCGCAGGAGAATCCCGCCGAGCCGAAGCCAGGAACCACGCAGGATATCCACGAAGATAAGGCCGAAATTCGGGGGGCGAGAGCTCAAGTCGAAGCCGACGAGCAGCAGCTCGCTGTGGACGAGCGACAATTCGGCCCGAGGAGTCCCGAAGCTCGCGCCGACCGGGGGCGGCTCAAGCGAGACCGCCATCATCTGCGGCGATTGCGCCGGGACCTCAACCGCGACCGCGAGAAGCGCGAAGACCGCGCCGAGCGTCGGGAAGAACGCCGCGAGCGTCGCCGCAACGTGCGCTGACGGGTGGCGACGTCGCTCCTCACCCGAGAAGAGGGCGATGCGCGCCAGCCCTGCAACTGGATGAAGAAAAACTCTCGCGAGGTTGTCATCCCTTCCCGTTGGTCAGGGCAGGCTCTGAGCCCTTCGCATGTCATTCTGAGCGAAGCGAAGAATCCCTGCATTTCGACTCAGGGTAAACTTCGCGAAGGATCTGCTATTGCACGCGGCGCCGGAAAACAAAGCAGATTCCTCAGTCCGGCAAAGAACGCCGGACTTCGGAATGACATACTCCTGCCCTCTTCGACAGCTTGCTAAACCAATCGCTTGAGCGCCACCAGAATCTCGTTGAGATCCGGCACGGTCCTCAGCTCGTAAACTTTCGACCAGGCGATTTTACCGTTCGAATCCACGATGAAGACGGCGCGGTCGTTGACAAAGGGGAGCGTGTGTTGGGTCGCTGGAAATATGCCGTACTTCGCCGCCGTTTCGGCGTAAGGCCAGCGATCGGTCGCGAGCGGGAACTTGAGACCGCCCAGGGATTCCTGGTAGGCGATGTGCGAGAAGACTGTGTCGGTATTGACGCCCACGACCTGGGCGTTCGCGCCGGTGAACTCAGCCAGCCGCTCCTGAGTCTCCGACAGTTGGTCGTCTCAAACCGGCGTGAAGTCGAGCGCGTAGAACAGAATGACGACCGTCTTGCCGCGATGCGCCGCGAGATGAAACTCCGCCTCATTTTCGCCCGTCGCCGCGTTCAACTTGAAATCCGGCGCCGTATCACCAACTTTTAAGGCCATTCCGCAACCTCCGCGCCGAGAGTGCGAGAGAACTTCGTCACCGTCATCCAACACTTTCGGCGCCAGCGCGGGATTCTAACCTAACGGCAAACTCGTTCCAAGCAGAGAACTCGTTGTCCTATGCGCTCCCAATGAGCACACCGGTGGCGAAGACGAGCAAGCCGCCGATCACGACCTGGAGCGCCGCGGAGAACGCGGGCGTGCCCATGTAACGATGGCGGAGCGAGGCAATAGCGAAGAGTTCCGCCAGCACAACCGCCACCGCGATCGCCATCGCCAGGCGGAAATTGCCCAAAAGAAACGGAAGTGTGTGCCCCACGCCGCCGATCGCCGTCATCACACCGCAGACCAAGCCTCGGAGGAGGGGATGGCCGCGCCCGGTCAGGCTGCCGTCGTCGGAGAGAGCTTCGGCGAAGCCCATGCTAATTCCGGCGCCGAGCGACGCCGCCAGCCCCACCGCAAACGCCGCCCAGCTATTGCGCGTCGCAAACGCCGCGGCGAACACCGGCGCGAGCGTCGAGACGGAGCCGTCCATCAAACCGGCCAATCCCGGCTGAACGATTTGCAGCACGAACAGGCGCCGCCGGGCCTGCTCTTCCTGCTCCTTCGCGCCGCCCACCAACTTCTCGCGCCCCAGCTCTTCGGCAAGCTCTGAGTGGTGCCGCTCTTCCTCGGCGAGGTCGTCGAGAAGTTGCCGAATGCGTGCGTCCCCGGCTTTGGCCGCTGCCCTTTCGTAAAAGCGCCGCGTCTCGATTTCAATGGCGCTGGCTTCCCGGCGAATTTTGTCGAGGTCGAGCGGCTGCACAAGCCACATCGGCTGTCGCGTGACGAAGCCCTTGACGTCCTGACGGCGGATCAGCGGGATGTGCTCGCCAAACTTCTCACGATAGAGCTCGATCAGCCGCCGCCGATGACCCAACTCTTCCACGCGCATGCCGTCGAAGACCGCAGCCGAGGCTGGAAAATCGGCGCGCAGGCCCTCGACGTAGTCGGCGTAAATGCGTTCGTCTTCTTCTTCGAGGGAAATCGCGAGCGCCAGTATTTCCATTTCAGAAAGGCTGTTAAAATCTTTCATGCCGCTGCCTCCTTGAACCTAGTAAGGCTCACCACCCGCGCTCAAGATTCGTCTGCACTTTTTTGGTAGTACGCCTTGCCGCCGGAATGGATTGTCTGAAGCAATTGCTGGCGCGCAAGCCGGGGAATGCGCTCCCGGGTTCCGGAGCATACTGATTGACATCGCCGCATGATTGGGGAGACACGGCATGCCGCACGGCCCGCGCTATCAAACCACGAGGCCTTGCAGATTCGGCTCAATACCTGGGCATGGTCGGATCCACTTCATCAGCCCAAGCGAGGACGCCGCCTTGCAGGTTATGGATTTTACGGAAGCCCGCCTTCATTAGAAAGCCCACTGCTTGCGCGCTGCGCTGCCCGGAGCGGCAGTGGACGACGATTTCGTCGGCAGAACTGAGCTCGTGCATGCGCCGCGGGATCTCGCCGAGCGGGATGAGCTTCGAGCCCGGGATATTGCAGATCTGGTATTCGTGGGGCTCGCGGACGTCCACCAGCACGAAGGGCCTCTCGTCGTCCATCATCCGCTTCACTTCGCGCGCCGAAATCTCCGGCACCGTGACGGGGACGATGTGGTCTTCCCCGCGCACGCCGCAGAACTGGTCATAGTCAATCAGCTTGGTGACCGTCGGATGCGCGCCGCAAACCGGGCACTCCGGGTTCTTTCGCAGTTTCAGCTCCCGAAACTTGAGGTGAAGCGCGTCGAACAGAAGCAGGCGGCCGATCAGCGGCTGCCCCTGGCCGATGATGAGCTTGATGGTCTCGAGCGCTTGAATGCAGCCAATGATACCCGGCAGGACACCCAGCACGCCGCCCTCGGCGCAGCTCGGCACCAGGCCCGGCGGAGGCGGCTCAGGGTAAAGGCAGCGGTAGCACGGCCCTTCCCTCGCATAGAAGACTGAGGCCTGGCCCTCGAATCGGAAGATGCTCCCGTAAACGTTGGGCTTTCCAAGCAGCACGCAGGCGTCGTTGACGAGATAACGCGTGGGGAAATTGTCTGTCCCGTCGGCGATGACGTCGTAGTCTTTGAGGATGTCGAGCGCGTTCTCGGACGTTAGGCGCGTTTCGTGGGCGACAACTTCCACGTTCGGGTTGATTTCGGCAATTGTCTCGCTCGCCGAGTGGAGCTTCGGGCGGCCGACGTCGCTCGTCCCGTGGATAATTTGCCGCTGGAGATTGGTGAAGTCCACCACGTCGAAATCCACGATACCGAGCTTGCCGACGCCCGCCGCCGCCAGATACAGAGCCAGTGGCGCGCCCAGCCCCCCGGCACCGATGGTCAGCACCTTTGCCTGCTTCAGTTTCAACTGCCCGTTCATGCCGACTTCGGGCATGATGAGGTGCCGGCTGTAGCGCAGGATTTCGTCATTGGATAAACGCGTTCCGGGTGTGGTTGTCAAGATGGCCATGAGAAATCCCTCAAAAATAGATTAGCAAATAAATCTGCTCGCGGCGCGCCGTGCGCCGATTTGCGCCTACGAGCTCTCCGACAAGTGGTTTCACGGCAAAGGGCGAAGGGAAAAGCCCGGGAGATCTCGCCCGGACACACCGGAGCGAGGCCCAGGCTATCTACAGATACAGCGGCGCGCGCAGCCGCCGGCGATGGAGGGGACAATGGTGATGACGTCGTTGGCGTTGAGTGGCGTCTGCTCTTTCTGGAGAAACCGGATGTCCTCGTCGTTGAGGTAGACGTTGACGAAGCTGCGCAGTCTGCCATCTTCGGTATAGAGGTGCCGGCGCAAATCGCCGTACTCCGCCGTCAGATGGGCTAGCGCCTCGCCAATCGTGGTTGCCTGAACTTCGACGGCGTCTCGTTTGCCCACATACTGCCGCAACGGCGTTGGTATAACAACCTTTACCGCCATCCCGATTCCCCCGTCAATTCCTTAGCTGGCAAGCCCAATCCGCCCGCGGCCCTGAGATAATGCATTAGATGACCAGCACTACAGGAACGTTTCTAGCCAACCACCTCAATGGCCTCCGAGCCGAACCGCGACCGATCTTCCGTCAAGACCCATGATGTCAACTCTTTCGCCTCGCCTCGAACCACCGACACGATGACATAAGAATACCACGGCCAGGCGTGCTCGCGGTCGTAGTTCGACGGCCGAGCCGGATGGTCGGGGTGCGAGTGGTAGTAACCCACAACATCCAAACCCCGCGCGCGCGCGTCCTTTTCGGCCCGCAACTGTTCGCGCGGGTCAATCAGGAAGCGGTTCCGCTCCGATTCCCTTCCGGGCTCTTCCAACGGCAGCACCTCCCGCGCCTTCTCCGGATCCGTGCGCAGGTTTCTAAGTGGCACCGCTTCGATGACCCGTTTGTTCTCGCCTTCCGCCCGACCGAACAGCACGCCGCAACATTCGTTCGGATAATCGCGCGCGCCGTGCTGTCGAATCATTTCAAGTGGTCGTGGGTCCAGGTTCAGTACCATTGACGAATCCCCGCAAAACCAATGTAGACCGGAGTCTGAGCATTCGAAGCACCCAGTAGGTGGCCAAACCAGCGGCCAAATGCTTTAGCGTATGGCCGCTCACGACATGGCCAAACTCGAAAATGGGCCTATCGAGCAATTCAAGAATGTGGGCCAGGATGAAGAGGCACAGTACGCTCAGGACATCACCCCCGCGCGTATAACGCGCTGGAAACGAGAACAAAATCAGGGGGACGGCCAAGAGCGGATAAAATTGCGCCACGATGTAGAATCGCAGGTCACCACTTCCCAGCTGTTCGCTGACGTGCCAGTAGACTACCGAACATACTCCGAACATCAAGAGCGGAAACAATAGCCGCAGGCCGAATTTGACGCTGACCCGCTCTACGACGGTGGCGCTGAAGAACGCCATCAACGCAAAGGCGATTGGCAAACGGTCCCACGCGAGTCGGTCATTTCCCGGCGCAAGATGGTAATAGGCCGATCCCGCGGCGATGAGCGTCACGCCGGCGAAGAAGGCAGCGTAAGGCCATCGCTCTTCCGATACAATAAAAAGTCTCGCAATCCCAGAGCCTCGCTTCCGAAACAAAAAAGTAAGTCCAAGTACTCCCACGAATACAAACGCTGCATTGGAGAGAACATTTAAGCCATTCGGAATTCCTAGAATCGCCCGCTGGTCGGCAAAGTTGTTGTAGGCGGGGTCCTGAGGGATTCGAGGCAAAAGGAGTACGATTGCGACCGCGCCGAGCGTGAGTGTTCCGAGGATCGCTAGGCGATTGGCCTTCGTCACCGAGGTACTCCCTCGGGCACTTCGTCCCAGAAGCGTTCGCTCAAATATTTGTCGCCGCTGTCGGGGAAGATAGTCACGATGACGCCCCGGCGCGCTTGCCTGGCGACTTCGAGGGCGGCCACCATCGCCGCGCCCGACGACACGCCGACCAGGAGGCCTTCCTCGCGCGCCAAGCGCAGCGTCATGGCGTAGGCGTCTTCGGTCGAGACGGCCAAGTCTAGGTCCGCAAGCTTCGGATCGTAAATCCCCGGCACGATTGCCGTCGCCATATGTTTCAGGCCTTCGAGGCCGTGGAACGGCGAATCGGGCTGAAAGGAGACGCAACGGATGTCGCCCTTCAGCTCTTTCAAGCGCCGGGCGGTGCCCATGAGCGTGCCGCTGGTGCCGAGTCCGGCCACAAAATGCGTAATACGGCCTCCCGTCTGCTCGAAGATCTCGGGCGCGGTGGTTTTGTAGTGTGCCTGCCAGTTTGCCGGGTTGTCGTACTGGTTGGCATAGAAGTAGAGGGCGGGGTTTTCGGCCGCGACCTCGCGCACGCGCCGGATGGCGCCGTCGGAGCCTTCCATCGGGTCGGTATAAACTACCTCCGCACCGTAAGCCTTCAGGATGCGCTTGCGCTCGAGGCTCACGTTCGAGGGCATGTAAAGCCGAGCGCGATAGCCCCGCGCCGCCGAAATCATGGCGTAGGCTATGCCGGTATTGCCCGAAGTCGAGTCCACCAGAATTTTGTCTTTCGACATCCGGCCCTCGCGCTCGGCTTCCAGAATGATGTTTTTCGCCGGGCGGTCTTTGACCGAGCCGCCCGGGTTCGCCCACTCGGCTTTGGCGTAGAACTCGACTTGCGGAAACTCGCTTCCGATTCGTAGGAAGCTCAGTAGGGGCGTGTTGCCGATAAGCGAAAGTACGTCGGTGTGCCCGGGAATCCCGCGCGAAGCTTCCGCCGCTTGTTTGTGGGTCTCGGTCATGGAATGAAGGTGGGATTCCGGAACGCCGGCGACGTGCCCGAAATCCGCTGGCTATCTCGGAACCCTGGGCGCCAAGTCGGCGCGCGCCTCGCTGATTATTGGGCGGCGCGTTCGAGATCGCTCGACGCCGAATTGATGAGGGACGCCTCGTCCTCAATGACTTGGGCAACCACGCCAATTTCCTTGTCCGCCTCCTCCCAATGCTTCAACTCTATTGCCTCGCGAACCGCAGGGAGGGTCTTGACGCCGTAGCCCGTGTAAAGGCCCGGGGCATAAATCTCATGCCGGTACCACGGCCGGCCCGGCAGCCCCTCCGGCCGCGTCAGCTTGCGCTCGCTTTCGATAAGCTCTCGGTTGAGCGCCCGAAGCGAGTCCAGGGCGATTGCCGGGTGCCCGGCTGCTGTCGCATGCTCAAGCGCCCTCTGGTAACGTTGGGCGCTGGAGGCGATTTTCACCAAAGCGTTATCGAGCGGAGAGAAATTGAGATAGGGCGGGACAGGCTCGATCGGGGGCGGCACGGAGGTCTTCTTGGGATCAGCGGTTGCCGTGAAAACTCCCTCTTCTGTTTCGCGATTGCGCTCGCGAATTTGATCCTGCTTATCTTTCAGGAGCTGTCTGAGCTCATCAACATATTTGCGGACGGCCTCGGCCAGCGCGGTGAAATCGTAGGGCAAGACGTCGGAGTCCGCCAAGCGCACCACCGCTGTCCCGATGGTTTGAGAAAGGGCGCGCCCGTAAACAAAATCGGTGTCGGAGAAGTGGGTATACCAGTAGAAATCGTCATAAATCGAGTGGTAGATTCCGCCGCCGTCTTCACCGCTATAACCCAGGCTGAGCGAAGCGATGCCCAGATGCTGGATGAAGGGCGTATAGTCGGAGCCTGAGCCGAGCGCGTCGATCCTCAAGTCAGGCCGCGTGCGCAACTCCTCGAGTTTGTCCTGAGCCGCGGAAGGGTGGGTTGCAATTACGGTCGAAAGGTCGCTCGGGGCCGCCTCCCGCGCGTCGGCGATGCGCTTCAGTTGGAGCCGCCTCCAGACGGAAATCTTCTTCTCAGGGTCCCGAATGTCGCGCGCAACTTCATTAACAAACTTCTCAAGTGTGTGGGAGCCCGCGAGCTCGAGATAGCCGCGGCCGTTCGAGTCCGAGTTGATGTACACGACCGCCTTGCTTCCGAGTTCGTCGGCGTGCTCTTCGGCCCACTCGGTCGAGCCGAGCAATCCTTCCTCCTCCCCGTCCCACGCGCAGTAAATGATAGTTCGTCTCGGCTTCCATCCTTGCCTCAGGAGCTCCGCAAGCCCCCGCGCTTCTTCGAGCAACGCCACCTGGCCGGAGACGGGATCTTCGGCGCCATTGACCCAGGCGTCGTGGTGGTTCCCGCGAATGATCCATTCATCGGGAAAGTCACTGCCCGGGATCCTCGCGATGACGTCGTAAATCGGCTTGATGTCCCAATTGAAAATCGCCTTCAGGTGAACTTTGGCCGGCCCCGGGCCGAGACGATAGGTGATGCCCACGCCGCCGCGCCAGCTCTCGGGCGCGATAGGTCCGCCGAGCGCGGCAAGCAGAGGCCGTGCGTCGGCGTAGGAGATGGGCAAGGTCGGAATCTTCGCGAAAACCTTCACGTCCTTGAGGTCCAGGCGCTTGGCTTCTTTCGTCGCCCCTAAGCCGGGTGTGAGCGGGTCGCCGGTATAGAGCGGCATGTCCATAAGGCTCCCGCGTTGCACGCCGTCGGGCGGCCGCCAAGCGCCTTCCGGAAAAGTCTCACCCTGGGAGTAACCGTCGTCGCGCGGGTCGGAAAAGATCAGGCAGCCCACCGCGCCGTGCTCGGCCGCGACTTTGGGCTTGATGCCTCGCCAACTCGCGCCGTAACGCGCCATCACGATCGCCCCTTTCACGGAAATGCCCAGCCGCTCGAGCTGCTCGTAGTCGTCGGGTATGCCATAGTTGACATAGACGAGCGGGGCGGTCACCTCGCCGTCCACCGAGTAGGCGTTATAAGTGGGCAGTTGCTCGTCGTGCTGGTTTGAGGTGGGGTCGCCCTGGACGGTCGGTTCCTCGAGTTTGGCCGTGAAGTGGGTCGGCGCGACAAGTTCGACCGCGCGCACCTTGGGCGTCGGAAACAGTACCTCGAACTCCTCGATGTGCGCGTCGAGCCCCCACTCTTTGAACTTTGAAAGAATCCACTCGGCATTGTCTTTATCGTAGGGCGAACCGACGTGATGCGGCCGCGCCGACAGCCGCTGCATGTAGGCGCGCAAATTGGCCGGGCCCGGCACGGCACGGAACTTCTCTTCCCACTGGCGTTCGGTCTGGGAGTCCCCGTCAAAGTACCCAATAAGTGGATCGCCCGGTCTAGCCGACTCTGCGGCCAGGGCGACGCTCGTCAAGAGCAGTCCTGCCATCCAAGTGAAATGGCGCATTAAGCCCTCCCCTGTGCGCAACTTGTATCCCCGCGCCTCGATTGAGCGCGGAGTATAGTGGAATTCAAGGCTGCGGGACAATAGGTCTGGCGAGGTAAAATTCTTGAATCCCAGTTGTCGTGCTTATCAATGGTCGTCTCTTCTCTAATAGGCTGATGCAAAATTATCTTATGTTGTCATTCTGAGCGAAGCGAAGAATCCATGTTGTTCATTTCAAACCACTGCGAGATGCTTCGCTCCGCTCAGCATGACATTTCGGCCCGTTTTTCATCAGCGTGCTAAAGAGACGTGCAAGGTCCGGCCAGGAGAGCTCGCCTCATCGCTTCGCCAGATAGCGGTCGCGCGCCTTGCTGGCATCAGAGCGGCCGCTCCCTCGCCGTGCCGGGCTGATCCGGAGAGTGCCTCTGGACCGCAGGTATCCGCGATCTGTCAGAAACTGACGGAGGGCTGCCTGAACAACAGCGGTGAGTGGGGGCGGGGCCACCTGCGCGCGGACGAAGCCATCCATCGCTTCGACCAAGTCATCGGGAATGGTTACGGTGGCGCGTTTCATGCCGGGAATTATAGCACCGATTGGTGAAGTTGGTGAATCCGACTTAAACCTCAGCAGTGCTGTCGGCTCGCGCTCAGGCGGTCAAACCCCCGAGACTGCAAAGCTCAGTGAGATGTGGTATGAATCGCAAGCTCGAAGGGTGCCAGTTGCTCACGGACCACCTTCTCTTCGCCAACCGCCACAATCGTCTGGCGCGAGGCGGGAAAATATTTCCGCGCGGCTTGGTCCGCATCGGCGGCCGTGACCTTTTGGAGGCGCTCGCCTTCCAACCCCAACTCTTCCGAGGGGAGACCCATCGCCCAGATAGCGGCAAGCTGCCTCGACACCGATCCTTGCGACTGAAACAGGAAACCCTGAATTCCCACCAGGTAGCGCTTGGCGTGCGTCATTTCATCTTCGCTCGGCGAGGTCGTCGCCATGCGGTTAAGCTCGTATTCAATCTCGTTGAGCGAAGCGCCCGTGACGGCATTTCGGACGTCGGCGCGCGTCACCATCACGCCGGCCTCGCGGTAAGTCTGGATCGAGGCTCCGGGCGAATAGGTGTATCCCTTATCTTCGCGGATGTTCAGGATGAGTCTCGAGCCGAACATGCCGCCGTAGATGGCGTTGGCGACCTGAGTAGCGGCATAGTCCTGTGCACCGCGCAGGGGGCCGAATGTCCCGAACATGAAGGTTGTTTGGACCGAGCCGGGCCGGCCCACCAAGTACACTCCGTGAGGACTTGTCGCCAAGGGCTTCGGGGGAAGAGAGGCGGCGGGCAGGGCCGGCGCCTTCCAGGCCCCCAACAGATTTTCGACCGTCCTGACGAACGCGTCCGAGTCAAAATCGCCTACGGCAATGAGCACGGTCTGGTCAGGGCGGAATCGCCTGGCGAATTCGCGGCGCAGATCTTCCGGCAAGGTCGCCGTAATCGAGGCCTGGGTCGGCGAGATGAGGCTGTACGGATGGCTGCCAAAAATCTCTTTCGCCAGCGCCCGGCGGGCGAGGAAGGCTGGAGACGCTTCGTTTGCGCGCAGAGTATCGGCGGCGTTGCGTTTCGCCAGAGCCACCTCATCCGCGGGGAAGGTTGCGCTCTGGACGATGTCGGCAAGGACCGTGAGCGCCGCGTGGGCTTTTGAAGCCAATACGTCCGTCGCGAAAAGCAGGTAGTCGGCGGCCGGAACGCCGGTCAAATCGCCGCCCGCCGCCTGAAGCTCTTCGGCAATTTGCTTGGCGCTGCGGGTGCGCGTCCCCTGGTCAATAGTATCCACGAGCAAGTTTGAGAGGCCCGGCCGAGCCGCGGGATCCGAGGCCAACCCGCCTCGGACCGCGATGACTAGAGCGACTTTAGGGAATCCCGGGCGCGGCACCAGCCACAAGGTCAGCCCGTTCGCGAGCTTTTTGATTTCCGCTTTGGGCGCATGGAAAGGCGCCAGCGGGCCGTAAGGCGGAAGGTCTTTGGGGAGCGGCGGCGTCTTTTCAGCGGCGCCAGAGACGACCGCGATAGACAGGGCCAGGAGCATTAGCATTGGGATGCGTCGTTTCACTGCTCACCGCCTTTTTCTCCCCTCGGGGCGGATTTGACGGGCACGCGGTCAATAATTGTGCGGTTCGAAGGCACCAGGTACTTGGCGGCGAACTCACGAACCTGCTCCGGCGTCACGCGATTCAGCTCGTCGGGAATTTCATTGACGCGGGAAGGGTTGCCGTCGAAAAGGGTCGAGTGCGAAAGTATGGAGGCGCGTTCGACGGGGAACTCGAGCTGCCCGTACCAGTCGGAGCGCATCTTCGCCCGAATACGCTCCAAGTCCTGCTCGGACGGGGCCCGGGCCGCGAGCCCCGTAATGACCGCATCATAGGCGCTCAAGAGGTCTTTTTCCGGGATGTTCAGCGGATAGATAATAAACGATGTCATGAGCGTTGGGCCGTTATACTCGAAAGGATTACCGAGCGGCCAGTTGTCGCCGCCTTCCACGTTCACGGCGACTTTCTTTTCTTTGACCAGCGCCTGATACAGGATCGACGCTTGGCCGTTGTGGAGAAGCTCGCCCACGAGCGCCCCCGCAACCGCGTCGGGCGAGGCGCGCGGGGGCATGCGATACCCGACTGCCAGCGCCGGAATCTTGGCGAGCTTATCGTCTTCACTGAAACGGCGCTCGCCTTCCTGCGGGGGTTCAGAGACGTCCGGGCGCGGCGGCACCGACCCTTCGGGGATCGCGGCAAAGTATTTCTCCGCTTTCGCGAAGACCTCGTCGGCGTTCACATCACCGACCACGGCCATAACCGCGTTGTTAGGGACGTAGTAATTTTGGAAGAAGGTCGCGACGTCCCGGATTACGGCCGCGTCAAGGTCTTTGAAATTCCCGTAAAAATTGTGCGCGTTCGGGTATTTGTTGAAGGCCTTTTGAGGAAGGTCTAGCCAGTAGAAGCTGCCATACGGCTGGTTCAGCACGTTGACGCGGACTTCTTCCTCCACGACCTTGCGCTGGTTGTCGAGGTTGGCCGGGGAAAAATCGAGCGTCTTCATGCGGTCGGCTTCCAGCCACAACACGGGATCGAGCGCCGAGGTGGGCGCGGACTCAATGTACTCGGTGAAGTCGTATCGCGTGTCGCCGTTGTTCCAACCACCGCCCCCCTCAATGACGCGGTCGAAGACGCCTTTCGGAGCGTCCGGCGTTCCCTCGAACATCATGTGCTCGAACAGGTGCGCGAATCCCGTACGCCCTTCCGGCTCCAGCCGAAACCCGATCCCGTACGAAACGCAAATGCCGAAGGTGGGCGCCGAGTGTTCCTCGGAGACCACCACGACCAATCCGTTTTTGAGTTTCCGCATTTGCGCCGGGACTTGCCATTCCTGTCCCGACGCCGCGGCCAAGGGCAGGCCTGCGAACAGTAGGATCAATACGCCTCGACCCGCTCGATTCATCGCACCCGCCTTTCGCATCCCTGCTCGTCTCCCCGAAGCCACAATTTCCGGCCCCCGCCCACGTCCGAAAAGGCTGCAATCCCCGCTCGGTGAAACTTTGGGATTCGAGAGTATAGTGGATAATGACGTTGGAGGACAACTGGTCTATTCAAGAAATGCCGCCGCCCCGGCGTGAATTCGCCGGACGCCTTTTCTTCATGAACCAAGAAATTCCGATCCTCGTCGTTGTGGACGACCTGATCTTCGCATCCATGATCCTGGAAACTGCGCGCCGGCTTGGGGTAGCCGTCGAGGCGGTGAAAATCGAAGACCTTGGCGCCCGCGTCCGACAGGGCCCCGTGAGGTCCGTCATCATTGATTTGAACCACCGGTCCGGCGCAGCCATCGAGGCGGTGCGAGCGCTCAAGGCGGAATCGTCGTGGCGCGGGATTGTCTGCGGCTTCGTGTCGCACGTTCAAAGCGACGTCATCCAGGCAGCGCGCACCGCCGAGTGCGACGAGGTCCTTGCGCGCTCGGCGTTCGCTCGAGACCTTCCTCGGCTCCTCTCGCGGCTCGCCGGCCGGGGCGGCGAGCGTCCGCCGAAGCCGTAATTCGCCCAGAGGGAAATTGAGGGCACTATGTTCCCGCGGGGCCTTCGGATATAATTCCGAAGCTCGAAGCAACACCGGACATGAATTCGCCCCGGAGGAACATGAACCACAACTCATCCTGCGTTCTCGCGGATCGCTTCACTGAAGCGCGGACTTTGGCGTCCGACTTGGCGTGGATTCTAGGCTTCAGCTTGTTCACGGCGCTGGCTGCCCAGCTCGAGATTCGCCTGCCCTACACGCCCGTCCCCATCACCGCGCAGACGTTCGCGGTGCTGCTTGCGGGCGCTCTGCTCGGCAGCCGGCGCGGCTTCTTGAGCCAGATGGCATACCTCGCGGAAGGCGCGGCGGGGCTGCCGGTTTTTGCCGGCGGGGGTTTCTCCATTGCCCACCTCATGGGACCGACGGGCGGTTACTTGTGGAGCTATCCGGTGGCGGCAGCCCTTATCGGTTGGTTAGTCGAGAGCGGGGCCAGCCGAAGAACTTTGCTTCTGGCTCCCGCACTCGTTACGAGCGACCTGCTCATTCTCGCTTCCGGGGTCCTTTGGGTTCATAGGTTTTTTGGGACGACTTTTCGCCATGCCCTGCTGCTCGGATTTTATCCCTTTATCGTGGGGGATCTCATTAAACTCGTTTTGATTGGCTTCTCACTGCCGAGAATCTTGAATCGCTCTGGCCGCCGAGAAGTAGGACAAACATGTCTTTGAGATCCTGGCGCCGAATTTTGAGAATGCCAACCCTCGGTATCGTGCTTCTCGCTGTTCTATCCACGTACGATGCGCCGCTGGTCGTCGCCCAGACTTCGACGCTCCCGACGGAGGGGCTGAAAAGCACCGACGCCAAGATTCGCGCCAAAACGGCCCGGGAGTTGGGCCAGAGCGGCGACAGTTCCGTCGTCCCAGCGCTGGTGGACGCTTTGAAGGACCCCGACACGAAAGTCCGCGGCGAGGTGGTCGTGGCGTTGGCGACGCTCAGGCAGCCGCCTGCTCTCGAAGCACTGACCACAGTCATGAAGGACCCCGACGCGGACGTACGCGGCCTCGCCATCGAAGGCATGGTTGGTTATTATACGGGTGAAGCGCCCTCCACCGGATTCTCCGGTTTCATGAAAAAGAACTTGGAATGGGCCAAGAGCCGCTTCAGCCCCGATACCACGCACGTGGACCCCGGCATCACTCTCGATCCAAAGGTCGTGGACGCGTTGCGAGAAGGTCTTGCGGACAATGCCTCGGCGCGGATCGAGCGGGAATCGGCGCGGGGCCTGGGCGTGCTCCACGCCAAGGCGGCCGTGCCGGACCTGGTGATGGCCGCGCACTCGGGTGATGTGGACCTCTCGCGCGAGTCGCTCGGCGCCTTACCGTAAGACCATGGAGAAATCTCTCGAAGGGCTAGCCTACCTCGGCGATCCGGTGTCCGTTCCCCTGTTTCTGAAAGCGCTTTGGAGCGACGACCGGAGCTTGCGCATCTCGGCCGCGGAGGGATTGGCGCGCGCGGGCAATACCGGAGCCTTGCCTGACCTGCTCAAGGCTGCGGCCAGCGAGCGCGATGCTGAAGCGCGGCTGGCGATGGAATTCGCCCTGACGGCGCTCAGCCGCAACGATTACCTCGCCGAGATGGTGGACGAGCTGGGCTCAAGGTCCGAGGGCGACGCCGCCCAGAGCTATTTTGTGGAACTCGCGCGAAGGCCTGGGTTTCTGGCGGTGCTTTATCCCTACCTCGACCATCACGACCCCGCCGTTCGGAAGAGGCTGTGCGACGTGCTGATGTTTTCGGGCGATTCGTCGAGCCTTGCGCCGCTCGAACGGCTTTCACGCGATTCGAATAACGACGTGGCCAGCGAGGCGTTGCGCGCGCTTCGCGCCATCCGAGCGCGCTCCGCAGCTTAGCCGGCATCTGGCTCGGGAATTTCCATCACAATTTTGCCTTCCTTCCATCTTTGTGGGGTGCTTCCCCTGTCCGGCGTGGGGCCGCCTTGGTGACCCGATTTTATGGTAAGATACGCGACTTGATTCTGATCGAAAAGCATACAGAGCGCGACGTGGCGGAATCGCCTTCCGGGCACAATACGGTGATCTTGCGGGCAGAGCCCTTCGAGCTCTCGCTCGCCCACAGCCCGGATTCCGACGACGCGTTCATGTTTTACGCGCTCGCGACCAAGAAGGTTCCCTCGGGTAACCTAAGATTCAAGCACGTGCTGGAGGATATCGAGACCCTGAACCGGAAGGCGCAGGAGGGCGTTTATGACGTCACGGCGATTTCCTTTCACGGGTACGCCCACGCCGCCGGCGTTTATGCGCTGCTTCCCTGCGGAGCAAGCTTTGGCGAGCACTACGGGCCGTTGGTGGTCGCCAAGAGCAAGCCTCTCGACGGATTGAAAGGAAAGCGGGTCGCCGTTCCGGGCCACTTGACGACAGCGTATCTCGTGTTGCGGCTTTACGAGCCGCAATCGGAGACGGTGGTCCTCCCCTTCGACAGGATCATGGACGCGGTCATTCAGGGTGAAGCCGACGCGGGAGTCATTATCCACGAGGGCCAACTGACTTACTCGCGCAGTGGCTTGAGGAAAGTCGTCGACCTCGGGGAGTGGTGGCAAACGGAGACCGGCTTGCCTTTGCCTCTGGGCGGGAA
This sequence comes from Acidobacteriota bacterium, assembly GCA_003225365.1. Taxonomy (GTDB): domain Bacteria; phylum Acidobacteriota; class Terriglobia; order UBA7540; family UBA7540; genus Gp13-AA74. Next base: position 32,674 of record QHZN01000234.1, read on the forward strand.
CGCCGTTCGGCGGTCGCTCGGGGAGCCAACCATTCGAAAAATCGGCGAACTGAGTCGCCAGAGCATTCAATACGCCCTCGATCATCGCGAGGAGGCCCTGGTGTACGCTTTGCAGTTCAGCCGGGGTCTGGATGCCTCCACGACGGACCGCTTCGTGGCGATGTACGTGAACGAGCGCACGCTCGACTACGGCGCGGAAGGCCGGAGAGCCGTCCAGACACTGCTCGATCGGGGATTTGAAAAAGGTTTGATCCCTCACCGAGTGGAAGCCGAATTTGTGGAGTAATCCCGCCAGGCGGGACCCTTTCTCCAGGAATCCCGCCAGCCGGAACCGGCCTTGTCGGAACCTCCATACTTAGGAGATTAAGACGCCGCATGGAATTGATTCTGGCCAACCACAGCAGCTTCCCGCGCATCGGTGACAGCGCCGACCTTCAGTTGCTGCGCAGGACGATTGGACAATTTGAAAAAGGACAGAAAGGCCCGGCGGACCTTCGCGCGGCGGAAGACCGCATGGTCGAGCTCGCTTTGCAAGAACAAGCGGAAGCAGGCCTTGATCTCGTGACTGACGGCCTCATTCGCTGGTATGACCCCATTTCCCATTTGGCGGGGAAGCTGGCGGGGGCGCGCATCAATGGACTGCTGCGCTTTTTCGACACCAACTGCTATTTTCGCCAGCCGGTAATCGAAGCCAGGCTTGAAAGGAACGGGCCGCTCGTGGTGGAAGAGTTCGAGTTTGCGCGCCGGAAAACTTCGCGCCCTCTCAAGGCCGTCCTGACCGGACCGCTGACGCTTGCGCGGCACTCTATCGTCGGGAATGGCGCGGAGGCGGGCGGGGCCGTCGTCCAAAAGCTCGTCGAAGAATACGCGGAGGCTCTCGCCCTTGAGGTTCGGGCGTTAGCGGCGGCCGGGGCGCCTCTCATTCAAATCGAAGAACCGGTGTTGCTCCGCCATCCGGAAGATTTGCCGCTCGCTCGCAAATGCCTCGAAACTTTTTCGGCACGAAAGGGAGCCGCTCAACTGGGGTTGGCGGTCTATTTCGGGGACCCCGGACCTGTCTACGACCGCCTCCAGGCGCTGCCCGTGGACATGCTTGTTCTCGATTTTACCTACAGTCGTGGTCTTGCGGACCGCGTCGCGGCGAGCTGCAGCGATAAGATTCTAGGCTTGGGACTGGTGGACGGCCGCAATTCCAAGCTCGAGCGGCCGGAGACCGTGGCCGGCGAGGTCGAGCGGATCGCCCGCGGCGCTCGCGCCGGACGCATCCACCTGACCACCTCAAGCGGCCTTGAATACCTTCCCCGCGACCGGGCCGTTCTGAAACTGAAACTGCTCACCCGCATCAAAGACTCCCTGATGAGGAATGCTCGATGAGCCGGGAGAAACTCCGCCAATTGGGAATTGATTTGCCCCTTTTTCCCACCACCTCCGTGGGAAGTTTCCCGAAGCCTGATTACTTGATGAAGGCGCGCGCCGATTACGCGAAAGAGCTTATCTCGCGCGAGAACTTGGAAGCTGCAGAACGGCGCGCCACCGAGTTCTGGATCAAGACTCAAGACGAGCTCGGCGTGGACGTGCTCGTGGACGGGGAGATGTACCGCGGCGACATGGTCGCGTACTTTGCCGAGCATATGGACGGATTCGAAGAGGGCGGCCTGGTGCGATCTTACGGCAACCGCTACTACCACAAGCCCATCATCGTGGGCGAAATCCGGTGGAAGAAACCGATTACAGCGGAGTGGTGGAAATATACCCAGAGTTTGACGAAGCGGCCGGTGAAAGGCATGCTGACCGGTCCTTACACCGTGATGGACTGGTCGTTCAACGAATACTATCCCGACCGCAGGGCTGTGTGCCTGGCGCTGGCAAAGGAGATCCGCAAGGAAGTCGCCGCCTTGATTCAGGCGGGCGCCAAAATCATCCAGATTGACGAACCTGCGAGTTCTGTCCGGCCGGAGGAGTTGCCGCTCATCGTGGATTCCATGCGCGTAGTGACCGAAGGCCAGCCCGCTTACTTCATCAGCCACCTTTGCTACGGGGCCTTTGAAACAATCTACCCCGGGATGTTGGACTTGGCCGTGGATAATCTGGATCTCGAAATGTCTAATAGCGGCCTGGATATGCTCGCGCTTTTCAAAAAGCACCGCTACACGAAGGACATCAGCTTCGGTGTCGTAGACGTTCACTCTCACGTGGTGGAAAAAGAATCTGTGGTCGCCGAACGCCTGCGCAAAGCGCTCGAGGTGATCCCGAAGGGCGCACTCTGGGTAGACCCCGATTGTGGTTTGAAAACGCGAACCGTGGAGGAAGCCGTCGAGAAAATGAAGACGCTGGTGGCCGCGGCGCGAGCCCTGCGAAACTGATCGCCGGGCTGCCGCAATCCTTGCCGCTCATTTCCCTGCTCCATGCCCAACCGCCTAAGGGTTCCCCGCCCCTCTCTCAATCCAGAGCAACGGAGAATCCTCACCGCCCTTGCCAGCGCCGTGGGCATGAGGATGCTGGGGCTCTTCCTGGTCCTGCCGGTCTTTACGCTTTACGGGCTGCAATTCACCTCTTCACGGTTTTGGGTGGGCTTTGCGTTCGGCTGTTATGGCCTCGCCATGGCCGCTGCCGAAATGCCGCTTGGCCGGCTGTCGGACCGGATCGGGCGGCGGAAGGTATTGATCCTGGGTATGTCGCTTTTCAGCCTGGGGTCTTTGATGTGCGCGATTCCACCTTGGCTCCCGCCTCGCATTCAAATCGGCGAATTGATCCTCGGGCGATTGGTCCAGGGCTCTGGGGCAATCACGGCCACAGCTTTTGCCGCCGTATCGGACACGATCGAGCGGGATCGCCGCTCGACCGCCATGGCCATTCTGGGCATCCCTATCGGAGCTTCGTTCATCCTGGGCGTGATCGCAGGGCCTCTCATCTCCGCGCGCTTTGGGGGTGTGTCGTCTCTGTTCTGGCTCACAGGCATTTTGGGACTCGCAACGGTTGGGCTGCTGGCCCGCTTCCTGCCGGATGCGGCACGTCAGGCTGCGGTACCCGCTTCCCTCCGTGCAGCTTTGGGCCGCAGGAACTTGTTGAAGCTCAACTTGGGCGGCTTTTTTATGAACTCCTTCATGACGGCGTTCTGGTTCAATTTTCCGCTCATCGCCTCGGGGCGCTATCACCTTCAACTTTCCCAGTACCACTCGATCCTGCTCCCCATGCTCCTGATCAGCGCGGTGACGATGTTCGCATTCTCCTCCGGCGCCGACCGCGGCCTGGGTAGGCCACTCAGCGCTGCCGCGTTCCTGATCCTGCTCGCAAGCGCGGTGCTGCTCTTCAGGCCTGCCGCGGCGGGCTTGGATCCGACCCACCTGCGGGCGTTCCTGGTTGCCGGAACGCTTTTTCTAATCGGCTTTACAGGCCTTGAGCCGGTCCTCCCGAGCCAGGTCAGCAAGTCAGTTCCCGAGAACGCTTACGGGACGGCGCTCGGATCATTCCACACCTTCCAATACCTGGGGAGCTTTTCGGGCAGTGCGATAGCCGGCCTGTTTGCAGGGTTACCCGCCACCTATATGATGGCGTACCTGATTGCGGCGTCTTCGTTGGGTTTCCTATTAATGGTTTCAATCCCTAGGACCTGAATCGCGACCCTGACCCGGTGCCATGCGGCGTCCCCTGACTGGCGAACCCCTCCGGGTTTCCAAGTCGCCCCAAAAACAAAACGGGCAGCGGGGTCTTTCCCCGCCGCCCGCTCCTTCAACTCCCGATCTTTGGCGCTCACCTTAAGGCGCCGGGCAATTCGGGTTCGAGGGGCTGATCGCCGTGCAAGTCTGGCTCGCCGCTTTCGTAGCGTTATTGGCCGCGGTCGTGGCATCGTTCGCAGCGTTCTTAGCGGAGATCCCCACGCCAATCCCTACCCCGCTCGCCGCGAGCCCGCCCAGCTCCAGCCCGTTGCTTAGTGTCCAGGTGTGTTCCGCCACCGCGCCCGCACCCCCCGCTCCACCCGCTTGCGGCGATCTGGCCGTCAGCGGGATCGACATCGTTTGCCCTTTCTTCACCTCCACCACCCGCTTCTTCCCTTCCGCCACCCGCAGCATCCCTTCTTTCGCCGTCACCACGACCGAGCCGTTCAGCATCGCCACGTCTCCCTCGGTCGGATACGGCTTCCCCGGCTCGATTACCAACTCCCCAACCTTCACCCGCATCGCCGTCCCCGCTTCCGGGTGATAGATCGAAACGTTCCCTTCGCTCAGCGTCACCGTCACCGCATCCGCCTCGCGCAGAAAATTGGCCGTCGTCTGTCGCCCAAACACCATCCGGCTCCCAGCGTCCAGCGCAATCACGGCTGCTCCGTCCTTCACTTGCAGACTGTCGCCGCTAAACAGCGTCGTGTTCGGCTCCAGCGCCCGGCCACCCATAGTCGTGTTCAAGCTCCCCGCCACGGAACCCACTACCGCCGAGCCCGCCAGCACAGGGAGTACGCCCAGGCCGACCAGCAGGACGGAAGTTCCAAATAGGGACAGTTCCCAGCCTGAAACCAAGAACTTAGCCTGCTCGGGAGGTTCCTTCCCGGGCATTCCCGAGCGAATCTCACCCCTGAAATGAGTTTCTTACAACCCGTTGAGATGGGGCGAGCCAGCAAGAAGAGTTTCAAAACGCCCCGATCATCCATTGTCGTGTTTTGCGCGGATCCATTCGGCCGCACGGCGGATCCCTTCCTGAAGCCTGACGGCCGGCTTCCAGTCAAGGTGCGATGCGGCCTTCCCGATACCCAAGACGATATGGTCCACTTCCCCGGGGCGCTTGGGAGCATATTTGGGCTCGATTCCTGGAAACCCCAGAGCCTCACGGATCGCCGCGAAGATCTCGTAGTCGCTCGTGGGATTCCCGGAGGCAATATTAAAGATTTCACCCTCGCCTTTCGAGAGCGCGGCCCAGTTGGCCCGGACCACATCGGAGACTTCGATGTAATCGCGCGTTTTGGTCCCGTCCCCGTAGATCGTCGGTGTGACGCCGCCGAGCATCTGCTCCGAAAAGATGGCGACCACTCCGGCTTCCCCTTTCGAGCTCTGTCGCGGCCCATAGACATTACCGTAGCGAAGCACGACAAAAGGGAGCCCGTAGAGTTTCCTCATCGTCCAAAGGTAAAGCTCGAACGTGTGTTTGCTCACACCGTAAGGGGCCAGGGGCCGCACCGGAGTCTCTTCGCCCGCGGGAAGCGTTTCCGGTTCGCCGTAAATCGCGCCGCCCGTCGAAGCGTAAATAAATCGGCGGACTTTCGAGGCCAGTGCCAGCTCCACTAAATTAAGCGACCCCAGAATATTCGACGAAGCGTCACAGACCGGATCCTTCACCGAAAGGCGAACATCAATCTGGGCTGCGTGATGGTTGACCAAGTCCGGCTTCTCTTTGCGGAAGATTTCCTCGAGTGCCGCGCGATCACGTATATCTGCTTGGTAGAAGGGTGCCCCGGCTCTGAGATTTCGTTTCGACCCGCGCGACAGATCGTCCACAACCACTACTTCCAGGCCTTGAGCGCGATAGCCGTCGGCGACATGCGATCCTATGAATCCCGCTCCGCCCGTCACTAGAACTTTCATAATCCTTCCCTTTTTACACTTTCCGGGATTGCCTCAGCAGATAAACTTCTTGATTTGCGAAAAGGATGGGAAGTCAGAGCAGCCGCTCGGCGGTACTTCGCCCGAGTAGAGACGCCCAGGAAGGCCGTCTCGGTGAGACGCTCCACCCATACATCTCTGCGGCCGGCAATCGTGCCTCAAGTAATATACCTGGGACTCGCCCGGGGCCGCTGTTATCATTGGCAGCCGGACGAGGCATCGAAAACATCGAAGTAAAGGGAGACGCCATGAATTTCCGCAAAGCGTCGGGGGCGTTCGTGGCCGCCGGGCTAGTTTTTGCCATCTCCGCGAGCGCCCCCGCGGCAGGCGAGGAACAGACAGTCGAAGGCTACGTGCTCGACTCTGCCTGCGCGTTCGTCAAGAACCTCAAGAAGCCCGTCAGCCGAGGGTGCGCGGTCGCCTGCGCGCAGGCAGGTTCGGCGCTGGTCATCCTCGCCGACGACGGAACGATTTACTGGCCCATCAGCGGCACCGTTCCGGCTCGAGGGCAAAACGCGCGCTTGATGAAATACGCGGGCGCGCGAGTCATGGCTAATGGCAAGGTGCTGGAGCGAGGCGGCTCGCGCGCCATCCTCATCGAAAAAATCGAGCCAATGCCGGAAAAGAAGTAGACTCGCGCCGGCTGCTCTGCTCATTCGCCTCTCATGCGCGGAATGGGAATCGGAGCGCGGTACTCCCAGTCGGCCGTGGGGCCGGCTTTGTAGCGGAAGAGCTTGCAGAGTCCGCAAACCTCGGCCACCGCGTACGGGCTCTGCGTAGGCGTCCACTCGTGTACGCAGGCGCCCGCCAAGGGCTTCTCGGATTGCGACTCGTTTTCAATCATGTGGCTTCACGTCCGACTCCTGGGGCGTAGCAGGCGACCGGCGTCACTTCACCTTGATCAGCACCACTCCGTGCTTCGGGACCTTCGCGGAAAAGCTTCCGGTGAATGTCCCCAGGGCCTTCCGCGCCCAAAGGTCTCGCACGCTCGCGCTCTCAGGAGCTCCCGCGGCGCTGAAGTCGAGTTTGATTTCTTCGGCGTCCTCGCCGCGGTTGAACAGGCCCACGGCTATCGCGCCGTCCGTGAGCGGTTTCGTCCAAATCTCATACGGCCCTTCCTCCCAGACTCGGTGGCCTTGAACGCCTCGCGGGTCCTGGTCCACGGCAATGACTTCAGGATTCGTTAGGATGGCGAGCGTTTCCTCGGACATCTTCGAGAGGTCGTTTCCGGCGAGGAGCGGCGCGGCCAGCAGGCACCACAGGCTCATGTGGGTCTGGTACTCGTCGTGGCTCATCTTGCCGTTTCCCACTTCAAGCATGTCCGGGTCGTTCCAGTGGCCCGGCGCGGCATATTTTTCAAGGCCGTTCTGCTCGAAGCCGATGTCGGACATGCGGTCCCAACTGTCATTGATGTCCTCGGTGGTGCGCCAGAGGTTGCCGCCGACGGAAGCTCCCCAGGTCCAGACCGACTCCAGGCCGTACTGGCAAAGGCTCAAGACGATGGGCCGGCCGGTGCGGTGAAGCGCTTCGGCCATTTTTCGATAGACGGCCTGCATTTCGTCGGGCTTGTAGACGCGGTCCGCGCTGCACCAGTCGTATTTCAAAAAGTCGACGCCCCAGGCGGCATACTGGCGGGCGTCGTCGTCCTCGTGAGTGTAGCTGCCCTCATGCTTCGCGCAGGTCTTCGGACCGGGCGAAGAATAGATGCCGAATTTCAGGCCCTTGCTGTGAATGTATTCGCCGAGCGCCTTCATATCCGGGAACTTTTGGTTCGGCTGAATCATCCCGTGCTCGTCGCGCTTTCCCTGCCAGCAGTCGTCCACGTTGACGTAAATGTAGCCGGCGTCTTTCATCCCGTTCGAGACGATGGCGTCGGCCGCGGCGCGCACATCGCCGTCCGTCACCTTGCAGGCAAAATGGTTCCAACTGTTCCACCCCATGGGCGGCGTCGCGGCTAGCGTCGGTTCCTGCGCAAGGCCGATTCCGGCAGCCGCCGTCGCCACGAGCAACCACAGCATGGCCCGCACCAGCCACCGAAGAGTCGAGTTCATAGCACCTCCTTCAACGCTGGCCCCAAGAGCTTAGAGCTTGTAGACACGGTCCCGCGCCTGCGGGACCGTGGTTTCGTCCGATGGAGAGAAGCCCACAGAACAGAAACCATGAGGTGGCTGCCTGTTGCGTCGCCGAATCGCCGCTTGCGACGCGCCCTCCCTTACAACTCCGAGGCTGGCGCAGGCCCAGGTTCCGTGGGGTCTGCAACCTTTCCAATACATGCCGTGGTAGGGGTGGGTTTCCCCTTCGACATGGCTCAGGGCGGTGAACCTGTCAAACCGGAAAACCGCCCCTACATCGCCGCCGCAGAAAACGCCGGGGCAACCGCCACGCCGTCGCGGAAGGCGACCGTTCTGCCCGAATTCGCAGGCACGCGTTCGCCCGGGACAACGATGCCCACCAGGTTCATCGGGTCTGCAGCACAGACGACAATTGTTTCTCCCGTCGGCCCGGCGCGTCGGCAAGCACGCAATGAGTCCACGGCCACCGGCAAGGCGAATTGCTCGCCGAGGAAGCCATCCACAAAGCGTCCGCCGCGCACTTCGCCGCGGTCTTCGAGCCGCCGGAAGACGGTCCATAATGCCCGCCAGGTGACGGGAAACGATTCGCGCGCCAAAAGCTCGCGGAAGACCACGCCGTAGCGGGCGAGCAGCGCTCGCGCCATAGATTCAACGGCCTGCTGTGAGTCCCCAGGCTTGATCTCGGCCGCCGGCAGCAACAGCGCCCAACGGCCGGTCGAGTGCCGAGGCCGGCACTCGCGGCCGCGTCCTTGGCCCGCGCGGCGCTTGGGATCAATCAAAGCGCGCAGATTGTCGAAGCCGTCCGCAGTCACCACGCCCGCCGACACGAGTTCCCAGAGTGCCGTTTCGATCTCGGATTTTAAGCGCCCCGTGCCGCGTGCGAGGTCCGCGAAAAACGACGCCCCATGCGAGCGCAGAAACTCGAGCACCTCCGCGGCGGCTGGGCTGATGCGCGGCGAGAAGTCCGCCGGAATGGCGCGACCGTCAGCCGAGAACCAATCGGCCTCCTCGCGAATGAAGAACGCCAAAGGCGAAACACTGGTCGGAACTACGCGGCGTCCCGAAGAAAGTTCGCCATTCGTCTCGCCCAACATGGCGGGATGAGGCGAAAACCGCCCCCAGCCGACGCTTCCAGCCAGGCACAATCGGTCAAGGACCTCCGGGTCGTAGCCCGCAATTCTCCGCGCCAGAATTTCCCGCTCCCAAGCGTTCGCCGGGGCTTCGAACCCCTGGAGTTGGCGCAGGGCTTCGAGCACACCGCGTTCACCGCGCAACTCGGTTCCCGGCGCGAGGTGTTGCCAGCGCAAGAGCCAGCGCATAAACTCGGCGGGCGTGACAGGCTCGATTTCCTTGCGCAGCACCCCCAGCGTCAGCCGGTGGATGCGCGCGAGCAGACGGCGATCGCACCACTCCGTACCGCGCCGCGTGAACTCGCCGCGCAGGACCGACCCTTCGGCTTCCAGGCGCGACAACGCTTCCACGATTTCCGATTCCGGCAGGTGAAGAGTCTTGGCGAGCGCCGGGGCGGTCACAGGACCGAGATGTCCGACCCACCCTTGGACAAGCAGCCGGACCGCATCTTCGCGAGAGGACGGAGCCGAAGACTTGCCTGTGCCGGCAGCCGTCGCCAATGAAGTGGCGGGCTGGTTGAGGAACTCAGCTCGAGGGTAAGCGCCGAGAAAGGCGCTCGCCTGGACCGCGCTGACCCAGAAATTTTCGCCGTCCCACGCCGCCCTCGTGGCGCGGCCATCGGCCACCAGGCGCTCGAAGAACTCACGCCACACAGACGCGGCGGGATCGAGCGCAAGCGGCCGGAAGCTTTCCGGCAGAGCGACGAGCGTCTGCAAGGCGTCATCCAGCTCGTCGGCGTCGCGTACGTCCGGCCAGGCGCTTTCCTGGACTTCGGCGATGGCCGCCGGGTCGAGTTTCCCTATCTCTCCCAATACCGACTCGGGCAAGGTGCGCCGCAGCGAAACTGCCCGGGCGCGCCGCTCCTCGAGCGGAGCATCGTCGAGGTATGCGTAAGGATTGGCGTTCAGTATCTCGTGTGAAAAAGCAGAAGGCGCAGGCGTGTCCACCGCCAGGGCGCGGATCTCCCCGCTCCCCAGCGCCCTGAGCACCCGCTCCAGCCCTTCCAAGTCCATCGCTTCGGTCAACACGTCTTTCATAACCTCGCGGATCAGCGGATGGGCGGGAATCTGAATGTCTCCCTGAATGTTTTCCTGGCAAGCGACGACGTCGGGGAAAACCGAGGCGAGTAGATCGTCGGAAAGGATCCGCTGCACCGGAAGGGGAATTTTGTTTCCACCGCGGAAGCGCAGCAAGGCCAAAGCGCGAGTCGCATCCCACCGCCAGCGCGTCGCAAATATGGGCGAGGCCAGCGCCGCCTGTTCGAGCACCGGCTTCACCGTCTCGGGGGTCAAGAAATGAAAGACCTCGGCGAGCGGGAAACTGTGCTGCTCGCCGAGCGAGATGTTCAACCCGTTTTCGGTGGCTGCGGCCTGCAGCTCGAAATTAAACGAGCGGCAGAAGCGCTTGCGCAGCGCCAACCCCCAGGCGCGGTTGATGCGGCCGCCGAACGGCGCGTGAATCACCAGTTGCATCCCCCCGCCTTCGTCGAAGAACCGCTCGGCGACGACGGTCTTCTCGCTGGGCACTGCGCCGAGGACTTTGCTCCCTTCGACAATGTATTCGGCCAATTGTTCGGCGCTGGAGTCATTGAGCGCGCATTCCTGCTTCAGCCAGGCGACGGCTTTGGGTATATCCGTGGCGCCGGCGGTCAGGGCGTCCACTTTTTCGCGCAGGTCCGAAACTTGGCGCGAAAGCTCATCCGTGCGAGCGGGCGCTTCGCCGCGCCAGAACGGGACGTTCGGCGCCGCGCCATGCGCGTCTTCGACGAGCAGCCGCCCTCGCGCGCTCTCGACCCGCCGGATGCGCCACGACGTGCTGCCCAGCAGCATGATGTCGCCGGCGAGACTCTCGACGGCGAAGTCTTCGTCCACGGTGCCGACCGGCGTGCCTTGCGGCTCGGCGACCACCGAATAGAGCGCCGTCTCAGGGATTGCGCCGCCATTCATAATCGCCGCCAAGCGGGCGCCGCGGCGACCGCGCAAACGGCCGTTGATCCGGTCGCGGTAGAGCCACACGCCGTAACGCCCACGTCGCGCCGAGATGCCTTCGGAAAGCATTCCTACCAGCTCGTCGAATTCGGTCCGCGAAAGGTTCGAGTGAGGATAGGCCCTGCGGACAAGCGCAAATAGCTCGTCTTCGCGCCACTCTTCGGCCGCGCAGGCCGCGACGATTTGTTGTGCCAAAACGTCGAGAGGGCAGTCGGGAATGCGAATGGCGTCGAGCTCGCCACTCCGGATGGACCGCGCCAGCGCCGCACACTCCACCAGCTCGTCGCGCGTGAAGGCGAAGAGGCGGCCCTTGCTGACCGCGCCGCGTGCGTGGCCGGAGCGCCCAAAGCGCTGCAACGCAACCGCAATCGAGCGTGGCGAGCCGAGTTGGCACACCAGGTCCACAGTGCCGATGTCAATTCCGAGTTCGAGCGATGCCGTCGCCACCAGCATCCGCGCCTCGCCCGACTTGAGCTTCTTTTCTGCCGCCAGGCGCAAGCGGCGCGCCAAACTTCCGTGATGCGCCTCGAGCTCCAGCGGCCGTACGTGCCCGATGTTGACGCAGGCGGGCTCGGGCCGTCCCGTGCCTACCAGGAACCGCGCAATGAGATCGAGCGGCTTCTGCGTGGCCGAGAGCCCGATGCGCACCGGCGCCTTCCGGCCCGATTGAGTGACCAGGGCTTCGAGGCGCTCGATGGAGAGCGCCAGGTGCGCGCCGCGCTTGTCGTCGGCGACGGCGTGAATTTCGTCAACGATCACGGTCTCGACGTCCTTCAGGATTTCACGGCTCTTCGCGGCGGTGAGCAGGATGTAGAGCGACTCGGGTGTGGTCACCAGAATATGCGGCGGACGCGCCAGCATCGCGCGGCGCTCATGCGCGAGCGTATCCCCCGTGCGGACGGCGGTGCGGATGGGCGGCATCAAAACCCCGCGCTCGCCCGCAAGTTGCAAGATTTCGCCGAGCGGGGCTTCGAGGTTCTTCTGGATGTCGTTTCCGAGTGCCTTGAGCGGCGAGATGTAGAGTACTTCCGTCCGGTCGAGCAACTGGCCGGATACGGCCTTTCGCACCAGACGATCGATGCAGGCAAGAAATGCCGCGAGTGTTTTCCCCGAACCCGTGGGCGCCGAGATGAGCGTCGGCTTTCCGGCCAAGATCGCGGGCCAGCCTTGCGCTTGTGCTTCGGTGGGTTCGGCTAAGCGGCGCTCGAACCACTCGCGAACTAAAGGATGCGCCCAAGCCAGCGTCGAGGGATTCATACCAGCCATCCGAAACATGACTATGGTAGGCGACAAGCGACCTTTGAGCAAGACACTCCCTATGTGGATCATGATTTAGCCAGGGTTGCGAAAAGGCAGGTTTGCCTCGCCCCGATGAACCGAGAGCGAGTCGAAGGGCGGCCGACAGTTGCCTCCTTCCGCCATGTGGGGGGTGAATGCCGCCTGTACGGCAGGCGCTTCAGGTACCCGCGAGGATTGATCGCGAGGGCGAAATACTCGCGGTCAGGGTCGATACGCAATCTGTCGCCTTCACGAACGAATCGTCCAACGGCGCCAAGGGGCCCGATCACCTGCCGAGACCATCCCCGGCGCGGAAGTGATCGGCCACTGTACCCTCGGCGATGAAGTACCCGCCAGGGGCGATGCAGTGAATTGCCAATTGACCGGGTGAATGTGCGTTGGAATCCCGGAACAGGAATTTGAACGCCGACGGCCAGGAGCTTTCGCTCTCGGGGCCGAACGAGTCCGGCCCCGGTGGGATCAAGGAAATCCAGGACCCCGATGCTGTAAAAGCTCACCAGCGTGCGCTAACGAACCTGCTGACGTTTGCCGGCCGAAATTTGAATGGAGCAGGCCGGGCTCACCTCCGGACAGCATCCCGCGGCCGCCATCGGGTCGGGCCACCTCCAGAGCACGAACATTGTGGTAGAATCGACGATTCGAGGAGGTGTCACGAAGGAGAATCTTCTCGGCCAGGAGGGCAGGCGATGATGTATCCGGAAGATATGGTGAAGCCCATGCGAGAGGAATTGACTCGGATCGGGTTCCGGGAATTGCGCACGCCGGAGGAAGTGGACCTGGTCTTGGGCGAAAAGCGCGGCACGGCGCTCGTGATGGTCAATTCCATTTGCGGCTGCGCGGCAGGGAAGGCGCGTCCGGGCGTGGCCCGGGCGCTCGAGCATCCGGTGCGCCCGGAAAGGCTCTTGACCGTCTTTGCCGGCCAGGACCCCGCAGCCACTGCGCGTGCCCGCGCTTATTTCTCCGAGTTCCCCCCTTCCTCGCCTTCGGTTTGCATCGTCCGCGATGGGAAAGCGGTCTTCATGCTCCACCGCCATCAGATAGAAGGCCGAATGCCCGAGGAAATCGCCAAAGAACTGACCGCCGCATTCGACCGCTTCTGCGCCCCTGCGGAAGCTCGGGTCCACACGTAGCTCGCCTCTTCGGCGAGCCTTTCGAGGATTAGGGAAAGCGCGCGACCTTGCGGTATTCAGCGCCGCGGGGGGAAAGCCGGCTTTCAAAAAGAAAAAACTCGGCGGGTTCGAATGCGCCCAGGAATGTCTCGCCAAATTCCCCGAGCGCTTTTTCAAGGTCGGGCTGCGGGCGAGGCTCCTCGAACCGCGCGAGTGTCAGGTGAGGGTGGAAAGGCCGGTCTTCGCGCGGAAAGCCAAGAGTTTCCATGGCCGCTTCGACGCGGACGGCTAGCTCGGCCAGACCCAGTTGCGCTTCGACTCCAGCCCAGAACACCCTCGGGCGGCGCGCCTCCGGGAAAAACCCGAAACCCCTGACTTCAATCCGAAAGGGCTCAAACCGGCCGAGCGCCGCGAGGCGTTGTTTGACCTTCTCGACCTGTGGGTCTGGAATCCCTCCCAGGAATTTGAGCGTCAAGTGGATGCCCTGCGGGCGGGTCCAGCGGGCCTCCGGTGCCCACTCGCGGAAAATCCTCTGGCTCCGCTCGAGCGCGTCACGCAAAGTTTCCGGCAGGTCGATGGCGATAAAGGCGCGCACAAGTGTGCTCGATGTGAAAGCTCGGATTTGAAATCTCAAATTTCAAATCGCAAAGTTCAAGTCTCAAGCTTCAAATCTCAAATCTGAGATTCTATTGCCGGTCCCCGACGGTGCGCCCGAGCGGGCTCCGACCGGCGCGCCAAGAGGGGTTATCCCTTAATATTGCAAGGTCCAGCTGGAGTTTGAAATCTCAAATTTCAAATCTTAGATTCTATTGTGGTCCTCGCTTCACGACCGGACGCGGCGTCGGATGATCTCCAGCGCCGCCTGCGTGGCCCAGAGGCGAACCCGCGCGCGGTCTCCTGGAAAACGGAACTCGCGGACTTGAGTGCCGCGCTCGTCGGCCAGAGATACGAAGACCAGCCCAACCGGCTTTTCCGGCGTTCCGCCGTCCGGGCCGGCGATGCCGGTGATGCCGACACCGATAGCCGCGCCGGTGTTTTTCCGAATGCCTTCCGCCATCGCGCGGGCAACCGGCTTCGAGACCGCGCCATGTTCTTCGAGGAGCTTCGGCGCCACGCCAGCCAGGCGCGTCTTCAGCGCGTCGCTATAGCAGAGCGCGCCGCCCAGAAAAAAATTGGAACTCCCGGGCGCGCGCGTCAGCCGCTCGGCGAGCAGGCCTCCCGTGCAGCTTTCCGCTACCGCCAGGGTCTTCTCCTTCATCCCAAGAAACATCCCCACCACCTCTTCGAGCGTCTCGCCATGCGCAGAGAAGACGTGGTCCCCGAGATCGAGCTCGATCTTGTCAGCGAGCTCCGCAAGCAGGGCGTCGGCCGCTTCCTCGCTTGCGGCGTGGGCGCGAAGGTGCACTTCGATGGAGCCCGAAACCGCCAGAATCGTCGTCGCGGGGTTCGCGTAGGGTTTATAAATAGGTGCAATTCGTTGGTCCACTTCCGATTCTGGAAGCCCGACCACCTTGAGCACCCGTGTTCGGATGCGGTCGCCGACCGCCAGCGAGATCAAACGCGGCAGGCAAGCGGATTCAAACATAGGCTCGAGCTCCCGGGGCGGGCCCGGAAGCAGCAGAACAATCACACCTTCGTGCTCGATCCAGATGCCGGGCGCCGTGCCGTTCTGGTTCTCGAGCCCGACCGCCCCCTCGGGGATTTGGGCCTGGCGCAGGTTGTTCTCGCTCATGGTCCGGCCGAGGCGCTTAAAGACTCGTTCCAGCCTGAGCCGGATCTCGGGGACTTCGCGCAAGGGCAGCGCCAGCACTTGAGCCACTACCTCGCGGTTGAGGTCGTCTTCAGTTGGGCCGAGGCCGCCAGTCAGAATGATCAGCTTCGAGCGCCCCAAGGCTGCCCGGAACACGGACGCCAGACGTTCCCGGTCGTCACCGACGATGGTCTTCAGACGCACCTCGATGCCCACTTGGTTCAGCTTGTCGGTGAGAAAAAGGGAATTGGTGTCCGTGTGGTGAGGCGTCAGAAGTTCCGAGCCCACGGCGATGATTTCAGCATCCATGGAAAAACCGTAACCCGCAGTTGGAGGCTAGTGGGAGGTCGGAGAAGGCAAAGGTTAAAGGCTGAAGGATGAAGGATAAAAATTAAAGAACTGCGCGCAATGGATGTCATCGCGGCCCCGACCTTCGGTCGGCCTTCACCCCTTATCCTTCATCCTTTAACCTCCTTGACTTCCTGCCACCCATTGGTCGTCATCCTAACAGTGGCTTTCCTTCGACATCCACGAACAGTTCGATCAGGGAATTCGTGGTGGCCAGGATCATCGAGCGGTGGCCGGTGAAGGCGAGCCCGACGATACCGTTCCCCGAAACCGCCAGCTCCGGCTCCGCTTGGGGATTCAGGCGAACCACTCCACGCCGCCCCGCCAGGGAAGCGGCCACGTAAATGTTCCCGCGCGCGTCGAACGCCAGTCCCTGAGGGCGGCCGAGGCCGCGATAAAAAGATCGCACTTCCCCGGCGGGCGTGATTCGGTAGAGGTGGTCGTAACTGGAGGTGGTCGGCCCGGTGACAAAAAGCTCGCCCGCAGCGCTGAAGGCCAGGTGATACGCCGCCACACTCGGTTCCATGGTCGCGAATACAAAAATCTGTTTGTCGCGATTAATTTTGAAAATCGTCCCGCTGCGGTCGCCGACGTAAAGGTTTTCATCCGTGTCGAACGCAATGCCCGTGGCGATGCCCATACCTTCCGCATAGAGCGTGCGGTGGCCGTCCGGGTTCACGAGGTAGATGGTTCCTTCCATTCGGCTGGAAACGTACAGGAGGCCTTCACGGTCCACTGCTAGTCCCGTGGGGTTCATCAAATCGGTCAGGAATGGGCGCAGGACATGGTCGCGGTCAACTTTGTAAAGCGAAACCGGGACCTTCTGGCCGCGGCTCCCGCTGAAGGTCGTGTAGATGTTCCCCGCGGCGTCGAGGGCGGGGTTCGCCACGGGATGAATGTTTTCGGCGATGGGAATCCCGAGCGCCACCGAGACAGCCGGGGTGACCCCTTCGCCTGTGTCCACGGTCAGCTCGCCGCTAATGGCCCCCTCCGGAACTCGTACCACCAGGCGATTGGGTGAGCTCAGTAGCAAGGTCGCCGCCAGCTCCCCGAAGCGCACTCGCGGACGCCGACCGTTTTCCGCCAGCCCGTGACCATGGATGGCAATCTCTCCGCCGGTAATGGCGGCTTTCGGCTCCACGCGCTCAATTTGAGGTCGGCCTTTGGGAGGCCCTATTTTTGTCATATCCGGAAACGCGGCCCACGCAGAGTTCTACGCGAATAACCACTGCAAAAAACCCAATGCCATAAGGCTGTAAATTCCCGCCACCAGATCGTCCGTCATGATCCCCCAGCCGCCGGGGAGGTTTTCAGCCCCGTCGGCCGGAAAGGGCTTCAGGATATCCAGCGCTCGGAAAAGTGCAAAGCCGGCCACGAGCCAGGTCCAGCCGACCAGGGGCTGCGCTACAAATGTGAGCATCTGGCCGGCCACTTCGTCAATGACAACGCGTCCAGGGTCCTGGCTCCCGAAAAAGACCGCCGCCCGCCCGGCTGACCAGACACCCACCGCAAAAACCGTCGCGATCACCGCTCCCAGCGCCAGCGAGTGCCCAATCCGCCCGACGGGGAGAAACTGGAGGAGCAGGACCGTGACGATTCCTTCAAGCGATCCTACCGTTCCGGGAGCGACCGGAAAATAACCCGCACCGCCGCCGGTGGCGATCCAGACCGCCATCCCGCGCCTGCGGGACGCCTCAGCCACAGTCTCCTTTGAGCCGCCGACCGGCTTCAGCGCCGTTCGGGACCTTCTCGGCAGTCTGGGTCGTCGTCGAGATGCGATAGCGCCCGCTCAGCCAATTGTCGAGGTCGAGCAGGCGGCAACGCTCACCGCAAAAGGGCCAGTCCGGGTTGCGGTCGTTGCTCACGGGTTTCTTACACAGAGGACATCGCATGGCCACCCTCGTGCACAGCCGCCGAGCCAATTTCCACCAGGGCCGCTGCTGGAGCGCCCCCCCGAGCGATGAGGGGCTCGGCGAAAAACTCCTTGTCAAGCTTCGCCACCAGGTCGTAGTCGAAGGCCTCGGTGACTTTCGCCCAGCGGAACTCTCCGGCCGTTGGCTCCGTTCCCTCGAAATCGTTGATGAACACGCGGCCGTCGATCTCCGGCGCCTGGCCTTCGGTGCGCGCAGTAAAGAGCATGTCCGATTCTTCCGACCGCCCCTCGACCAGCACGGGCAGCCGCGTCCCCACCTTGGCGCGGAGCTTCCGGCGTGAAATCTTGCGCTGCAGCGCCAAGAGCGCGCGTTGCCGCCGCCGCGCAACGCGCGCGGGGACTTGGTGGGGGAGGCCGAAGGAGGCGCTGGTCTCCTCATTCGAGTAAAGAAAGGCGCCCACATGGTCGAATTCGGCCGCAGCCACAAAGTCGAGTAGGACTCGAAAATCCGCGTCCGTCTCTCCCGGAAAACCCACGATGAAAGACGTGCGCAAGGCGACGTCCGGTATGGCTCGCCGAATCTTTTCGAGGAGCTTCAGAAAATGGTCGCCATCCGAGCCTCGGCGCATAAGCTTCAAGATGTTGCGGCTGGCATGCTGCAAGGGAATATCGAAATATTTCGCCGTCTTGGGCGTCTCGGCGACGGATGCTATCAAAGCGTCGTTCAAACGGTTCGGGTAGCAATAGAGGAAGCGCAGCCAGACGAGTTCCGCGATCGTGCCGAGTTCGCGCACCAACGTCGCGAGCCCGCCACGCAGGCTCAGGTCTTCGCCATAGCTGGTGGTGTCCTGGCCGATGAGCGTGATCTCGCGGACGCCGCGCCGCGCCAGGTTCGTCACCTCACTGCGCAGCGACTCGAACCGCCGCGACCGGAAGCGGCCGCGCATCTGCGGAATCACGCAAAACGAGCACGGGTGATCGCAGCCTTCAGCGATTTTGACGTAGGCGGTGTACCTAGGCGTGGCCAGGAGCCGCGGCGTGAATTCGTGATAGAGGTAGGGCTCGGCCGGGCCGAACGACTTCGGCCCCGCCGCTTCGAAGGCGCAGGCTTCGAGCACGCGCTCGAGCTCGTTCGTCCCGATGACACAGTCCACCTCGGGGATTTCTTCGAGAATCTGGTCGCGGTAGCGCTCTACCAAACAGCCGGCCACCACCAGACGCTTCGCCCGGCCCGCCTTCTTGTGCTCGGCCATCTCGAGGATAGTTTCGATGGACTCGCGCTTGGCGGGCTCGATGAAGCTGCAAGTGTTGACGACCAAGACATCGGCGTCCTCGGCTTGGGGGACGATCTCCCAGCCGCCGCCGGCAAGCGCGCCAAGCATCACTTCGCTGTCCACCAGATTCTTGGGACAGCCGAGACTCACTATTCCGACCTTAGGCATTGTGGTCCTTGTTCCGAAGATGCCGACACTGCCTCAGCTCCGCGAAGCGGAGTTTCGCTCCGTGGGAGCAAACCAATTGCGTATTTTACCATGATTCTAGGATTGACTGGGATTACCGCGAAGCCGTAGCGAGTCTGTTTGAGCCCAACCTGGGATGATTCCTCCGGCGGTCCGTAAACACAACGGCGTATTTCGCGGGTCGCCACTCAAGCCCCTTCTCCTCCGCAGCAGGTTCTTGACTCCTGGATAAATTTCCGCAGGTCTGCTATTTATCATGGGAAACGTGGGCATGGTATGGCTGAAGAGTACCATCGACTCGGCCGTTCGCTTCCTGCGCGGCCTTCGAAGGCCGCCAATAGGAGCCTGCTTAGTAAGCGGGGAGAGACGCGGGCGTCCTTCGTCATTCGGGACGGAACACCCGAGGACGTGCCCGCTATCGCCCGCCTTCACGTTGTAACCTTCAGACAAACGCACGGGGGCCGCGGGCCGACCTACGAGATCCGCGAATGGCAGTGGCGTCAGGCGTTCGCCAATGCGGACGGGAATTGGTTCTGCTTTGTCATCGAGCGCCAGAATGGCGATCTCATAGGGTTTGCTAAAGGGATCCCGTACACTGGTGATTTGCCGGACTTCGCTGGCGAACTGAACAAAATCTACCTGCTTCGTGAATACCAGCGCTTGGGTCTGGGGAGCCGGCTTATCGGTTACGTTGCCCGCCGGTTTCTCAGCCAGTGCATTCAATCGATGCTGCTGTTTGGCGAAGCTCGGAATCCATCCAATAGGTTCTACGAAGCGCTAGGGGCGGAAAGGCTACTCACCGACTCGGGCGAGTTTCATGGAGGTTACGGCTGGCGAGACTTGCGGAGTCTTGAGGCAAGGTGCCCCATCGAGTGAGGGCGAACGCATGCCGATCATCGCGATTCAATACTCGACCGCGCGGTGTTACATGCGGGTATTGGCGAACGTCCCAGAAAGCTTCGGTAGCTATAAGCCGAACGCGGTAACAGACTTCAGAAGTCGCCGTAGAAGATGAGTCCATTACCAGCCGGATTGCGAAAGCCAAACTTGCGGGTTCCGGTTGCTTCCGGCAGATTCTAGGCGTAGTCATGAAAGGGAGTTCGTAATGAAACTCAATGAACTCCCCACTCGAGCCCCCCTGGAGCAATACGAGAAGCAAGCTCAGGACCTCGTCGAAGGCCATAAGCTTGGGGACCCGGAGTCGATCTGGCGTATTAAAAACGACCACCCTCGCTTCCGCGAGATGTCGGATTCCGAGGTTCGAAGCACTACGTTCGCGCTAGCCGATGCTCAATTCATTGTCGCTCGCTGGAACTACTTCGAGAGTTGGCTGGAGCTGGCCGGATACGTCGAAGCGGTGACTCAGGAGCGGTCTCCCGTCTCCCAATTCGAATCGGCCGTCGACGCGATCGTTGACGGTGACGTGACCGCACTCGAGCGATTGTTGCGCGCGAATCCGGATTTAATTCGAGCGCG
>QHZN01000097.1 GCA_003225365.1 Acidobacteriota bacterium
GCCTTGAAGACATTCGAAGTGGGGTAAAGTCGGATAGTGAATTCGTAAATCTGACCGGGATTCATCAATTCTTCCCGCTCAAGCGAGTTGCGAAACCGCGCGCGAATGATGCCGTCTTCGAGATTCATGGCGATGCCGCCGGGGAAATCCTTAGACGGGGGATGCACGTCAATGAGTTTCGCCGTGAAGTCCGTGTCCACCGCGGTAGAAGAAGCCCAAAGCTTTACGTCAATCGGCCCGGTGACTTCGACGTCCTCGCGGAGAGAGGGTGTCTGGTAAACCAGCACATCGTGCCGCGCCGCGAGCGCCAGCGAGTCCGTGCAGTTCCAGACTTGGGCGCCGCAAGTTTGGTCCCACGCGCCTTGCAGCAGGATGCCGTCGCCGGAAGAGATATTGCCGCCAATGGTCGGCACGGGATGTCGCGGGTCGAAATCGTAGCCCGTGCTGCTGACGTGTTCGGAAGGCAGGTCGGCCGCGAGCGTCCCGTCGGCGTGGAGGTAAAAGGGCGTCCAGCGGGTGCGGGCGAGCGGCCACTCCTGCTCGTCGCGCCAGATGCCGCCGTGGAGGTGCCGCCCCTCAGCGGTCTTCTCTTCGCTTGCGCCCCCCATCACGAAAATCTTCACCGGCGCTTCCTTCTCGACGTCGTTCGCCTCTCCTTTCAGCCATCGGTCGTACCAGCGAAGGTGGAAGGCGTCGGTATCTATCGCGGCGCTCGCGCCGAAATCCACCTCACCCTGCGCCGAGTGCATGTGCTGGCCGTGAATCCATGGACCGACAATCATTTTGATGGGCCCGTGCTTGGCCATGGCCAGTGCCATGTAGGTCATCGTCGTCTGCCGCGCCCAGGAATCGTACCACCCGCCGACGAGATATACGGGAACGTCTTTGTAGCTCGCCACCTGGTCCACCACGTCGAATCCGGGCTGTTTCCAGTAGTCGTCATTCACGCCGTGGCCCAGCGCGAAGACCAGCCAGTCTTCGTATTCGGGAGCGAGCGCGAGGGGTGTTGTGCCTTTGCGGATGGGAAGGTTCAGCAGGTACTCGCGCACGTGCCGGCGAGCCTCTTCGAGTCGAGCCCGCGTGGCCGGGTCGCGCGCCTCGCGGCTGCCCTCGGGCGCGCCGATCGAAAAAATCCAATTCATGAAGCGCAGCTCGAATGCCCCGCCGTTCCTCATGCCGAAATAGCCGGCGTTCGAGACGGCATCCACGGGCACTTCCGCCGCCAGACCCGGCGGGCCGCACTCGCCGAGCGCGTGCTGGGTGCCGCCGACGTAGGAAGTGCCGAAAGTTGCGAATTTCCCGTCGCTCCAGGGCTGTGCGACGATCCACGCGGCCGTGTCGCAGCCGTCGGCCACGTCGTCGGTCATCATGTGCCAGACGCCCTCGGAGCCGTAGCGGCCTCGCGTATCCTGGGAAATCGCCGAGTAGCCGCGGCTCGCATAAAACGGCCCCCAGTGCTCCGACGCCCCATCCTTGTTGTAAGGAGAACGCTCAAGTATCGCCGGAAACTTTCCTTCAAGTTTCACGCCATCTTTCGCCGGAAAATAAATATCGGTCGCGAGGCGCACACCGTCACGCATCGGTACCATCACGTTTTTCGCGACCACGAAGGATGCCGGCTCGGCCTCGCCCGGCATCTCGGCGCGCACCAGCACAAGGGCCGTGGGCCCCAAAAGGGCCAGAGAAAGCAGAATGGCGAAGTGTGTTTTATTCATAAGCCGCCTTTGGTCTCGCGGAGCCCGATCTGGGCGTCAATTTTATTTGGGAAGGCTTGGTGATAGCGCTCAAAGGTTCGACGGACCATCTCACGGTTGCCCGCCTCGGAATAAATGTCCAGGAGCACGTGGTAGGGCTGCTCCATTTGCGGATCGAGCGCGACCGCCCGCTCCAGGTACCCAACGGCTTTAGTTTCGTCGTGCGCACTTCTCCACGCCAGTCCCGCGTAAAGATACCCGAGCGCGACGTTTGGCTGCTTTTGGATCGCCAGCTCGAAGACCTGAGCGGCGTGTGCGCCGTCGTTCGCTACGAGAAACCCTTTGCCGATTCCCATCAGGACGGCGGGGTCGTCGGGGAACTTGTCCCAGCACGCCATGAGCCGCTTAAATCCGTCGTTAACCATCGAAAACGATTCCAGCCGGTCGCCGACCTTGATCTCCGCAAGCCCGCGATTGCGCTCGGCGAGAGCGCCAGCGGGCTCGCGCCAGGCGACCAGCTCCGTCGGCAGCTCGACGCTCGAGACCGATGCCGAGGCTGGCGCCGGCCGGCGCGCGATGCGATGGTCTGTAAACACCGTGTGCGCGCCATCCGAAACCGGCCGCTGCGGCATGTGGCAGCCGAGGCAGTCGAAATCCGGCTTCGAGTGCTTGGCGAGGAGCGCCGCGCCGTGGCAGGAAAGGCAGCGCGCGCGGAAGTAAGTCTTGGGGTTCGCGGGCTGAACGTGCGGATCGTGACAAGTTCCGCACCAGAGTTTGCCACGGCTCTCCCGCGCGCAGTGGCTGAGCGCCAATTGCTCGACTTGGCTTACCACTCGGAGCGGGTTCACGCCTTCGGGGTCCCGCGAAACTTTGCTCACATACACCGCGTAAACGTCTTCGAGCTCCATGCCGGACCGGAAGTCGCTCAATTGTTTCCCGGGATTCGGAATGCGTTCTTCGCCCGCAAGGTGGCACTGCTCGCAAACACTGGCGCGCGCGCGCTCGGGGAGATTGGCCGGATTGATGATGGAGCCCGGGACGGGATTCTGAAGGTGCGCCTCGGAGGGCCCGTGGCAGCGCTCGCAGGTGATGCCCTCGGCTTCAAACGGCGGGTTTTGATAAGTGTTGAACGTGCCCTCGACCGGCCGCGCGCTCCCGGAGTGGCAGAATAAACAATCGCGCGTGACGGGCCGATAAAAGTCCGGGGACCGGTTGCTTTCGTAACCCGGCGACATCCCCCAGCCGCGGCCGGCAAAATAGCCGATCGGCGATTGAAACAAGTGCCCGTCGAGCTCGATGAGGTAAGCGTAGGCGTGGGAGCCTGAGCCGAGCGCGTAAGCCACGGTGTATTCGCCCATCGCGCCCCGCCGCTCGATCCGCTGCACCATCCGGGCGGGCGTCGACTGGATGGAAAAACGAGTCCCGGATAAGGCGTGAAAGAATTTCCCCGGCGGCCTTGCCTTCGGCGGCCCCAGCGCGCGCGCCATTTGTGTGACCGCGTATCCTGCGACTTCCTTCGGATGGCATTTTGCGCAGGGGTGCTCCGCCCAAGCCGGCGGTCGAGGCACCAGAATCATGCCGCACAGAAACATCCCTGCTCTCGCCGGCCTGGTCCCTCGCCCCATCTCGAGCCCCGATCATCCTAAAGTAGCCGGGAATTCGAAATCAACACGGCCACGCTTATGAGGGCGGTTATATCTTTTGGAGAAAGTAGCGGTGGATGGTTTCGTCTTCGGTCAGCTCGGGATGAAACGTGGCGGCGAGTATGTTCTCTTGCTCCACGAGCACCGGCAGCTCGCCCGAATGGCCAAGCACTTTGACGCCGGCGCCGACGCGACGGATGATAGGCGCGCGAATGAAAACCATTTCGAGGGGATGCGAGGCGAGCTCGGGACACTCACCTTGGCGGATGGAACTGTCTACCTGGCGGCCGTAGGCGTTGCGCTCGATGGCGATGTCGAGCAGCGCGAGCTTCTCCTGCGGCGGATTTGAAACTTCACGAGCCAGAAGGATCGCGCCCGCGCAGGTGCCAAAGACGGGCTTGCCCTCTCCGGCGAATTTCTTGATCGCAGGGCCCAAGCCCTCCTCGGAGAAAAATTTCAGCATCGTCGTGCTCTCGCCGCCCGGCATGATGAGAGCGTCCACTTCCTCCAGATCGTGCGCGCTCTTCACCAACTTCCAGGGAGCGCCGATGCGCTCAAGCATCTTCATTGCCTTTTGCCTTTTGCCTTTACTCAGCCAGCTTCGCCACCAGGTTGATCTTCGTCCCCGCCAGGGCCTTCGATACCGGACAACCCTTCTTCGCAGCCTCGGCGAGCTCCTGGAATTTCCCGTTGTCGATTCCCGGCACTTCGCCCTCCGTGTCGAGGTCAATCTTTGTAATCGCAAAGCCGTCGCCAACTTTCTCAAAAGTCACCCGGGCTTGTGTGTGCACGCGTTTGGGCGCGAACCCGTTCTTCTCGAGCGTTGCGGAAAACGCCATCGAGAAACAACCCGCGTGCGCCGCGCCGATGAGCTCTTCGGGATTGGTTCCCGGGCCGCTCTCCATGCGCGACTTGAACGTAAACGGGCCGTCATAGGAGCCCGAAGCCATCTTCATGTGGCCCTGACCTCCCATCAAATTCCCTTTCCATTCCGCTTCCGCGGTGCGAACCGGCATTTTAGTCTCCTCCTCTGGGTGAATGAAATCTCGTTAGTTCCTGACATGCTTTGATGAACCCATCCGGTGAAAGGTTCTGCCTTTTGCCTTTTGCCTTTTGCACTCAGCCTTCTGAATCTGACTCCTGAATCCTAGCTCCTGCCGCCTACCACCCCATGCGCTCTCGCAATCCTGCGACGTGTGCGACGTGGTGCCGCCCGTGCCAGGCGTATTGTGCCAGATATTGGTTGAGATCGAGAACGCCCATTTCCGGATGCCGGAATTTGCGCGCGTAATCTTCCGGCTTCATCGCCATGAGCATCATCACCCAGCGCTGGTGCAGGCTATCGAGGAGCAGGAGCGAGACCTCAATGGGCGCGTTCTTTGCATCCACCAGCTCCGCCCAGAGCTGTTGCTCGTAAGGCTTGATTGTCGGCTCGTTCTCCGTCAGCGTCAGCTTGAAACGAATGAAGGCGTTCAGGTGGCTGTCCGCAAGATGATGCGCCACCTGCCGCACGGTCCAGCCACCTTCGCGATAGGGCGTGTCAAGCTGCTTCTCGGAAAGCCCTTGCACGGCCTGGCGCAGCTTCGCGGGCGTTTCCTCAATCTGCTGGATGCATTTCCGCCGACCATCGTCCGTCATTTTCTCGGGCCAGGTGAATTTGCCAATGGGGTACCGCGAGTCAGCCATGTCCTTTTCCCCCTCGTTGATTCGCCGCACCGGTCGGTCTCCCGACCGACTTGTGGGGTCTATTCGTTTAGCCTGAAGCTCACTACTGCCATTAAACTCAGCGGGACGGGTTTATTACCTTGCGTGGCCGGCTTAAATTTCCAAGTTTTTGCGATCTTCACAGCCTCCTCGTCAAGGCCGTAGCCAAGCCCCTTCACGACACGCGCGTCAGTAACATTATCCATGGTCGTCGATGGATATCCAAAGCTCTATTGGCCCCTCGATGCCGGCTTTCCTCGCCTCGGGCGTGTAGGCAGGCCCCGGCTGATAAACAGCTTCAGGCAAAGTGATATCTGGGGCGGACGGCACTTCGCCGCCGGAATCCGCAAGAGTCTGTGAGGGTGGCGCCAGGAACCGGGGTTGGGTTAGTGAGTTCTTCTGGCATTGCTCCGACGCCGTTTTCAACTGATCCGGCGTATAGTCGCTTGGAATTACGACGAATTTTACCCGATCTTCCCGCGCGATTCGGCCGAGCTCTTGAGATCCTTCGCGGCCCTGGAATTTCGTTTCCTTTATCTGGTAGTGGAACGTTTGCACAACCTTAAACTCTCCAACCCCAGCGAGAACTCCAGCGGCAAGCCATTTTTTCTTGATCGCCGTATGCTGCTTGAGAATCACGCACCCCACGTTCCCGCTCGTGACTCCGAAAACGTATGGCTCGAATTTGCCCTTCGCTGTCCCGCTTGTCCGGGCCGGCCTTGCTGCAAGCAGCAACGCGACGAAAGCAATCATGAAGACCTTCGTCAACCTGCGCTCCATGGCTGCCTCTCAGGCTAGGGCTTTACTTGAACGCAATCCGTCGTCGAAGAAGCGGTGGGGACGGGCCAGCTTCCCTCCCGGAGGCCGACACTGTGAGGTTCGATTCCTTGGCGAATAAGTCGCAGGGCTTCCTCGCGCGTGTCGGCCACACCGGTGCGCCCGGGCAAGTCGGGCACGTATGCCCACTGCCTTTTTCCCCTTTCTCGACAACGACGACATATCTCACTGGTGCGGGGCTGTCAACACTTGGCGGTCCGGATTCATAACTCAGAATTCAGGATTCTTACGATCCCCGCGTTTGCCACAGCTCTTCCGGCTTCATTTTTGCCACGTCGAGGCCGCGCATGGCCGCCGGTTTCGTCTCAGACTTGCACGGTTTCTGTCGTCGAGCTCGGCTCGGGGACCGGGTCGCCGCTTTCGCGCAAGCTTTCGAGGTGAAGCTTGATGGCTTCACGAATCAGCCTCAACACTTCCTCTCGCGTTTCCGCGACCACTGCGCAACCGGGAAGGACCGGCACGTAAGCGCCAAAATTCCTGCGGCCCTTTTCGATGATGACCAAAAATTCATGTGCCACTCGGCATGTGTCTCACAAAATTTCCCACGGCTTCGGGTTGATTTGGGTCAAGTCGCGCCCGCCATGAATGACCATCAGGACCAGAATACGAGGTGTTTCAACTCGATACATGATCCGATATCGCCGAAAAAATATTTCCCGTATCGCGTCTTCATCGGCCTCGGGCACCTTCCGGCCCATTAATGGATACGCGGCCAGGTTCTCGACAGCTTGTATGACTCTTTCTGCGAACCGATCGGCATACCACTCGGAATCTTGTGCGATATAATCTCGCAAGCTCTTTACGTCGCGGACAGCGGAGCTCGTCCATTCAATTTTCGTCATTTCGAAAGGAGCTGCTTCTTCACTGCCTCGTGCGAAACGACATCGCCTGCGGCGGCTTCTTCAAGGGCCTTTTCAAGCTTCTTCTTCACGTAAAATTCATACATGATATCGTCCCAAGTCGCGTGTTCGGGCAGAGCATCAATCAGTTTTTTCGCGTCTTCCTTTGTCGCGCCCATTCAAACCGCCCCCCTTCACATTGCGGGCCCTAGCGCCCGCAACCGGTTTCCTGATCAAAGCACCTGCTGACGGAGATGCGTGCAACATTCAGCATTCTTAATTCCTACCAACCCCGCGTTTGCAGCAATTCTTCCGGCTTCATTTTCGCCACGTCCAGGCCGCGCATCGCTTCGCCGAGCTCTTCGGAGCACTCGGCGACGATTTTCGCGTCGTTATAGTGCGTGGTGGCTCGGACGATGGCCTTGGCGCGCTTGTCGGGATCGGCGGATTTGAAGATGCCCGAGCCAACGAAGCAGGCTTCCGCGCCCAATTGCATGACGAGGGAAGCGTCGGCGGGCGTCGCAATGCCGCCGGCGCTAAAGTTCGGCACGGGCAGCCGGCCGTGCTCGGCAACCCATTTGACCAAGTCCAGCGGCGCGCCGAGCTCTTTCGCCTTCGCCATGAGCTCTTCTTCGCGCAGCGTGGTCAACAGTCGAATTTCGCCCGTGATCGCGCGCAGGTGGCGGACGGCTTCGACGATGTTCCCCGAGCCCGCCTCGCCCTTGGTGCGGATCATGGCCGCGCCCTCGCCGATGCGCCGCAGCGCCTCGCCGAGGTTTCGGGCGCCGCAGACGAACGGCGCTTTGTAGGGCCACTTGTGGATGTGGTGCTCTTCGTCGGCGGGTGTCAGGACTTCGCTTTCGTCAACGTAGTCCACGCCCACGGCTTCGAGCACCTGTGCCTCGGCGAAATGTCCGATGCGCGCCTTGGCCATGACGGGGATCGTCACCGCGTCCATAATTTGTTTGATGATCTTGATGGACGCCATGCGCGCGACGCCCCCCTCCTTGCGAATGTCCGCGGGAACGCGCTCGAGCGCCATCACCGCGCAGGCGCCCGCGTCCTCGGCAATCTTCGCCTGCTCGGCGGTGGTGACGTCCATGATCACGCCGCCCTTGAGCATCTCCGCCAGTCCGACTTTCAGCTTCATCGTTTCATCGTATTGCCACATATTGCCTCCTTGAAAAACGTCCGTAGTCAGTTGTCCGTGGTCAGTGAAAACGAAATTCGAAACTCGCCGCGATTTTCTCCGTCGGCTGACGGATTCGATTTTCGAACTTCGGCCATTGACAAAGGACCAAGGACAACGGACGTCTTAAACTAAAGCCACTTCCGAGCTTGCGGTCCTCTGTCGCTTCCCTGCCGCCGCCCGCCGCACTTCCTCCCGCAGCAACTCGCCGAGGATGCGGATGCCCTCGACGATCCGCTCGTCTGTGACTGCCGTAAAGCATAGCCGAAAAGCGTTGTGGCGTGGGTTCTGAAAATAGAAATAACGCGACGGCGCAAAGAGCACGTGCCGGTCGCGCGCCTTCACCAGGATTTCGGCCGCATCCATGCCCCCCGGCAGCTCGACCCAGACGGCCATTCCACCGTCCGGATAATGGACTTTCGCTTCCGGCGGGAAATGCCGCTCGAGCGAGCCGCCGAGCACGCTGAGCTTGTGCGCGTAAAGCTTCTTCAGCTTCCGAATATGCTTGTCGAGCCATCCGCGCCGGCCGAGCTCTTCGAGCACGGCTTGGCCGAGCAGATTGGTGTGGAGATCCGCGCGCTGCTTGGCAGCGGTCAGGCGCTCGACGACGCGCCGCGAGGCGGCAATCCATCCCACGCGCAGGCCGGAGAATCCGACCTTCGAAAAGCTATTCAGATAAATGACCAGACCCGACGCATCGAGCGCTTTGAGGGGCGCGAGCTCGCGGCCGTTGTAAGCCAGAACGCCGTAAATATCGTCCTCAACCACCGGCACCTGAAATTTTTCCGCGAGCTCCAAGAGGCGCTTCCGCGAGGCGAGCGGCATGCTGCGGCCCGTGGGGTTCTGGAAATTGGGGCTGGCGAAAATGAGCTTCACTTTGCTCTGCTCGAGCGCGGCGGAAACAAAATCCAAGTCCATGCCCTCGCTCGTGACGGGCGCGCCGACCAGTCGAATGCCGGGCGTGTCGAAAACATTCCAGAGGCCCGTGTAAGTGGGATTTTCGCAAACCACCACGTCGCCCGGCGCCACCAGCGAGCGCCGCACCAGGTCGAGCGACTGCTGGCAACCGTTGGTGATGAGGAGCTCGTCCAGCTCCACGGCCATACCGTCGCGGCGCATCCTGCCCTGGAGGTAGCGCTTGAGCGGCGGGTAGCCGTCGCTCGAGCCGTATTGAAGCAAGCTTCCGCCCTCGCGGCGCAGCACCGCGTCCGTGGCTCGGCGGACCAGGTCGAGCGGGGTCAGCTCGTCGGAGCCGTGCGCGGCGGCGAAGGAAATCACCCCCGGCTCATG
>QHZN01000418.1:0-1543 GCA_003225365.1 Acidobacteriota bacterium
CCAGACAACGGCTCGCCGCGAACTACGCCGGGCCCTCGCCATTGACCCCAAAGCCCGATATGCCCACTACCTTTTGGCGGTCGCGCTTTTGCGCGAGAGCGGAGCGAGTGTCCTGAAGGCGGCCCAAAGCGAGCTGGATCAAGAGAGGCGTTTGTTCCCCGATGAGTTTGAGGCTCAATATTTGCTGGGCGTGCTGCTCACATTCCAGCGGCGCTGGGACGATGCCGGCCGAATCCTTCGGGAAGCCCTTCAACTGGCTCCCCAACAACCAGAAACGTATTTTTATCTGGGCAATGTTTACTTGGATCAAGGCGATGCGCGGCAAGCCATCGGCGCGCTTCAGAAGGGCCTGGCCTTGGCAAAACAACCTGCCGGGACTCGATTTCCTGTTTATCGTGCTCACCTCTTGCTCAGCCGAGCATATCGGGCTCTGGGAGACCGCGCGGCGAGCGAACGGGAGGCCAAACAGGCGGCTCAACTATCCTCGGCGGAATATCGCCAAGAAAATGAAATCACGGACACGGATGCCCGGCTGCGGCAATCGCTTGCAGGACTTTCCGCCCCTGCTCCGACAGTCGTTTGGAGGGACCCTACTCCCTCCGCATCCCTCACGCCCGAGCAGCAACAGTTCATGAAGGTTTACGGACAGGTCGTGGTCAGTGCTCACAATTATTTGGGACTCATCGCGGCGCGCAATGGGATGTTTGGCCGAGCGGCCGACGAGTTTGAGCAAGTCCGGAATCTGCAGCCGGATTTCCCGGCGATTGATTTTAGGCTTGGCCTGGCTCTTTTCAAAGGCGAACAATTTGTCGAGGCTTCAAAAGCCCTGGATAGCGCAGTCGCTCAGAACCCCTCTGATCGTTCAGCCCAAAAATATCTGGGGTTCACCTACTTCGAACTGGGTGATTACGACCAGGCCGTCCGGCTCCTCGAGAAGGCTCGCGCTGGCTCCCCGGACGACGCGGAAATTCTCCTGGCTCTGGGTGGCGCGCTGGCGCGTTCCCATCATGACAAGGAAGCCCAAAATGTTTTTGCTGAGCTGCTCAAGTCGCATCCGAATTCGGCAGCCGTCCATATGCTGTTGGGGAAGGCCTATGCGTCGCAGGGTCAGACACCGCAAGCCGAACAGGAATTCGAGCGAGCCCTCGAACTCGATCCTCACACCGCTTCCGCGCATCTCTCTCTGGGAATATTAAAATTGCAGCGCGGTCAACTGCGGGAAGCCGGCAAAGAGTTCCAAGCTGAACTCGAGGCTCATCCGGACGCTTGGAATGCCCGTTACGACCTGGCCTTCGTTTTATTGAAGCAACAGCAGGTGGCGGAAGCGATGGGCTTGCTGAGGCAGGTCATCCAGGAAAACCCTCTATACGCCGACGCTCACTACAGTCTTGGGACGGCTCTTTTGCAGGAAGGCGACACACCGGAGGCCCTGGCGGAGCTCAGGACGGCCGTCCAATTGGACCCCCAGAAGGCCTACGCTCACTATCAGCTCGGGCGGGCCTACCTACTCGCGGGTCAGCGCAAAGAGGCCGAGCAGGAATTT
>QHZN01000418.1:1614-2790 GCA_003225365.1 Acidobacteriota bacterium
CAGCGCAAAGAGGCCGAGCAGGAATTTGAACTGACCAGGAACTTAAAGGATAAGCAACTGAAGCTTCAGGTTCCCCAGTCGGACAGCACTCCGTGATTTCTCGCCTAAGCACTGTCTGGATGGTTGGAAGATCACGTCGCCGTTGCGGGCAGGACCGTTAGGCACGCGAGGAGTACGACTACAGTCCAGGCGGCCCGCGCGGGGGAAGGACCTCGCACGGGAAAAGTACGGTGCAAGCGGCGGGAAGCCTACCGCTGTGCCTACCAAGAACTCGATTGTGACGCGAAACCGATTCGGCATGACGTCACACAGTTTCCATACTGCAACTTCCTTTTCGAGCTTCCTGTGATCGTCCGATGCCCCCACGTCCAGAGGGGACGACTGCCGAAGTCTGCGCGTAAATTTACTGTACAACCTCAATAGTGGATGGCGCAGAGAGGAGGCTCAGATGGTGAGGGGAGTAACGCTTCAGGCGGCTCGCCGTTCATAACGGTGATGGAGTCCTCCCACTTCGGGGATCTCGATCACTGCTCCGAGTTCCGGCGATTGAATGGCCCGTGATTCCGGCGCATCTTTGGCCAACGCCAGATGCGTGCGCGAGCGGAGGTAGTAAGCCATGTAGGACTTTAGAATGCTACGCAGAGAAGATTCACCGAATATAACGACATGGTCCAGACACTCCCGGCGCATCGAGCCCACCAGACGCTCGACGTAGGGACTCTGCCAAGGCGAGCGGGGAGCCGTCAGAACTTCCTCAGTCGCCATCCCTCGAACTCGCTGACGGAATGGCCCTTCATAAATCGAGTCGCGATCGTGGAGTAGGTAGCGCGGTGCGTTGCCCCAAGGGAACGCCTCAACCAGCTGTTGCGCTGTCCATTCCGAAGTGGGATGGGCGGTAACCTTGAAATGGAGCAGGCGCCGCCGATCGTGCGCCAAGACGATAAAGACATATAGAACTCGAAAAGTGACGGTCGGCACGACGAAGAAGTCCGTCGAGACCAACTGCTGCACGTGGTTCTCAAGAAAAGTACGCCAGGTCTGGGAGGGCGGCTTGCATTGGCGACCCATGTACTTCGCCACCGTCGCTTGGGACACTTCGATACCGATTTTGAGCAGTTCCCCATGGATACGCGGCGCTCCCCAGAGGGGATTCGCCTTGCTCATCTTCCGAACGAG
>QHZN01000417.1 GCA_003225365.1 Acidobacteriota bacterium
GAGCGCATGCGGACGCCAGTCTGTTCAACCTCGCCCCGTTAACGAGGAGGGTGCTCCTGCTTCAGGAAGTGTGCCGGTCGAAGTAGTCCCCGCTCGAACAGTCCAGGACTTTCGGTTTTCCCCGTCGGACGCAGAACCCTTCCACCTGTCAGGGCAGGATCGTCTGCTGTTTTGGTCCGTTCAGAGAACCTAGAAAACTCCGGTAGCTCGCTCCGTGGTGCTCTTCTTCGGCTTGCTTAGGCGGCGATCCGAGAAGAGTAGCACTGAAATCCATTTCCCAATGTTATTACTCGCAGGCCTCGAACACGATGGCCTCGAGTCATGGATATACACACGATGGAGAAATTGCTGAGGGCTGGCGATCATTCGAGTTTGCCAGACCTCAAGCAGCATCTTGAGATTACGTTGGGAGTTATCCGCGCGAGGGAGATGCGTCAACATGAAGACGTCCAATTCAATCCCGAACGGAGCGCTGAACTTTCGGGTCGGAGATTGGGTCGAAGTGCGCAGCCGGGCGGAAATCCTGGCGACGCTTGATAAGAACTGTTGTCTGGAGAATTTGCCCTTCATGCCGGAAATGTTCGCCTACTGCGGCGGGCGTTTCCGTGTCTACAAGAGCGCCCACAAAACATGTGACACAGTTAACGGTTCTAAGGGGCTCAAGATGAGGGATGCCGTCCATCTCGAGGGAATTCGTTGCAGTGGTCAATCGCACGGTGGATGTGAAGCATCCTGTCTGATCTTTTGGAAGACGGCTTGGTTGAGGAAACTCAATCAGATGGATGCGGATTCAAGACTCCACGGGGACGCGGCACGAGAGAAAAGGGAAGCTGAAGTGGGGCAGTGCACCGAGGCCGACGTGTTGGCGGCCACACAAAAGCGTGCCGATGATGATGGTGAGCCGGCTTATGTTTGTCAGGCGACGCAGCTTCCTGCCGCAACCGAACCTCTTCCCTGGTGGGAGTGGGGGCAATATGTCGAGGACTACAAGTCGGGAAACGTTGGATTAGGTAGAATTTCTAAAGGCTTTCTCTATATGGCCTATCAACAAGGCCTCGTCAACTTAGGAATCGGCCTTGGTCCATTGCTCCGTTGGATTTACAACAGGTTCCAGGGCCTTCGCGGAGGGATACCCTACCCGCGCCGTTCCGGGAAGCTGGCCGCCGGGATGCGGACGCCAACCACCAGACTCGATCTGCAGCCGGGTGAATGGGTGCGCGTGAAGAGTTTTGACGCAATCCGTGCGACGTGCGACAAGTGGAACATGAATCGGGGCATGCGGTGGGATGCCGAATTAGTTCCGTACTGCGGCGGAACCTACCAAGTCCTCAAGCGCGTAACCAAGACTCTCAATGAAAAGACGGGAAAGATGCAGGAGCCGTCGCGCTGATCGAGAAAGAGCGCGGCGTCGCGTTGATCGGTCTTCTGCTTGCGCACGTCATTGGTGCGAATCTTTGCAGAGTCAGCGGCAGAACCTTCCACCTGTCAGGGCAGGATAGCCTGCTGTCTTGGTCGATTCAGAGAACCTAGAGGATCCCCTAGGAGGCTCTAAGGGCCAGCTTCCGTCTACCGGAATGAACCAAGAACTAGCTGAGAATGCTCAGTTTGTAGCTCCGGGCGAGTTTGGAAACCTGGTGGCAAATGATGGCAACGGTTTTCACGTTTCGACCGGGCGGGCTAGTCCCCAAGGACGTTATTACCGGTTTATTGCACCGCAGATTTCTCTAACCATTTTATTTACAATATCTTAGCGACAAAGTGATCCATATCCCGCCGAGAGTTACGGGCCCCATTTCTGGCAGGCTGATTGCGGTACGTGCAACGTACGTCCGTGATGCGTGTGTGTCTTAGCTGGGTTTGGCAGTTTTTCCTCCTAATCTCCGCCACGGTCGACCATGAGGAGTCTTTTGACCAGATGAATACTGAGCACAACGAGGGCGCGTGGTACGCACTTCAAGTGAGAACACGTTGGGAGACTTCCACGACCACATTGCTTTCGGGAAAGGGGTATCAAACATTCCTCCCGACATTCAAGACGGAAAGGCTCTGGAGAGGCAAGTCCCAGGAAGTAACCGCGCCTCTCTTTCCGGGTTATGTATTTTGCCAGTTCGATCCACATAGTCGCCTGCCCGTTCTTGTGACCCCCGGCGTGATTGCCGTCGTAGGAAGAGGTCGCGTCCCTGTTCCCGTCGAAGATACGGAGATGGAAGCCATTCAGAGGATGGTTTTCTCAGGCTTCCGAACTGAACCCTGGCCCTATTTAGAAGTTGGGCAGCAGGTTCGAATTGACGAGGGAGCGCTAAGTGGCCTGCAAGGAATCCTGCTCAGTTTTAAGGGAACCC
>QHZN01000235.1 GCA_003225365.1 Acidobacteriota bacterium
GACGCACGTCCCGCGCGAACGTTTCGACCGTCGCGAAGGTCCACGGTTCGCGCGACTGTTCGCGCAGCCGCAGCGGATTGCCAATCCGCCGCCGCGCGGCCGCCCGCGCCTCGTCGCCGCTCATACCATCCGCGTCGGCGAGGGCGTGCGCCTTCATCTCCTCGTGAAAGCGCAGCTCGTCTTCCAGATCCCGATCGAACTGATCCCGCCGGAAGAAGAACAGCAGACGTCGGAGCACAGAACCCACGGCACCCTCCTGAGAGTCAGGACATTACGTCGTCTTCATCACGCGCATGATCGCGCCGAACATCTGGGAGAATCGCGATTCCTCGACGCCGAGCTGCTTCTTCCCGGCAGTCGTAAGCGTGTAGAAGCGCGCTCGCCGGTTGTTCGCCGAAATCCTCCACTCGGCCAACACCCGTCCCTTGACGAGCATCCGCTGCAGCGCCGGATACAGCGATCCCTCTTCGATCGTCAGCACGTCCGCCGACAGCATCCGGATGTGCTGCGCGATGCCGTAGCCGTGCATCGACTCGATCGACAGCGTCTTCAGAATTAACATCTCGAGCGTGCCCGGAAGCAGCTCGTTCTTGCTCTTCGTCTTAGCTTCTTTCATCAGCTTCTCTTTGCATAGACGAACTATGGAAGTGGGAACTGTACTCCCTTTGGGAGACGCTGTCAACTGTTGGCGTTTGGCGTGATCCGAAGCAGATGACCTGGCCGTCGGCCGTGGCGACGACGACCTTGCCCTTGGCGACGGCCGGGGAGGACGTCACGGGCGAGGCGGCTTCGTATTCCAGACTTTCTTGCCGCTGGCGAAATCGAGCCCGTAGACGCGGCCGTCGTTGGAGCCGACGAATACGCGGCCGCCGGCGATCGCCGGCGACGAGTCGACGCGGGCGCGCGTGGTGAACGTCCAGAGCGGCTTGCCACTTCCCGACTATCGAGCGCGGCGGGCCGCGTTGAATCGGGTGACGGCTGACGTCGCCGACAGAGTCTGACGACATCCACCATTATCGTCCCAACCATGCAAATGGATCCGCTCCAGCCGTGACCTGCCTGAGCCCGAATCTGCCGCTGACATTTATGAGATGACTTCTAGCGTCGCCAAGCTTAACAGTCACCCTTCGAGACGGTCGGCGGCCAGCGGTCGCGCCACGGGCGGACGGCCTCGAGTTGCGCCGCCAGGCGGAAAAGCGTCGCCTCGTCGCCAAAGCGCGCGATGAAGTGTGTCCCAACAGGCAGGCCGCCGGAGGTCCAATGAAGCGGCACGGACATCGCAGGCTGGCCGGTGGCATTAGCAATGGGCGTGAAAGGAACGAAAGCTGCGGCCCGGTCCAAGGCTTGGAGCGGGTTTTCGGGCGGCTGCTCGAACCACCCAAGCGGCAACGGTGGCTCGGCAAGCGTGGGCGTCAGCAGCAGATCGAATTTCTGCATGAACCTCGCGGCGTCCCGCGCCATGGACTGGAGGACTCCTTGCGCCACAAGATAATCCGCCCCTGAAACCTTTTTCCCCTTTTCGTAAAGCGCCCAGCTCAGGGGCTCGATGGCGTCTGTATCGAGTTTCACGCCGAGCTTCGCGACCACCTCGAGCATCGAAGCGTTGCCGGAAGCCCAGATGTCAATGAAACTCTTGCTGAATCGCTCGCCGTCTATTTTTGGAAAGTCTTCCTCCACCTCGTGGCCAAGTTCGGCGCAAAGGTTTGCGGCCTCTCTGACCGCCTTCACGCATTCGAGATCGATCGCCGCTCCCGTTGGGGCTTTGGCGGTGAACGCAATGCGAAGCCGCCCCGGGTCGCGGCCGACTTCCTCAGCGAATGGGCGCGCGGGCGGAGGCGCCCAGTAAGGGTCGCCGAGGTCGGGGCCGGCCGTCGCATCGAGCATAGCGGCGCTGTCGCGCACGGAACGTGTCAGAGCGTGCTCGGCCACCAGGCCCCCCATGATATCGCCGATATCGGGCCCCAGCGGGTTCCGCGCGCGCGTCGGCTTGAGACCAAATATGCCGCAACAGGAAGCCGGGATGCGAATCGAGCCGCCTCCGTCGTTTCCGTGGGCGGCCGGGACCATGCCCGCGGCCACGGCAGCCGCCGATCCGCCACTCGAGCCGCCCGTGATACGCTCCTTATTCCAGGGGTTTCGCGTCGCACCAAACAGACGCGGCTCGGTGGTGGGAAGAATGCCGAACTCCGGCGTGTTGGTCTTGCCGAGGACGATCAGCCCGGCCCGCTTGTAGCGGCGGACGAGTTCGCTGTCCCTCATGGGAACGTAAGACCGAAGCAGCCGGCTGCCCCAACTCATCGGCACGCCGGCATACGCCGCCAAAAGGTCCTTCAAAAGAAACGGGACGCCGCGAAACGGTCCATCCGGGATGGGCTCGCGCGCCGCCCTCCGGGCTTCGTCGAACATGGGCGTGACCACCGCGTTCAATTGCGGATTCACCCGCTCGATGCGCTCGATGGCCGCTTCCACGAGCTCCGCAGGCTGGACTTCCTTTCTGCGCACAAGCTCCGCCTGCGCGGTTGCATCCATCGAGGCAACTTCCGCCCATTTCTCCATGACCCCTCCTCGGGTTCTCGCGAGCGACCTCCAATCTAACGCCATCTACTTAGCGCTCGCCAGCAGGCATTCTACTGATTCCCGTCGTGGTAGAATTCGCGTTCTTTCCAGATGCCCGCCGCTTTGGACATCGCGCCGCCATCCGGGCCGAGAGACCGCCCCTCGGGCCGCTGGACTTCCGGCCCTGCGTGGGTCTTCTACATTGCCGCCGTGGCGCTGGCGGCTCAGCTCGCGACCGCCACCCGCTACGGCATTTTCCGCGATGAACTCTACTACATTGATTGCGGCAAGCACTTGGCCTGGGGCTACGTGGACCAGCCGCCGCTCATCGCTCTCATCGCCTGGCTGGAGCGGCAGGCGGCCGGCGACTCGCTTCTTGCCCTGCGCTTCCTTCCCGCGTTGGCGGGCGCGGTGACAGTGTGGCTCGCGGGTAGAATGGCCCGCGCATTCGGCGGTTGCCGGTACGCACAGATTCTCGCCGCGCTCGCGGTGCTCTTGTCCCTCGGCTACCTCGCCTTTTTCCACCTCTTGACTATGAACGCTTTCGAGCCGCCGATTTGGACGGCGTGCGCCGCAATCTTGTTGCGAATCGTTCAAACCGGGAATCAGAAGCTTTGGCTCTGGTTCGGCTTATTGGCGGGAATCGGCCTCGAAAACAAGTATGGGATACTTTTCTTCGGGCTCGGCGTGTTCGCGGGTCTCGTCTTGACGCGCGAGCGGAAAGCTCTCGCCAGGCCCTGGGTCTGGCTGGGCGGCGCTGTATCGCTGCTCGTCTGGCTCCCCAACCTCGCCTGGAACTTCGCGCACCATTGGCCGTTTCTCGAGCTGATGCGCAACGTCCGCGCCAGCGGGCGCGATGTGGCGATGAATCCAGTGGCATTCGTTATCGCGCAAACGCTTTTCATGAACCCCCTGACGGCCGCGATTTGGATGGGCGGCCTGGCGTGGTTGTTCTTCGGCCGCGAAAGCAGGCCGAGGCGACAAGGCGCGCGCGGGCGCTATCGCATCCTCGGCTGGACGTTTCTCGTCACCATGATCGCCTTCATCGCGCTCAAGGGCAAAGCCTATTACCTGTGGCCGGGGTTTGCCATGTTGTTCGCTGCGGGCGGCGTCGCCATAGACAAGCTGTTCAGCCGCCTCGGGGGCCGCTGGGTAAGACCTGCCTACGCTGCGTTGCTGGTGCTCGGCGGTCTGGTTTTTGTGCCCATAACGCTGCCGGTGCTATCTGCCGACGCCTTCGTCGAATATGTCCACGCGCTGCACATCCCCATACCTCAGGTCGAGCACCAGCCGCTCGGGCCGCTCAACCAGCAGATTTATGCGGACATGTTCGGCTGGGAGGAGATGGCCAAAGAGACGGCGCACGCTTACAACAGCCTTCCGCCCGACGTGCGCGCGAAAACCGCCATCACGGGCGGGAATTACGGTGACGCGGGTGCCATTGATTTCTATGGGCCAAAGTACGGCCTGCCGGCGGCGATCTCCGGGCATCAGAATTATTGGTTCTGGGGCCCGCGCAACTACGCGGGCGAAAGCATGCTCATGCTGAACGAGTCACGCGCGAGAGTGGAGGAGCTCTGCGATCAGTGGAAGGTGGTGGGGAAAGTCGAAAATCGGCTCTCCCGCCAGGACGAGCACTTCGAAATCTACTGGTGTCAGCAACATCGTTGGACGCTGCAGCAGATTTGGCCGACGGCCAAGCACTGGAATTAGCTTTACTGCCTGTCCTGCAGGCGCTGGATCGGCGTCTTTCGCCGCTCCCCGCCGCGCGGGGCAGGCGCCGAGCGGCGCTACAGCAAATGGACGCCACTATATTTTGCAAACGTCAGCTGGGCAGAACGTTCAGAGGGTCTTGGGGAAACGGTTCGGGCTCCAGCAGCGGTGCGGTGGAGGCGACGCCCGCAGTCTTGTCGCGGACGAAGCGCTCGATTTCCTCGAGCAATGCCGGAACGATTTCCGCCTCGCTCACGCGCCGAATCGCCTTCCCTTCGCGGTAAATCATCCCGTTGCCGCGCCCCGCAGCCACGCCCAAGTCCGCCTCGCGCGCCTCGCCCGGACCGTTGACGGCGCAGCCCATCACCGCCAGGCTGACGGGCATCTTGATGTGGGCGGTGGCGCTTTCGATTTCAGCCGCGATCTTGAACAGGTCCACTTCCAGGCGGCCACAAGTCGGGCAAGCGATAACCACGGGGCCGCGGCTGCGCAGCTCGAGAGATTTCAGAAGCTCGTAGGCGACGCGAACTTCTTCCACCGCGTCGGTGGCGAGCGACACCCGGATCGTGTCGCCGATGCCTTCCGCCAGCAACATACCCATCCCCACACACGATTTGACCGTCCCTGAAAACTGCGTTCCCGCCTCCGTCACGCCGAGGTGGAGAGGGTAGTCGAAACGCTGGGAGAACAGGCGATACGCCGCCACCGTCAGCTTTACATTCGATGATTTCAGCGAAACGATGGTGTCCGTGAAGCCCAGGTCCTCGAGGATTTTGATGTGGAATTCGGCGCTTTCGACCATGGCCTCGGGCGTCGGGAATCCGTACTTTTCAAGCAGACGGCGCTCGAGGGAGCCCGCATTCACGCCGATGCGGATGGGGACTTTTTGTTCCTGCGCGCGGCGGACCACCGCGCGGACTTTTTCCGCGTCGCCGATATTACCGGGATTGATGCGCAGCTTATCCATGCCCGCGTCGAGCGCCATCAGGGCGAACTTATACTGGAAGTGGATGTCCGAGACCAGAATCGAATCGGGCAAGTGGCGCCGGATCTCGGCCAGGGCCTTGGCCGCCTCGATATCCGGCACAGCCATGCGGACGACCTCGCAGCCCGCGGCTTCCATCTGCCGGGCCTGCTCGACGGTTTTCTCCACGTCGCGCGTGTCCGTCTTGGTCATGGACTGGACTACGATGGGCGCGTCGCCGCCGATGACCAGCCGGCCGACCTTCACGGGGCGGGTCTTTCGGCGCGGCGGAAAATGTTCCCGGTCGCTGAAATTCATCTTGAATCCGCTTCGTTGCAGGCGTCATGGCCCCGACTCATTGGCGGCCTGATGTAGGGGCGAACGGCGTTCGCCCCCGTCGCCCTGGGTGCGCACCGCGCGCACCTACCTGCTTTAATTGGGCCGAATCTGCTTCATGATATCGTTATACGTCACAAATACGGCGAGCAACAGCAGGAAGACAAACCCTACTTGAATTACGCGCTCTTTGACTTCCAGGCTCAAATCCTTCCGCATAATGCCCTCAATCACCAGCAGCACGATGGCCCCGCCGTCGAGAATCGGTACGGGCAGAAGATTAAATATCCCGAGCTGGAGACTGA
Source organism: Acidobacteriota bacterium (assembly GCA_003225365.1). Taxonomy (GTDB): domain Bacteria; phylum Acidobacteriota; class Terriglobia; order UBA7540; family UBA7540; genus Gp13-AA74. Next base: position 5,875 of record QHZN01000235.1, read on the forward strand.
TCAATGCGACGAAGAGGACCAGTGTCGGGAACCCCTGGCTGGCAGCTTCCCCGGATATTTGAGCGATGCCGATAGGGCCTGAAAGCGTGTCCGGAGACATTTTCTTTGTCACGATTTTCTCCAGCACCTCGAAGGTAAGCAAAGCGTTCCGGACACAAAACTCCACCGATGTCCCAACCGCCTGTCCCCAAGGAAGTTGCGTGACCATCTCGTCAGGGATTCGCGATAGTTCCACTCCGATTCTCCAGGCGTTCCCGTTCTCAATAGGGGCATAGACCGGCTTCAGGCGGACGTCAAACGCCTTCCCCTTTCGCACCACCGTGATTACAACTTCCTTCTCCTTCCCGCTCTGGAGCGCGTCGGTAAAAGCTGCGGGTTGGTAAACAGTCTTTCCGTCCAGTGCAACGATCCGATCGCCCGGCTGCAAGCCCGCGCGTCCGGCGGGCATGTTGGCCTCGACCGCACGGAGAATGGCGGCCTGGACGGGCAGCACGCCAATGTAACCGACCCGATCGCTACCCTTTGGCTGCGGCGCAAGCGTCACGCTCAATCGCCTGCCTTCCCGTTCGACCTCGCCCGGAACCGTTTCATTAACCGAGGTCGCCACCTTCATGTACAGGTCTTCCCAGTCTGGGTTTGTCAAACCATCAAAGCGGACGATGAGATCGCCGGGCCGGAGCCCGGCCTTGGCCGCCGGTGAGCCCGGGTCCACAGCGCCGATGCGGGCGGGCTGTTCCTCGAACGCGGGCCTCTGGAAATGAAAATGGTTGAGGAGAGTGATCAGAACCGCGGCCATCAAGACGTTCATGGCCGGGCCCATGATGAGGATGATGAATCGCTGCCAGCGCGCTTTAGCCAGGTACTCCCGCGGATCGCCCTGGCGAGGCTGTGAGGGGTCGTCCCCGGCCATTTTGACGTAACCGCCCAGCGGCAGAAGGCTGACCCGATAATCTGTATCGCCGCGCTTGATGCCGAAAAGCCGCTTGCCGAACCCAAATGAGAACGTCATGACGCGCACGCCGAAAGATTTAGCGGCCAGGAAGTGACCGAGCTCGTGCACGAAAATCATCAGCGGGAGCACGACCACGATCACCCCCGCGTCCCGAAGAATGTTCGAGATCATACGGCAGCCGTTCCTCTAAACTATTGGATGCGCAGGGCAGCTTCCCGGCCCCGGCGCCTTGCCTCCCCGTCGCAGGCGAGGACATCGTCAAGCGACCGGAAATCCCCGCTCCAACCCTTTCCCATGACCTCTTCGATCACTCGCGGAATGGCCGAGAATCGCAAGCGGCCTGCGAGAAAAGCTTCCACCGCCACTTCGTCGGCGGCGTTCAGAATGCAGGGCATCGCCCCGCCTTCGTCCAGCGCTTCCCGGGCCAATGCCAGGCAGGGAAAGCGCTTCAAGTCCGGTTCCAGAAATCGCAGCCGGCGAGCCCCCACCAGGTCCAGGCTCGGAATGTCCCCGTTCACGGCCACCCGCTCCGGATACGTCAGAGCATACTGAATCGGCAGGCGCATGTCGGCGACGGAAAGCTGGGCAATAACCGAGCCGTCATGAAATTCTATCATGGAATGGACTGCCGATTCCGGATGGATAACAACCTCAATCACCGATGGCGGCAGGCCAAAAAGCCAATGCGCCTCAATAATTTCCAGGCCCTTATTCATGAGTGTCGCCGAATCCACCGTGACTCGCCCGCCCATTTTCCAGACTGGGTGCTTGAGCGCCTGCTCGGGCGTCGCGGTATCGAGCATTTTCCGGGAGCTTTTAAGAAATGGGCCCCCCGAACCGGTTAGGATCAGTCGCCGAACCTCCCCATCGCGTCCCGAGCGCAGACACTGGTGAACGGCCGAGTGCTCGCTGTCAATGGGGAGGATCTCTACGCCCTGCTCGCGCGCTGCGCGGGTCACCAGGTCCCCTGCGACAACTAGAGTCTCCTTATTAGCGAGGCCGATTTGTTTCCCCGCCCGAACGGCTGCGTAGGTGGCGGTGAGGCCCGTGACGCCGTGAGACGCGGACACCACGAAATCCACTTCCGGGTCTGCCGCCGCCTCCGTTGACCCTTCGGTGCCGGCGAGGATTTTCAGCGGTTGGGCGTACCTCCCTGCGGCGAGCCGTGCGCGCAGAGGCTCGATACACTCGGGTAAGGCGACCGCAACCACCGAGGGATGGAACTCCGAAATCTGCGCCGCCAGCAACTCCAGGTTCTTCCCCGCGCAGAGGGCTTGGACCTGAGCACGACCAGCGAGCGACCGGACGACGCATAGAGTATTTACCCCGATCGAGCCCGTTGAGCCGAGGATGCAAAGCCTTTTGGTCATCGCCAAAGCGCCGCCACCGCCATAGCCAGCCAGAGCGCCGGCGCGCCGAAGAGGATGCTGTCAATCCTGTCGAGCAGCCCGCCATGTCCGGGAAGCAGGCTCCCTGAGTCCTTCACACGGGCGGCTCGTTTCAGCCCCGATTCTACCAAGTCACCTATTTGCCCGACCAGCGCGACCCATGCTGCCACCAGCATAACTGTTTTCAGCCCGGATGTCTGCCAAAACCAGCGCTGGAAGAGCCACGCGACAAGCAGGCTTCCGAGAAGGCCCGCTACCGCACCCTCCAGGGTCTTGCGCGGCGAGACGCGCGGGGCAAGCGGACGGCGCCCCAGCGTCCGGCCCACGGCAAAAGCGCAGAAGTCCCCAAAATAAATCACAAAAAAAAGAAAGTAGGTCACCCGCCGCCCCGCCTCGAGCTCGGTGAAGCGGAGCGGGAGGAGAAAAGAGAGAAGAAAGCCTACGTAAAAAGCGCCGAAGACGGTCGAGGCCGAGCGGGCAAAGAAATGAGCAAAATCCCTGGCGCCGCGAAGTCCCGCCGCGGGAACCGCCAGCAGCACCAAAACAGCCGCGGACAGGATAAAAACGCCGGGCACTGCAGTGCACTGAACCTCAATGTACTGCCCGACGCAAAGCAGGGCCGCGCTGGCGTAGCCCGCCGCCCCCATGGCTTCCCACCCCGCTTGCCGGCTCAGCCGCAGGTATTCGTAGTAGCTTCTTTCGACGATGGCGATAACGACGGCGAGATACAAGAGCTCATGAAGCTGCTGGGCGGAAGCGGATTGCGGCGACCATCCAATCAGCAGGGCCAAGGGGGGAATCAGGACCAGGGCGGTTAATAAGCGGAGTTTCATTCAGGAGAACACGGGTTCCGGGCCGGCCGGCTCCCGTTTCGCGCGCCAAGCTTCGGGGCCGGCGAAAGTATCACTCCAGGCCCAATCCGCCGTAGCGCCGCTCCCTTTTCTGAAAGTCCGTGACGGCCCGGAACAAATGTTTCTGAGTGAAGTCCGGCCAGAGCGTCTCGGTCACCCAAATTTCCGAATAGGCCGCCTGCCAAAGAAGAAAATTGCTCAGCCGCATTTCGCCGCTGGTGCGGATGAGCAGGTCGGGATCGGGAATGGCCGCGGTGTAGAGATGACGGCTGACAGCGCTCTCGTCAATTTCGATCTCGCCGTTCGAGCGCGCCTGCGCGACCAGCGCCCGCACCGCGTCCACGACCTCCGCGCGCGAGCCGTAATTCAGCGCCAGCGTCAGCCGCAGGCCCGTGTTGCCCTTCGTCTCTTCGATGGTCCGCTCGAGGTCCCGCCGCACGGGCGCGGGAAGCTCCGAAATCCGGCCGATGACGCCCAGACTGATGTTCTGCTCGTTCAGTTCCCCGATTTCTTTCTTCAGGTACTCGCGCAACAACTTCATCAGGAGCTCGACTTCTGCATGCGGGCGCTTCCAGTTTTCGACGGAAAAAGCGTAAAGCGTCAAGTAAGGGACGCCGAGGCGCGCGCAGGCCTCCACCGCCTGGCGAACCGCTCGGATGCCGGCGCGATGCCCTGCGATGCGTGGCAGGCGGCGCTTCTTCGCCCAGCGACCGTTGCCGTCCATAATCACGGCGATGTGGCAGGGTAACCGGTCGAGGTCAATCTGCGCCAGGTAGGATGATTCATCGAGCTCGGCATTTACTGCGGCCATGGGAAACAAAACTTCTGCGGTCGTCCGAACCTTGCAACGTTAGCACAGCCCCCGGGGGGCCGCAAGCCCAAAGCTTTGCGCGATAAAGTGGACTGGTCTCATTGGGGCCGGATTCGCTTGCCTCGCGCTAACTCCACCGCAGCCAATGGAGAATACCTGATACTGTGGCGCGGCCAGGCAGGAGGTTGGTCACGGCCGACAAAGCCGTCAGGGCGATAATGATCCCGCAGGTTACCCAGGCAATGGCGTTGAAGGTTTTGGTGTTGCAGTGCTCGCCCATCAAGTCCTTCCGATTGATAAGTCGGAGCATGAAGATCAACACGAAAGGCAGCAAAATGCCGTTTGCCACCTGAGAGAGCAATATCACCGGAAATTGCTTCTCTGGGCTGAGCCAGATAACTGTGAGAGCGCCCAGGACGATCAGGCTTGTATAGAGCGAGTAGAATGCCGGCGCCTCGCTGAAACCCTTGTTGATGCCGGATTCGAACCCCAGCCCCTCACAGACGTAATAGGCCGTGGCCAGCGGCAGGATGCTGGCAGAGAAAAGTGAGGCATTAACCAGGCCGAAAGCAAAAAGCCAGCTCGCAGCGCGGCCGGCGAACGGGCCGAGCGCGGCGGCTGCCTCGCCGGCGTCCCGAATCTTCCCGTGGCCGTTCACGTAAATTGTCGCGGCGCAAGCCACGATGATGAAGAACGCCACGAGGTCGGTGAGGATGCAGCCAATGATCACATCCCATTTCGAGAGGACATAGTTCTTGACCTTGATGCCCTTTTCGACCACCGCCGATTGAAGGTAGAACTGCATCCAAGGCGCGATGGTCGTGCCGATAAGGCCCAGCAGCATGACAAAGTATTCGGAGTTGAACTGGACGGAGGGCTTAATGGTCCTGACGAGAGCCGCCGTCCAGTCCGGATGGGCCAGATAGCAGGAGATGGGATAAGCAATGTAAAAGACACAGGCGATGAGAAAGACTTTTTCGACCAGCCGGTACGTCCCTCGCACCACCAGCGCCCAGACTACAAAGGCCCCGGCGGGCACGGCGAGATCGCGTTCGACCCCGAGCACCTTCATCCCGGACGCGAGCCCGGCAAACTCTGCTACGGTGTTGCCGAAATCCACGACCAGGAGGAGGGCCATCAGGACGAACGTCACGCGCAGACCGAATTCCTCACGGATCAAGTCTGCCAGGCCCTTGCCCGTCACCACGCCCATGCGCGCCACCATCTCTTGCACAACGATGAGCGCCACCGTGATGGGGACCAGCGTCCACAGCAGGCTGAACCCGAATTGCGCCCCAGCCTGGGAATAGGTCAGGATGCCGCCCGCGTCGTTATCCACGTTGGCGGTGATGATGCCCGGTCCGATGACCGCCATGAAGATGATCAGGTTGAAGCGCAGGCGGCGCAGGCGTGGCGACTTGAGGAGTTTCACGGGACTACTTCCGACCCAACACCACTTCCAGCACGTCGTCGGCGGTCACAAGGCCGAGGAGGCGCCTCTTGTCATCCACGACCGGAAGGGTGAGTAAATTGTATTTGTGAAAGAGCTCGACGACTTCGGCCTGGTCCGTGTGCGGCTCGACGGCGATAACGGACTTGATGGCGAGCTCCGAGAGCGGCGTCTTCGAATCGGCCGCCAGAATTCGGGCCAGGGCCACCGACCCGGTCAAAACGGCCGAATCGTCGATTAAGTAAACAAAGTGGATGGCCTCGAGCTGGCCCTCGAAATTTCTGAGCGCCTCGATGGCGCCTTCGACCTGCGCCTTTTCTCCGACGAAAACGAATTCCGTGCTCATCAGGCCGCCTGCAGTGCGCTCTTCGAAGCCCAACAGCTCGCGGACGTCGGACGCTTCTTCCTTCCCCATGTCGGCCAGGACTTCGGCGGAAGTCTCCGGCTCCAATTTCTGGAGAATGTCGGCGGCTTCGTCGGCGGGCATCTCCTCCACAATGTCAGCGGCTTTTTCCGTCGGGATGCTCTCGAGCAAAGCGGTCTGGAGTTCGCTGGGGACTTCGGAAAGGGCGTGCGCGGCCGTCTCGTGATCCAGCGATTCAATCACCGCCTTCTGTTCGTCGCGCCCCAGCTCCTCGATGATGTCGGCGAGGTCGGCCGGGTGGAGACGGGCCAGGCGATCGAAGGATATCCGCAGCTTGACGCGGCGAGCGGGGTCGGGCTCGATCAGATTTACGAACTCCCAAGGAATCGTCCGCGCCGGAAACATGCTGGCGAAAAAACGAAGCATGCGCTTGGCGACCACGCCTTGAAAAAGCCGCCGCACAATCCCGGCCACCCCGACGTTGACCGCGAGAATCCTCAGCGCCGTGCGGCCATTGGTCGGCCGGATGTCGAAATCCACGTCGTTCACGCGCACCACTTTGCGGTTGTTCACGTCGATAATCTGCTGGTCCAGAACGTCCTTGCGCACGTGCAGTAGGCCCTCGTCGGGCGCATATGGCCGCACCGACTCGGTGGGAACGCCTGTCTGGATTTGCTGGATGGAGATAGCCTGCACTTGCTCGTGAGTCAGGCTGAGCACGTCATTCTGCGGCGTCTTGATGAGGTACGCGGAAACCTGCAAGGGATCGCGGCTGGCGTCCACAACCATATCCGAGAGGTGCCCTAACAGCTCACCCTTGGCGTCGAACACGGGCGTGTGGTCAAGCTCCGTAAAATATATCATCGCTTCCCTCCGCCTGGTTGTCGCTGCCGATGGCCGCCCCAGTCTTGCGCTCTTGGGCGCGGACCGCATTCCTCGGTCAGTTAGTACCGTTCCCCGTCTGGGACTAACAGGCAACAAGACGTTTTTTTCGCGATGCGCAATGATCCCTTCGTTGTGCCTACACTAATTAAGTTGGAAAGGCACAAGAAATGAAAAACCCCGTGGAAGCATAGCCACCCACGGGGCTAACCGTCCTCGCGGTTTGGGGACGAGCGCTCATCTGTCCTCCTGGTGTGAGCTTTGGCTCCACACAACGTCATCCCGCGTCCGCAAGGGAAGCCACTTTAGGCAAAGCCTTAATCCGACTGAGCCTGCTCCGCCCGTTGGCCCGTCTCCGGGTTTCCGGCGAGTGGCGTTTTTTTGCGTGGTAACCTCGCCTAACAAGGTCAATACTGGTCAGAAAATGATCTCTATTCCCTCCTTTAAACTCCTAGTCCCTAAATACGGGCGTTCCGAAACTTTGTCAACAAAAAAAGCGGGCCCAATGCAGGTTTTTTTGGGTTGAGCCTGGAAATTTCCCTACTAGCGACCGGATCGCCAGTCGGCGCCTTCACGAGGGCACATCGCCCCTCCTGACGCCAGTGTTGCGTCACACAAGTAAGTTTACTTATCATAGGAATTAACCTAAAGGACGAACAACAAAAGGCTTGTTTCATCCCGCAGAGCGGGACAAAGACCGCAAAGCACTTACGGGTCGCCGCACGGCCCGGAATTGTTCAACATTTTTACAACATAGGACAATAGCGAGGCCGCTGCTTGCCGACGGACTCGCGGCTCTGTTACATTGGCCCGGGACTCCTGCATGGGCGATGCTCCCCCCTCTGAAACCAAGCTTCCGAGCTTAGAACCTACGGATGTGCCGAGATCTGAAAGGTCTCGGCCAGCCCATGAAGGTCCCCCCATTCCGTGTTTTTCGTTCGACCGCCGCGACTTAGTCCCGATCGGGGTGATTTCCGTCGTCATCGTGGGCATGTTTTGGAGAATGGTGTTCACTTCCGACATGCCTTTCTTCCGCGACATTTTCAATTTCAGCTATCCCCTGGCGCGCTTCATTCACTCGATGGTCCGCCAGGGCCAACTCCCCTACTGGAACCCGTATTACAACTGGGGCCAGCACGTCCTTTCGGACCCGAACGCCTTGTTCTTCTACCCGTCCACGCTTGTCTTGGTGCTGCTGCCGGTGAATTTCGCTTTCTCGATGCACTTCGTCGTTCATTTTGCCTGGGCGGGCGCCGGAGCCTACGTCCTGGCGCGGCGATGGGGCCAGAGACGCGACGCGGCGCTCGTCGCCGCCTTGTTTTTCGCGCTCAGCGGGCCGCTCCTTTCGCTCGGCAACTTCTACAATCACGCTGCCTCAGCCTCATGGATTCCCTGGGTGCTGGTGGCCGCGGACCGGGTTCTCGTGATGAGAACGGTTCGCGCGTGGGTGGTTTTCACGCTGATGGTCGCCGCGCAATTCCTGGCCGCCGAGCCCGTAACCTGGATGGTGAGCTTCACGCTGGCGGCCGCCTACGTGGCTTCGGAACTTTGGGCCGAGCGGCAACTTTTCACTCGGCGGGCGCTTGGCTTTTTCACTGGGTTGGCGCTCGTATGCATTGTGGCGCTCGCGCTATCCGCGGTTCAGCTTTTTCCGGCGCTTGAGCTCTTGAGAAACTCCCGCCGCTCGCTCGGCATCTCGCTCCCGGAGGCGACGTACTGGTCCCTCCACCCTTTGCAGCTCCTGGAATTCGTGGTCCCAGACTTCTTCGGCTCGCCTTTTCCTCCCCTCTCTAAATGGAAAGAGGCCCTGAACGGCGTCAACTTACCCTATTTGGTTTCGTTGTATGTAGGCTTCATCCCGGCTTTCCTGGCGTCGGTGGCGTGGTGCGCAGGCCGGAACCGTCGCGCGCGATTCGCGCTCGGCGCGTTTGCAGTCCTGATGCTCGTTGCGTTCGGGCGCTTCACTCCATTCTTCGCATTCCTCTTTAAGGTATTTCCGGTCGTGCGCTTAGTCCGATATCCCGTGAAGCTCGTCGTGCCTTCGGCAATGCTCGTGGCGATTTCCGCCGGGTGGGGGTTTGAAACACTCCGTCAGCCGCCTGGGGATTGGCCGGCGCGGAGTAAGTCGCTGACGTGGGCGCTGGCGGCGCTGGCCATCGTTCTCGGCGTGTTCTGGACGGTCGCGTGGGCAGCTCCGGACTGGGTCCGCACCTCGGGATCTTGGTTGGCAGGACGGGCTGCCGAAGCCTATCACGAACGCTCTAACTGGAACATCAGTGTGAGGGAGCTTGCCGAATGCGGCGAATACTTCCTCGAAGACCTGCGGCTCCACCTCCCCGAGCTACTAGGGTCTGTGCTCGGCGCGACGATGTGGTTGAAGGTAACGGGCCCGGGCAAAAAGTGGGCAGCGCCCGCGGCCGTGTCAGTGTCAGCCGCCGGCGTCGCGCTCCTCGCGGTTTTTAACTTCGGCGCCAATCCCTCCGCCCCCAGGGAGTTCTATGACTACACGCCCCCCGCGCTTCGTTACTTCGCCAAGTCCGCGCAACCCTATCGGTTCTGCTTCCTGTATCGCCCGGAAGAATCGGGCAGGATTGCGAAAGGGTCGGATAAGCGAACGGCGATGGAGGAAGTCCCCATCGTCCCCGGGTTTCCGGAGTCGGCGCTGGCGGCGTTCTACGAACGGGTTTCTTTGCGCAGTGGAACGATGCTGAGCGGGGTCGAAAGTGTGACCGCGGACGAATTCGACGCCGCCTTCCCGCTGCCCTACTATGAGTTTTGGCGGTTCGCGCGCTTGGCGGCGCAGCGCGACCTCGGCCGGCAAGATTGCCTCCTTGGCCGCGCAAACGCCCGGTACCTTATCACCTTCTGGCCCCACCAAAGTCCCGCCGCGCGCGAAGTGGCGAAGGTCTATAACCCGCCGCCTGTCCCGAGCTACCTTTACGAAGATGTGTGCGCCCTGCCGCGCGCGTTTGTTGCCGGCTCGGCCCTTTCTTCGAACGACCCGCTCTACACGCTCTCGCGCCTCTCCGACCCCTCCTTCTCAGCCCTGGACCAGGTGATCCTGGCGGGGGCGCCCTCAGACGCTAGCCCCGCGCCCGTTGTTCCGAATATGGGCAAGGTCGAAGACACTGAGCGAAGTCGAAGTGTCGAGGACGCTGAGCGAAGTCGAAGTGTTGAAATGCTCGAAAACAGCCCGAATCGCGTGACCCTCGGCGCGGAGCTCGCCCGGTCCGGCTACGTCGTCTTGCTCGACCGCTACGATCCGAACTGGCACGCGAGCGTGGACGGACAGGAAACCCCTGTCTTCCGGGCCGACCAAATGTTTCGCGCCGTCCACGTGGAGGCGGGCAAGCACGAAATCCGGTTCTTTTATCGCGAGAAGTGGCTGGGAGCGGGGCTGGCAGTCTCTCTGGGGGCGGCGTTACTGCTGGCGTTGTTCTGCGTGAAAAAGTGGTAGTCGCGCCAGACCTCCTCGGGCGGTTGCGGCCGGTTGGTCACGAAAAATCGAAAGGTGTAACCCGGAACCTCGAACCGCTTCCGCCCCAGCGAGCGCTTCGTCTTGCGTCACTCCTCCCGCACCCCACCCAGCTCCGCTCACGATCCCACCGCAAGAGTTGCCACCGGAACTCGCCTACCGCGTAGGTCTCGTCCAGCGCACGCCAGGCCAAGCGTGTAGGCGCAGCTCGCCATCGGGCTGACGTAGACCCGTCCCTACAGGTTTTAACGGTACCAGTACCAATGTACTGGCACTGAGGTGCTTTACACCCCCTACCTCCGGGCGATTGTTGAGATCGCAGTCCTAGCCCACACTCATATCCGACCAGCAAATTAAGTTTTTTTCCAGACGTTTGGTAAATCGCTCGGCAAGGCCCCGGAGGCGGAAAAAATGAAAAACCGCTCAAATTACAAAGGGACGAAGAGCAGTTACCAACAGTCCGCGCCCTTTCAGACCCCAACCGAGATCCTTTACCAGCACGACGGCACAGAGGACTTCGAGACAGGCGAGACGGAAAATATTAACCGCTCGGGAGTGTTGTTCAATGTGAGCGAGCTCCCCGCCGTCAACACGGCGCTGGAACTGAGGTTTTCCCTCCCGACAGAAATCGGGAGCGAGACCGGCGCCACTCTCCTTCGCCGCGGCCACATTGTGCGCACGATTCTTCCGCCCACTTCGGACCAACTTGATTTGATGGCGGTGGGCTTCTCGGATTGCCAGTTGCGATTTAGCGGGGACGAGACCCCGGAAGACTGTTAATGAACCTTCCTCCAAATCCCGGATTCAACCGTCGTCATGTCGGCGTCTGCGCCGGAGTTGTCAGCCGCCATAACGCGTTTCGTACGCATCAGCACGCAGGCGATCCGGCACCCAAGCCCGCCGCCAACGGCCGAGGCCTGGGCTGTCACGTCGCACGAAGCGTTCCCCGGCAAGCCCCGGGAGCCGCAGCAACAGATCTCGCAGCTATTCAGAAAAACGATGCCCAGGTTCAGGACTCTCTCCTGCACCCGGCCTCGAACTCATCGGTCATAGGTGACAGGAGCTAAGAAAATGAAACGCGCGAAAAATTATCTCGTTGTGGTGCTGGGGATTTCGCTCCTCGGGGTCGGCCTGCTGGTTAAAGGCTCGAACCTCGCGGCGCCGGCCACCGGGACTTGGGTGCCTGCCGGAACGATGGCCGCTGCCCGCT
>QHZN01000197.1 GCA_003225365.1 Acidobacteriota bacterium
CTTTCCACTGGCAGAGCGGTTATGGAGGCTTCTCCGTGAGCCCGGCGGATGTGGAGGGGGTGGCGGAGTACATCGCGCAGCAGGAAACGCACCACAGGACCGTGAGTTTTCAGGAGGAATATCGGAAGTTATTGGAGAGCCACGGGATTGAATACGACGAGGGTTACGTCTGGGACTGAGCGGGGAGTTCGTATTTCGCCCTTACAGGGCACAGGATCAGAATTGGCCGCCTGTTGACCCAGGCCGTTGGCCTGGGCTGTGATAGGCCGCCCCTTCGGGGCTCGGCAATTCCCACTCGGGGCTCGGCGATTTCCACTCGGGGCTCGGCAATTTCCGCCAGGAGATTCAGCGCGCACATGGCGACTGATGTGCCGTTACGCGCATGCAGCTGCGGCTCGTGGACGCTGCTCACATCCTCCCGGTTGGTGCGCCGGGAAGCGCCGACCACGTTCGCAACGGGATCGCACTGTCCCCAACTTACCATCCTGCCTTCTACGCCGGCCTCATTTACCTTGATGAACAGTACCGAATGCGATTAAATGACGGACAGCTACACGCACTCGATCGCCTTAATCTGGGTGGCGGGCTGGAAGTTTTCCGAGCTCCACTCGCTCAGATTTTTCTGCCCCCTGACCCTCAGCAACGCCCCGCCGCCGATTTCATCAGGCGCGCGAACAGATTTCGGCAGATTCCAACGTGAAAAGTTCCCGCCCTGTGAACAAGCTGAAATAGCCAATTGCCGAACGCCGCTCCATTTCTTTCGCGCCCGTTTTCGCGGGGGGCGCATTGTTCTTTGAAGGCCTTCGGTACGGCAACGCTACCCCGCGGCTGAGTGGTTGGGTGCCGTCAAAATTGTCCCTTCTCTTGCACAATGTCTCGTGTTGGCCCAGCCGGCGTTGCTTTGGCTTGAGCGCTGAATTAGACTAGAAAACTGTCCTTGCCCCACGGGTGTTGGTAGAGGGAACCGGGCCATGCTGATTGTCATGAAGCCGCAGGCGACCGAGGAAGACATCCGGCGTGTCTGCGAGAAAATTCAAGCTATGGGTTATCGGCCGCACCCGATGCCGGGAGCGGAGCGCACGGCCATCGGCATTACGGGGAACCGCGGGCCGCTCGAGCCGGCGGAATTTGAAAGCTTGCCGAACGTCGCCGAAGCCATCCCGGTCTCGAAGCCCTACAAGCTGGTCAGCCGCGAGGTCAAGGCCGAGAACTCGGTGATTCTCGTGGGTGCGGGCGAAGACGCGGTGGCCATCGGCGGCAGAGAACTCGCCATCATCGCCGGGCCGTGCGCGGTCGAAAGCCGCGAGCAGGCCTTTGCCGCGGCCGAAGCAGTCCGCCGCGCCGGCGCGCGCATGTTCCGTGGCGGCGCTTTTAAGCCTCGCACGTCGCCCTACAGCTTTCAGGGCCTCGGCGAAGAAGGCTTGAAGATTCTTGCCGAAGTGCGCGAGCGGTACGGGCTCGCCATTGTGACCGAGACCGTTGATTCGGAGAGTTGCGACCTGGCGGAAAAATACGCAGACGTGCTTCAGGTGGGCGCGCGCAATATGCAGAATTTCTCTCTGCTCAAGCGCGTCGGGCGCTCGAAGAAGCCGGTGCTGCTGAAGCGCGGGATGTCGGCGACGCTCGAAGAGTTCCTGATGGCGGCCGAATACATCCTTTCGGAAGGGAATTACAATGTCATCCTTTGCGAGCGCGGCGTGCGGACGTTCGCCGACCACACGCGCAACACGCTTGACCTGTCCGTGATTCCGGGGGTCAAAGACCTCTCGCATCTGCCGATCATCGCCGATCCGAGTCACGGCACAGGCCGCCGCGACAAGGTGACGCCGCTCGCGCGCGCCGCGGTGGCCGTGGGCGCCGATGGCCTGATCGTGGAAGTCCACCCACAGCCCGACCGCGCGCTCTCCGACGGCTTCCAGTCGCTCTTCCCGGAACAGTTCGAAGAGCTGATGGCGGAGGTCAGCGCCATCGCAGGCGTGGTCGGTCGCACCGTCTCCACGGGCTCCACGGCGCCCGACTGGGAGACTGCTCGCACCGCGAGCAACCCGACTGACCGGCAGGCAGGCCCGCCCGCAAGCCGCCCGACAGTCCGCTCGAGTCCATGAAGAACCCGCCATCGGCCGCTCGCTCGCGCCCAAGGCGTGTGTGCTTTCCCCTGTTGGCCTTACTCCTTTTCACCGCCTGCTCGAAGGGCCCGCCGCTGCCGCCGCAACCTTACGTCGCCTTCGTGGCGAACAGCCGGAGTGATAACGTCGCCGCAGTGGACCTCAAGCAGCTCCGCATGGTGGCAAGTCTTCGCGTTCCTCGGCCGATTGAGGTTAAAGCGCGGCCCGCGAGCCATGAAATCTGGGCGCTCTCTTCGACCGGCGCCGCGTACGTCATCGGTTTTCCCGACCTCCGCGTGGCGAAGGTCGTGCGCGTAGGCGCGTCGGCCGCGATGCTGCTCTTTTCAAGCGATGGCCGGGAGGCCTACGCGCTCGATCCCGCGTCGGGGGGCGACCTGGTTTTCCTCGACGCTGGGGCCGGAAGGGAAGTTGCGCGCGTCAAGCTCTCTCCGGGAACGAAATTCCTGGCGCTAACTCCCGACGGCAACACGCTCGTTGCTTCGGAGACCGACGCCGACCGGTTGGCGTTTGTAGATGTCGGTTCGCGGAGACTCCTCGGGACTCTCGAAACCGGCAAGGCTCCCGGTCCGCTCGCCGTGCTCCCAAACTCCAGTCATGTGTTTGTGGCGGACACGGGAGAGAAGAAAATTTCTGTGGCCGACGTCGCGGAGCGAAAACTGCTGGCAAACATTGAGACCGGGTACATGCCGACCAGTCTGGTTCTCAAGCCCGACGGCGGAGAGCTTTTCGCCTTCGCCGCGGGCAACGCGACGCTCGTCATCCTCGACGCTTTCCACGATGACGTGGAGCAGAATGCGAGCGTCGGGGAAGGGCCTGTGGCCGCCCTCATCGCGCCGAAATCCGGCACGCTTTACATCGCCACCGCCGGCGACGGGAACATCATGGCGCTCGACATTGCCACCCGGAAAGTGCTGGCCTCGACGCACACCGGAACCGAGCCGCGCGCGCTGGCGCTGACTCCCGATGAAAGATTCCTTGTAGTGGCCGACGCCGGCACTTCGAGCGTGGCCCTCCTGCGCGCCAACCCCGCTTCGCTCGTCACTACGATTCCCGTCGGCGCCCGCCCGGTGGACGTCGTCATCCCCGACTGGCTGCGGGAGTAGGCGTTCCAAAGAGTCCGCCGACTTCTTCAGCAGGCAGGTTTCCAAAGCTTCGATAGGTCTTCGGGGATTTGTCCAGTGTCGCGTAACAAAAAGGCGGCTACATAGATCGTCAGGGCATGGCTTCAGCCATGCCGAGCACGGTTGTGGCATTTTCTTCCTTGTCCTCCTGCCGCCGGCGGCGGGCGCTTCCACGCCGCCGGGGGCAAGAAAAAATTACAGTTCGGGTGCCTCTGAATGCATGCCTGAAGGCGTGCCCTGAGGGGGCCTACGTCATGAACTTCTGATGAAGAACTAGTAGTGCGGGGTCGGGACGGTCACGTGCGCATTCGCTGCGGGGGGGATGGCGAGGCGCCGCAGAAAGCGATAGTGGGATCGGACGGCGCCGCTGAACGAAGGCTGCGTCCGGTATTCCACGCCGTGTCTTCGACAAACTCTTTCAATAATACGAGACAGGCGCGGGTAATGGACATGGCACACCCTCGGAAAGAGGTGATGGGTGGTCTGGAAGTTCAGCCCCCCGAGGTACCAAGTAATCAGGCGGCTGCCGCGTGCGAACTCCGCCGTAGTCTCAATTTGGTGCCGCACCCATTCCGAGCGCATCACTTGGCCAAGGGTCGGATGTTCGACCTCCTCCACTGAATGGGCCAACTGGAAAACTACGCTGAGGACTACTCCCATGACGCCCGTGGTGATGAAGTAGAACAACCCTACGACCCAGACACGGTGGTAGAGGCAGGGGATTACGAAGGCCCACGCCGCGAAAGCCAGTTTCCCGGCCACCAGACGCGCCAGCTCCAGTCCCCGAGGCCGCGGGAACGTCCGGCTTGAAATTTTCCCGCTCCAGAGCTTTTTGAAATCGTTGTAGAAGTGCACTTGCGCCGGCAGCAGAGCATAGACCAGCCAAAGGTAAAAGTGCTGGTAGCGGTGGAAAGTGTAGTAGGGGTCGTCGGGCGCCAGCCTCCCCAACGGATGAAGTTCGATGTCCTCGTCGCTCTCCGGGATATTTGTGTAGGTATGGTGCGCAAGGTTGTGCTTCTGGATCCAGAGGTAAGAGCTCGCCCCCAGCAGGTCCATCGTCGAGCCCGCCAGCAGGTTTACCCACCCGCGCTTTGAGAAGCTGCCGTGATTCCCATCGTGCTGGATGTTAAAGCCGATGCCTGCAAGGGCCAGTCCCAGCGACATGCCGGCGAGGATTCCCTGCCACGGCGTGGAGGCGCGAAAGATCAGCCCGTAATAGGAAACGCCAAACCAGGCGAGCAGGATCGCGGCTTTCGCGTACATCCGCGCGTCGGCATACCGGGACCTCCCCGTGGCCGCAAAAAACCGGTCCACACGTGCTTGCAGAGCCTCTTTGAGGCTCGACGAGGGACCGAAAAAGTGGTGTAGAGTTGGGTTCAAAATAAATAATTGAGTTCAAAATCAGAGGTCTTTGAACGAGCTCACCTATACTACCTCAGTGGGTGACAAACGTCAATAGTCCCGAAAGAAAGTTGTCCTGAAAGAAAGTCCCCAACAGGCTTGTGAAAAAGGGGTTCGGAGCCGTCATTCCGAGCCCGTTCGCCATTCCCCTGCGAACGGCCCTGAGCGAAGCGAAGGGGCTCAGGGTAAACTCCGCGAGGAATCTGCTTTTGCCCGCGGTACCGGAAAACAAAGCAGATTCCTCAGTCCGGCAAAGAACGCCGGACTTCGGAATGACATACTCATGCCTTTTTCAACAGCCTGCTAAAGAGCGCCGGCGAACAGGCGCCACGCTATGTCGAGGGCACTCGTGAACCGAATCAACAAGCGGTGCTGTAATCTCTTCATGCCCGTGGATATCCGCCTAACCTACGACGATCTATGCCTCCTTCCGAACGACGGGAAGCGGTATGAAATCATCGAAGGAGAACTGTTTGTGACCCCTTCGCCGATCTCGCTGCACCAGAGGGTGGTAACGCAACTCACAGTCGAACTCGCTTCTTTTCTCAAACGCCATCGCCTCGGAGAGGTCTTTGTTTCGCCTTTCGACGTCGTCTTCTCGCCTTATGACGTGGTCGAGCCTGACGTCCTTTTTATTTCCAAGGCGCGCTCGACCGTACTCACTCCAAAAAATGTCCAAGGCGCTCCGGACCTCGTAATCGAGGTCCTGTCGAAGAGCACTCGGGACGTTGACCGCACTATCAAGTTAAAGCTCTATGCCCGCTATGGAGTGGAAGAGTATTGGGTCATTGACCGCGGCGTGCCGGCTGCGCAGATTTATCGCAGAGGAAAAAGTGGGTTGGAGCGGGTTCGAGCCCTCAAACATCGCGACCTTCTCTCGTCCCCCCTATTGCCCG
>QHZN01000198.1 GCA_003225365.1 Acidobacteriota bacterium
GACCTGATCAAAAAGGCGCTCGAGTCCCGCTACTGGCGCGGGAAAAGTGACGACCACAGTGCTGGGTGAAGGGATTTGCACATCAACTTGCCCTTCACCGGAGCGGAAAGAGTCGCCCGTGGGCGAGTGAAGCTGCGGATCCATCAGCGCCTTAATGGTGTAGGCAACGTCTTCCGCGGTGAATGGAGTGCCGTCCGAAAAGCGCAGCCCGCTGCGAAGGCGAAACGTGATTCTTCGGCCTTCCTGGCTGACTTTCCAAGAAACGGCCAGTCCCGGCTCGAGGGCCTGGGTCTGCCGATTCATGCGGATCAGAACGCCGCCAGTTAGGTAGCGGATCGTTTCCGAGGAATCCTCTTCGACAAGGAGCGGATTGAAAGTTTTCGGCTCGCCGCGAAGACAGAAATGGAGCTCGCCACCAGACTGGCCCGCCGATTCGGCGCGGACCACGGCGGGCCGGCACAAGACGAAAGAAAAAGCCAGAAAAGCCCAAGCGCGGCGCATTACTGTGTGACCTCCTGCGATGGCAGAACCAGTTGAAAACACATGACGACAATCACGAGGAGAATGAGAGGCACGAGCCGCCACGGATTTGCGGCGAGCGCGGAAAAATCTTCGAAGCCGCGCAACAGATTTCCCCACGACGGCATCGGTTCCATCACCCCAAGCCCCAAAATGCTCAAGTTCGCCTCGGTCAAAATGAACAAGGGGACAGAAATCCAGAATTGCGCGTAGAAAAGCGGACGGAGGTTTGGCGCCACGTGACGCAGCAGGAGCCGCGCAGGTTTGCACCCGGAAGAGCGAGCGAGGAGCAAGAAATCGGAATCTCTGACGCCGCGCGCTGCGGCGCAGATGACGCGAACCGAAGCCTGCCAGCCCAGCAGGCCCATCATCAAGAAGGCGATGATGACCGACACCATCGGCGGAACATCGAGAGGCAACATGGCGCGAACAGTGAGAAGAAGAAAGAGCCAAGGCAAAGCGAGAGAGAGGTCCGTTACCGCAAGGACAATCCGTTCGAACCAGCCGCCAAGAAAACCCGCGGCGCTCCCGAGGAATGCGGCAATCAGGGTGGAAAGAAGGGCGGCGGCCGGTGCGAGCAGCAAGGAAACGCGCGTGCCGTAGAGCAAGCGGGATAAGGAATCGCGGCCCAAAGCATCGGTGCCGAGTGGATGCGCGGCCGAAGGACCAGCGTTGGGGACATCTCGAAACTGCCGCGCGTAAGGAGCGGGCACGAGGATGGCGGCGAGCGCCATCACTACAAAGATCATGCACAGAATGATGGCTGCTACTTTTTGGAGGGGGCTCATTCCGTGCTCCCTGCGAAAGCGCGCCCGGCCAGATCGGCGAGCGAGTTCGCCACGAGCATCACCAGGCAAACAACGAGGGTCACATTGACGATGAGGGGCAAGTCCCGGCTGAGCGCGGCGTGCCAGGCGAGCTGTCCCAGGCCCGGTGAATCGCACAGGGCTTCAATGGGAATTGCCGCACCGAAGGCGATGGCGAAGGACACACCGAAAAGAGCCAGGAGCGGCGGGGCAGCAACCGGCAGGACGTGCCGCCAAAAAATCGCTCCGCTCCTCAAGCCTCTGGCCCGTGCCGCGAGCACGTGAGGCTGGTCGTAGGAACGCACCAGCAGACTTCGGATGTAACGATGGAGCCGGGGGAAGACCACAACGCCAATCGCGCAGAAGACCGGAGTTCGCAGGTGAACTGCAAGCATGGCGACTACGGCGGACGGCAGAGATAGAAGCAAGCTGCTGAAGGCGGTACCCGAAGCTTCGTAGAGCCAACCGCGCGAGGCCAGCCCCAGGGATGAGAGCAGTGCGGCTGCCAGCCAGGCAACGCCCAGGCCACGAACGACCGAGTCACCGGTTACGGGCAGCCGTTGGCGGAGCAGTTCCCGAACCGGCCGCTTCAGGGAATCGGATTCGCCGAGATCACCGTGGGCGAGTGCCGAGAGGTAATGGAAATAAAACGAAGCCAGTCCTTCGCGGAGCACTTGCTTCTGGCGCAAAGCTTCGACGCTCTGCGCGCTCCATCGCGGGTCGAGTTCACGTTCTTGAACGCCGTAGCCGGGCGCAAACCGAACGAGGGTCGCGCTGAGAAGAGCGCCGCCGATACCCAGACAGAGAAGGAACAGAAGCCGGCGCAACACATGCCGGAACATTTTCGCGGCTTTTTCGTCTTTGATCACTTTCAGTCCACATTCGCCGGAATGGCACTAGGACACAGATTCGGCCTTCGAATAGTGTTTTTCTTTGACGTCGTACATGTTGCGGTCTGCCTCGGAGAGAAGCTCTTCTCCGGAGGCGCCGTCCGAGGGATAAAAGGAGCTCCCCACGCTGACGGAGACGATCATTTCAGGGCAGGCGGAGAGGTTCGCCTCTTGCACGGCCCGCGACAATCGTTTTTGCATTTCGGCGACGTTGTCTTTTGTCACGTCGGGGAGAACAAGCACAAATTCGTCTCCACCAAGACGTCCGACCTGGTCGTACTCGCGGCAGGACGACTTGAATCTGGCAGCGATCTCCTGAAGCAGCTTATTTCCGGTGAGGTGGCCAAACGTGTCATTCACCTTCTTGAAGCCGTTGAGGTCGCACAGCAGCACCGCCAGCGGTGTTTTTGTGCGCCGCACGCGGGAGAGCTCTTTTTCCAGATGCTGACAAATCGATCTGGCGTTGGGCAAACCAGTAAGAAAATCGGTGCTCGCGGTGCTTTGCGCTTTCTCGTATTGGAGGGCATTCTCGACGGAGACGCCGAGTTTGGAGCTGGCCGCCAGAAGCATGCGGAGGTGTTCTTTGGTGAAGCAATGCTTTTCGCGGGCGTAGAGGGTCAGCACTCCGGCAACGCAGTCGCGGCCGCGAAGCGGGACGCAGAGTGCGGACTGCAAAGACGTCACGCGAGAGGATTTTCCGAGATGGAGAGTTTCTGCGGCGGGATTGCCGTTGGTTATGGGCTTCTCATTTCGCGCCACCCAACCGGAAAGACCCTGCCCCAATGGAATTCGAAGGGAGGAGAAGAGGTCGTAATCCACACCGTGAACATATTCAGGAATCAGGATGCCTTCCTGGCAAACGAAGAAGACGATGGAGTCGTGCGGAATTAATTCCTTCAAGCGAACCGCAACCACCGAAAGCGTTTCCTTTAAGCTCAGGGAATTCCCCAGCGTTTGGGCAAGCTCAAAGAGGAGCTGAGCTTCCTGTCGCGCCGAGATAATAGAAGTCAGGAAGGAGGTTGCGCGAACTTCGGCGTCATTCGTCACCACCGCGAAACCCGAGGATGGAGCAACCGCGCGATGCACTGTGGGAGCAAGGTCCAAGCGCCTGCGCTCGGTTTCCATGCTGTTGACCATTTCCTCGAGTTCGAGATACCGGCGTTCCATGATCTCGATAACGCGAGGGTCGAAGCTCCGCCCTTTCTCCGCGCTGAGTGTGTTCATGGTCTCCTGCGGGGTCATCGCTTGGCGGTAGGGCCGCTCGGAAGCAAGGGCATCGAAGCAATCGACGGCGGAAAGGATTCTCGCCCCAATGGGTATGTCTTCGCGTTTCAGGCCATTCGGGTAACCTGAGCCGTCCCATTTTTCGTGGTGGGAGCGCACGATGGGCACAACCGGATAAGGAAATTGGACGCGATCCAGTATCTCCGCGCCAACGATCGGGTGAATTTTCATTTTCTCGAACTCTTCGGGGGTGAGGCGGCCGGGCTTGGAGAGAATGTGCTCCGGCACGGCGAGCTTGCCAATGTCGTGGAGCATCGCGGCGGCGCGAATGGCGTTCAACTGGTCGGGATCCAGGCCAAGCTCCTTGGCAATCTCGACCGCGTAAACTTGGACTCGGCGCAAATGATCGTGAGTGGTGTGATCCTTCGCCTCGATCGCGAGGGAGAGTGCTTCGATGGTGCGCAAATGAAGCGCCGCGATTTCCTCGGCGTGCTTCTTTTGCGCCTCGAGACGGTTCAAGTAAGTCTGATAGGAGCGGTAGATCCAATAAACGACGGGGAAGACGAGAAGACCGAATTGCCAGCCGACCAGCCGATTGATGGCGCTCACCCCACAAGCAATCAGCGCGCCGAGCAAATAATAGGGGAAGGCCCACAGATAGCATTCCTTCCACACATGGACGGGGTTGCGTCCTTCCGTCATGGCGATGATGCCGGAGACAGAAATGGTATTGAAGGCGAAGTAGGTCGTCGCTGCCGCGGCCATCAAGAGTGGCCAGCGAAATCCGACGCCCACGGCGACTTTGCTATGAAAGACCAGTTCTGCGGCGCTAATGGAGAGGGCCAGGTTTGCCAGATTAAAGAGCCATTGAATCGGGCGGGGACGTGGATCGGCGTGCCATAGGGTCTGGACAAGTCCCCCGAGACAGCCCATCAGCAGCGTTTCGGAATAGGAGAGGTCAATGATGCCGACGAGAATAAAGAGGAAATTCGCCGACATCGTGGCCTTGATCCCGGGCAAGTGCACTTTGAGTACGGAGGCGCACAAAGCGACGGCTAGAAAGCAGGCATATCGGAATAAATCATCCGAGTGCCAGCGCAGGAAGACGTAAGGCAATAGAGGCAGCCCGCCGATAAGCTGTGTAAAGATAAATGTGATTGCAGGAATCCCTAGTGACTGGACGTCGCCCCAAGTGTTGCTCCAGTAGTTCTTCGCAGCAATTGCTACCACACGCGTTCCTGCTCTCTGCCGATTGGCTCCAACAGTGCACTTGCTTGATAAAGGAGCGCCGCAATCATGCGCGTAAACAGACCAACCATCAGGTCGTTCCCTTGCTAGAGCGACCCCGTGCTAACTTTCACCGCTCTAACGCTCCGTAAAGCGCAGAACGCGGTCCTTAATTAGCAAATTTTGATAGGTCAACCATGTATTGGGAATAGTACGGCTAGAGTTTTGTATTGAAAGGGATACTGCCTTCCAAGCGGAAGAGCGTGCTCTTAGCTCAGAGCAAGAGGACATCCATTGACGCGTCCCTGAAGGTATAAAAGGACATACAAAACGGACTGAACTTTAGTACTAACCCCGGGGACCGCCTGTACTATCGACTGCTTCACAGCCTGATCTGATACTTCCAGCAGTTACAGAACTCAAGGCAACAGGCCTTGTCCCCACTTGGCCCTTCGAGGCAGTTTAGGAGCCTAGCTCATGTCTGCCACACTTGGAACAAGGCGATCCTCGAACGACAGCGTCCTTAAGACAACCACCTGGGGCGCGCGGCTCGCGCTTCTGACCCTGATCACGCTGCTGGTTGCCGGACTATGCCTTGCCGATGGCAAGCACAAGCTGTCGAAAGACCTTGACGCTCTCAAAGGCAGCCATAGCGGCGCGTCGGTTGATGTGATCATCC
>QHZN01000199.1 GCA_003225365.1 Acidobacteriota bacterium
ATTGGCTCGACCACGTGCGCCTGGCGAGCGTGCGCTTCAACGACGGCGGCTCGGGCTCGTTCGTCAGTCCCCACGGCCTGGTCCTCACCAATCACCACGTGGCCTTCGGGCAGTTGCAAAAAGTTTCGACGCCCCAAAAGGACTACGTGCAGGACGGCTTTTACGCGCGGACATCCGAGGAGGAATTGAAGTGCCCGGACCTCGAGCTGAACGTGCTGATGTCCATCGAAAACGTCACGGCGGAGGTCGTGGGCGTGGTCAAGGCCGGCATGAGCGACAAGGCAGCGTTTGACGCGCGGCAAGCCGAGATCGCCAAGATCGAGCGCGAGAGTCTCGAGAAGACCGGTCTGCGCTCCGACGTAATTCCGCTCTACCACGGCGGCGAATACTGGCTCTACCGCTACAAGAAATATACGGACGTGCGATTGGTCTTCGCCCCGGAGCGCCAGATCGCCTTCTTTGGCGGCGACCCGGACAATTTTACTTATCCCCGCTACGACCTTGATATGGCGCTTTTTCGCGTGTACGAAAACGGCCGGCCGGTCGAAAGCTCGAGCTATCTGAAGTGGAATCCCAAAGGGCCGGCGGCGGGCGAGCTGGTTTTTGTCTCGGGCAATCCGGGCTCGACCTCGCGCCTGGATACTCTCGCCGAGCTGGAAGTCCAGCGCGACGTTTTTCTACCCATGATCTTGAAGACCCTGAACCGGCGGCTGGAGGTGCTCCAGCGTTATTCGACCGAAGGGCCGGAACAGGCCCGCCAGGCGCTGCGCATGATTTTCGGAATCAATAACACGCTCAAGGCCCTGGAGGGCCGTTACCAAGGCTTGCTGGATAAGAACCTGATGGCCAAAAAGCAAAAAGATGAGCAGGAATTCCGCGCACGTGTGGAGGCGAATCCGGAGTGGAAAAAAGAATACGACTCCGCCTGGGACGAAATCGCGGGCGCTGAAAAGAAATTCCTCACCCGCCTCAAGACCGTCCGGTTCCGCAGTGTTGCGGCCTCCAGCATGGCGCAAACCGCGCTGACCATCGTCCAGTACGTGGCGGAAGTGAAAAAGCCGGACGGCCAGCGGCTCAACGGCTTCCACGAGTCCCAGCTTGCCTCGCTCCAGTTCCGGCTTTTCTCCCCCGCCCCGGTTTACCCGCGAATGGAAGAGGCGCTCCTCTCCAATGGCCTCCAGGAATCCTTGGAGGAGTTGGGGCCCGACGACCCGTTCATCAAGACTGTGCTCAACGGCCGTACGCCAAATGAGGCGGCCACGGCGCTGATCTCCGGCACTAAGATGGCCGACCCGGGCCTCCGCAAATCACTCGTCGAGGGCGGGGAAGCTGCCGTCGCCGCCTCAACCGATCCGATGATCGCGATTGCCCGAAACATTGACCCTCTGGTGCGCGTGGAGCGCAAATGGGTCGAGGATAATGTCGAAAGCGTTGAGACCGCAGCCGGAGAAAAAATCGGCAAGGCGCTTTTCGCGGTTTACGGCAAATCGCTTTCCCCGGACGCCACCTTCACGCTGCGGCTTTCCTATGGGACCGTGAAGGGCTACCCGATGAACGGCACCGAAGCGCCGCCGCTGACCACGCTTTACGGCCTCTACGACCGCGCCCTGAGCTTTCGCCTGAAGTCGCCGTTCGATCTCCCCAGGCGCTATCTCGACCGCCGTGACCAACTGGACCTCTCGACGCCCATGAATTTCGTCTCGACTTGCGACATTATCGGCGGGAATTCCGGCTCGCCTGTCATCAACCGCGCGGGGGAAATTGTGGGGCTGATCTTCGATGGCAACATCGAGGGCTTGGTCGGAGATTACGTTTACAATATTGAGAACAACCGAGCCGTGGCCGTAGATACCGCCGCCATGACCGAGGCGCTGCGCAAACTTTATGACGCGGGTCCGCTGGCCAATGAGCTGGAGGGGAAATAACGCACGCGCTATTCGACTTTAGCCCGGTCTTACCTTGCCGGGGGCGGCTTCAGCAATCGCGCGCTTGAGCAGGTCCGCGACTCCGAGCTCGGCGGCCCACTTCCCAAGGTAGGCGTCGTCCAATTGCCCGGCCTGGATTTTCAAAATCCCTAAGATATCCCGCCATTGGTTCTCGGAAACCTCACCGCCCTTCCGGTACCAATCCAGCTTCGACAACAAGGCGTCCTCGGGAGTTTGAACGAAGGCTTGGACCCTCTCTCCAAGGTCCAGGGGCAGCAACCGTCGTCGCCGTAGTTCCTCGCGCTTGAAATCGTCCCGACCGATAAGGAAGATGTCAATCTTGAACGCTGACGAGACATGAATGATGTTGAAGGAGGATCCGCTCTCGACAGCTTGCTCGATCATCCCGCGGTCGCAATAAAAGTCACCTTCGAAGGTCTTGTGGAATTCGCCCACCTTGGTGCGCTGAAGGTCCGCGACCAAGTCTGCGTCCTGGGTATAACGGACGATGCCATGAAGAGCGCTGGCGAATGATCCTGCCAGGAAATAGGGAATCTCCAGGTGGTCTAAACGCTCAAAGACGAGTTGGAGAACTTCGAAAGTCTCCATAGTCTCAGGGGAAGGTTGGCGGATCGGGCTCCGGGCCATATATCTTGCATGCAAGGTCGGCACCGAGCAAGAGGGTCCCCAAGCGCCGTCTTAATTCAACGGGACCTGCCCGCGGAAATCGCCAGCACAATCCTGCCAGGGCCAATTCCCGCCCGGTTCGTATGGCATCGTTGCAAAGCTTGGCGCGGCGCCAGACCGGCATGGCGCGAAGCAGACGAATCTGCACGGCCTCGGCTTCGTCGCTGGTGTCGCGGGAGAGCGTCGCCATTTGTCCCTACTCTAACACAAGGGATCCCCGAGTGAAGCCGCTTTTGGATCGAAGGATCATTTCTTTCCCAGGAACCGGATTTGCGCGGTGAGCGCGCGCGAGGTCTCGCTGCTGAAAGTCAAGAACGTCGGCGAGTTAACGTTGCTGTCCACGGCGTTGGGGTTTCGGCGGCCGGTGATATTGTCGAAGCCGGCGCGCAACGCCCACAGGAACCCAAACGCCAGGACGCGTTTCTCGATGGCCATGTTCAGCGTAAAGAAGGTCGGGAAGCGGCGCGAGCCCGGCGCCCCCACCAGTTCCTGGTCCTGGTTGAACAAGCTGAAGGGGAAGCCGTCATGCCAGTCCGACGAATACGCCAGCTCGTAACCCCTCACAAGCGGGACGAAGCCCCAGGAAACGAATCGGTTGGGCGAGTCCCAGGGCAGCGGTCCACCCTCCTGCTGACTGAAGAGAGTGCTATCGAGGCTGAAGGGCAAGACCGCCGTCGAGCGCGCGCTCGAGTGCGTAAAAGAGGCGAAAATCATGTTGCCCTGGCCGAAGGCTTGGCGCACGGCCCCGGTGACGGCGTGGTAGTGATCCCGCCGAATGTTTGCGAGGGTGAACAAGCCGCTCAACGCGCCCGGCATCGCCGCCGGCAGGTTTTCAAAAGCCCATTGGTCGGTAGAAGAAGTCGGTCCTCAGTCCGCCGAGTCCTGCGGTAACGAATTGCAAATTCGTGCGGTCGTAATAACGGCCGATGCCGGCCACGAGCTTGGTCTCTCCGTCGGCGGAAAGGACGTAGCTGGCCGCGACGCGCGGGGAGAGAAGCGCGCGGCGGAGAATTTCGTCGTCGTCCAGCCGCAACCCGGCTTCCACCAGAAGCCGCGGTGTGGGCGTGAAACGGTCCTGCGCGTAGCCGGCGAGCTCAAGATTATTCCGCTGAAAGGCCGGGAAGTTCACGAAGTTCACCTGCCGGTCGAGCGTTCCGTCCTGCCGCAGAATCGAATACCCTTGCCGCTGGTCGGACTGGTCGTACACAATGCGTGCCAGATTCATCCCCACCTTGAATTGGTGGCGGCCGACCTCGGGGAAAATCACGTTCGCGATGCCTTCCAGTCGCCGCGCTCGCCTCGACCCCCGTTCAAAATAGTTCCCGCTCGAGCCTTCCGGACGAAGCATGTAAGGCGCGCTCCCCATCGGCCAGAAACTGTCGTAAAAACGGCCGAGCCCGATGCCTGCCTCGGCCAGCGTGCCGTTCGAGAAGTATTGCTGGTCTTTGAAGCTCACCAGGTCCGCGAAATCGGATTTGCTGACCGTGGTCGGGAGCGGATGGAACCGCGTCAGGCCGATGTGTGGTGAATGAAACGAGTTGACCAGGTAGCTTCCCGTTAGAATATTCGAGGGCGAGAGGTTGGCTTGCGCCTTGCCGAGGTTGCCGAAGCGCGTGATGCTGTTGCGGTCCTGGCCGGCAGGGAGTTCGTTGACGAGGTCAATGGCGTATTCTCCTTCCATGGCGTCGAGGAACCAAGCCTTGCCCTCGCGAATCGGCCCCGAGGCGCTCACCCGCGGCGTCCACGTATTGATGTGGAGCCCCTTCGTTTCGCTCAGCGACGGGGGCAGGTTGGTAGCCGTAAACCGCCAGTGGTCATCGCCCATGCCGCTGCGCAGGGAGAGGATTCCTCCCGCTCCCTTGCCATCTTCCACGGGATAGCGGCTGGCCTCGACCTCGACGGAGCGCAGCGCGTCCACGCTGACCCGCATCTCAAACAAGCCTGTCACGGGATCCGTCATGTCGAACCCGTCGAGTTGATCGCTGATCTGCCGGGTGGATGAGCCGTCGAGGTGGAGCTGCCCGGTCGAGTCCTGAAGCACGCCGGGAAGCATCGGCAGCGCATAGCGGATGTCGCGCGGAACTTCGAAGGGCAGGTCGATGATCTCGCGGCTGGTAAGCTTCTCGCTCGCTGTGGTCTTGGCCGGATCCACGGCGGGAGGCGATGCGACCACGTTGACTTTCTCCACGTACTCCTGCTGGTGATGGAACGTCACGTCGAGCGCCACTGGGCCACTCACCTCGATGCCGTCTTTGGTCAATACGTAGTACCCTTCCCTCTCGACTCGCAGCCGATAGGCGCCCGGCGCGAGGTCCTTGAAACCGCATCGGCCTGCCTGATCGCTGCGCGCGAAAAACTTCTTTTCGGGGTGCGGCCCGGTAAGCGTAACGGCTGCATCCGCGACCGCCACGCCGTTTTCATCGCGTACCGTCACTTGAAGCTCGGCATGGTTCTGCGGGATGTTCTGGGGCGGTCGAGGCCCCGACCAGAGCGCCCAGGGCGCGCGGAATACGGCCCAGCATAGCATCAGCGCCCAGAGGGAACTCCAGCCGCGTTCCGCGCGAACCCGCCGGCGAAGTGTTTGTTCTTGCGCGTCCATCTTTCCTGCCTGAGCTACATTGTCGCGCAATCGGCGCTCGAAGCCGTAGCTTTGACTTGGATGGCGAACCTAGCCGAATCGTTGGGCGGAGGGGCACGCGTCGCGTCCCGCGAAGGGCGGACGCTGTCCGCCCCTACGTCTGACCTTGGGGTTTCAAAATGACGACGCTGAGCGGCGGTAAGTCGAGCTCGAGCGAACAGGGCTGATTGTGCCAGGGCTGCTCGAGGGCCCCACGCCGGGGGGCGTTCACCACACCGCTGCCGCCGTATTCGACGGCGTCGGTGTTCAGCGCCTCGGCGTAAAAGCGCGCTTCCGGGACGCCGATGCGGTAGCCGCGCCGCGGCACGGGAGTGAAATTCGACGCCACCACCAGGTGGTCGTCGCGGTGTCGCGCCCTCCGCAGGAAGACGATTACGGACTCGTCAGCACCTTGGAAATCCACCCATTCGAAGCCGGTCCAATCGAAGTCCACTTCGTGGAGCGCGCGCTCCCGCCGGTGAAGCAGGTTCAAATCGGCCACCAGACGCTCGAGCGCGCGGTGCGGATCGTAGTCGAGCAGATTCCAGTCGAGGCTCTGGTTCGCGTTCCACTCCATCCACTGCCCGAATTCGCCGCCCATAAACAACAGCTTCTTGCCCGGATGCGCGTATTGGAAGGCGTAGAGCGCGCGCAGGTTTGCAAACTGCTGCCAGGAATCACCAGGCATTTTTGCGAGCAGCGCGCGCTTGCCGTGCACGACTTCATCGTGCGAGAGGACGAGGACAAAATTTTCCGTGAAGGCGTAGAGCAGTGAAAACGTCAAATTATTATGGTGGAACTTGCGGTGGATGGGCTCCTTCGAAAAATAGAGCAGCGTGTCGTGCATCCAGCCCATATTCCACTTCAGGCTGAACCCCAGCCCCCCGACGTGCGTGGGCCGAGACACGCCCGTCCACGACGTGGACTCTTCGGCGATGGTCAGCACGCCGGGATGGCGTTCGTGGATGAGCTCGTTCAAGCGCTTCAAGAACGATATCGCGTCCAAATCCTCGTTCCCGCCATGGGGATTCGGAATCCATTCGCCGGCCCGGCGCGAGTAGTCGAGGTAAAGCATGGAGGCAACCGCGTCCACGCGCAGGCCATCCACGTGATATTTTTCCAGCCAGAATAAGGCGCTGTTCCAAAGGAAACTGCGCACCTCCGTGCGGGCGTAGTTGAAGATGCGCGTGCCCCAATCTTTGTGCTCGCCGCGACGCGGGTCTGCGTGGTCGTAGAGGTGCGTGCCGTCGAATTCCGACAGGCCGTGCGCGTCAGCCGGGAAATGCGCCGGCACCCAGTCCACGAGCACGCCGATGCCCTTCTGGTGCAGGCAGTCCACGAAGTACATGAAGTCTTCGGGCGTCCCAAAGCGGCTGGTGGGCGCGAAATACCCAGTCACCTGATAACCCCAGGATTCGTCGAGCGGATGTTCCATCACCGGCAGCAATTCGACGTGGGTGTAGCCCATGCGGCCGGCGTAGTCGGCCAATTGCTCCGCCGACTCGCGATACGTCAGCGGGCGGTTCGCTTCCTCAGCAACACGCCGCCACGAGCCCAAGTGCACTTCGTAAACAGAAATGGGCGCGCTGAGCGCTTGGCGGCGTGGCCGCTCGCTCATCCATTCCTGATCGCGCCATTCGTAGCGCGCGCCGATCCAGGTGGGGCGGTCGATGTCGTGGACAATCGAAGCGGTTTTCGGGCGCAGCTCGGAAAAAAAAGCAAACGGGTCGGCCTTGAGGAGAATGCGGCCCGAATCGCGCGATTTGATTTCGTATTTGTAAACGTCGCCTTCGGCGAGACCGGGGACGAAAAGTTCCCAGATGCCGGAGCCGCCGCGCGCGCGCATCGGGTGGCGGCGGCCGTCCCAGGCGTTGAAGTCGCCCACCACGCTGACGCGCCGGGCAGTCGGCGCCCACACGGCGAAGACCACGCCGGCCACGCCCTCGAGCTCCACGATGTGCGCCCCGAGCTTTTCCCAGTTGCGGTAGTGCGTTCCCTCGCCAAGCAAGTGGAGGTCGTAATCCGTGAGCACGGGCGGGAAGCGGTAAGGGTCGTCGAATTCCCAGGTGTGCCCCGCGCTGCCTTCGGCGCGCAGGCGATAGGGAAAAGTGTTTGCCTCGTCCGTAAAGACCGCCTCGAAGAAACCCTCTGGGTGGATTGCTTGTAGGGACACGGCGCGACGTGCCCCTATGGGGTCCCTGTTCTGGAGCAGCGATCCCGCGACTGCGGGATCGCCGAAATTTTCATCCTTCGCCGCAACGGCGGCGGCGCCCCGAATCACCCATACCTTCGCCGCGCCGGGCAAAAACGCGCGCACCGCAACCGCCGGCTTGCCCTCAACCGCGACCGCATGCGCACCGAGAACGTGAAACGGGTCCGAGTGCTCGCCCTCGACGATCAGCTCGACTTCTTCCCACGCCGCCGTGGTCTCGGCATGCGCGGTTTTCCGCGAAGCCATGACGCTTATTCTACATGAAGACGGAAGCGCGGTTGCGATCACCTACTTATCCGCTCCAAAACTACGAGTGAAGGTTGACCAGCCCCCATCCCTCCTTAGTTGGGAGGGAGTTTGACCAACCCCTCCTAAGCCAGGAGGGGAGTTAACAGATTCTCGTCCGGAGCTTCAAGGTAGAGCTAGAATCAGGGGCAAAATTTTCGCGATCCCCCTCCTCAGATGAGGAGGGGGCACGGGGGTGGTGATGCCGCGCCCGCGAATTCACAACTGGAATGAATTGAAGGAAGCGCGCCGCCACCTGAGGCACTCACTGACACCGGCCGAGGCGGCGCTTTGGATAGCATTGAAAGGCTCAAAGCTCAGTGGCAAGAAGTTCCGGCGGCAGCGCAGCATCGGAAATTACATCGTGGACTTCTATTGTCCTGAGTGTGGGCTGGCGGTCGAGCTCGACGGCGGGACACACTTCGACCCTGCGCGCTCTGATTATGACCTCCGCCGCCAGCAGTTCTTGAAGAAGCTCAACATTCGCGTGGCGAGATTTGAAAATAGGCTGGAGTTTGAGAGCCCGGAAGCGGTATTGGAGGCTATCAAAGGTTACTTGACCACCCCCTGACCCCCCTCCTGAATCAGGAGGGGAGTTCGACCGCCCCCCACAAAACCAGGAGAGTTGATCGCCGAGGGCGTGGAAGGTGTCGGAGCGCACGCCGCGAACGATGAGCCTGACTTGTTCCCGCGCCGCTGTTGCGTGCGCCTGATATTCTTGCGGCATGGTTAGCGTCGAAACCCAGCGGCT
Source organism: Acidobacteriota bacterium (assembly GCA_003225365.1). Lineage (GTDB taxonomy): Bacteria > Acidobacteriota > Terriglobia > UBA7540 > UBA7540 > Gp13-AA74. The sequence goes on from QHZN01000199.1 coordinate 8,478, forward strand.
GATTCTCAGGCGATGGCGCCCCTCCGACCGTCTTCCGTTCGCGCGCCTGAACGCCGACCCGCTCGTGATGGAGTTCATGCCCGCGCCATTGACGCGGGAGGAAAGCGACCAACTGGCGGATCGGATCGAGGCGCACTTCCGCGAGCACGAATTTGGGCTGTGGGCGGCGGAACTCCTCGCGGACCATTCCTTCATCGGGTTCATCGGCCTGGCGGTGCCGAGGTTCCAGGCCCGATTCACGCCCTGTGTTGAAA
>QHZN01000200.1 GCA_003225365.1 Acidobacteriota bacterium
CGCCCGTCCCGCCCGTGTAGCCGGGCCCGTGCGCGCTGCCGTGAACCGTTGAGGGCTCGCTGCCGATGTTTTCCATGATGTCAATCTCCCCGCAGGCGGGCCAGCCGACTTGGTCAATATTGTTCCCGAGCATCCAGTAGGCCGGCCAGAGGCCCTGGCCGTATGGGAGCTTGATGCGCGCCTCGAAGCGGCCTTGGGTTTGTTCGAACAGCTCCTGCGTTTTGAGACGGGCGGAAGTGTATTTGCGCGTCACGCCATCCTTGCCGGTGTAGGTTTCCTTGAGCTCCGTAATGACCAGGCTGCCATCCTTTATAGACGCGTTGACGGCACGGTTCGTATAGTACTCGAGCTCGTTGTTTCCCCAGCCGTTGCCGCCGATGTCGTAGGTCCACTTCGAAGGGTCGGGCAGCGAGCCGTTTGCGCCGTTGAACTCGTCGCTCCAGACGAGCGTCCACGCAGCCGGTTTATTCGCCGCGGCGGAGGTGGCCGGACCGCCTCCGCAGCCGGCGAGCGCGACGCTCAGCCCCATCGCGATTATAAAAAGCGTGCGCGCGCGTTTCATCCTAAGTCCGTCGCCATCCCCTTTCATCCAATCTCGATGGTTCTTTTTTGCGTCGTCTTCAGTTCCCATCCGGCGTATGCGCCTCCAAAATTGCCCGCCAAGCTTTGAAATTCGGCGCGTTTGGCGGCCATCGAGGACTCCTCCAGCACCAACTCTTCCGGCAGAGCGATTTTCCAGCGGCCGCTCTCCTCGGTCAATTCGGGTTTCAGGCCGCGGGATTCGAGCTCCTGCTGGAGCCCGCGCGCGGCGTCTCCTGTGGGCGCGCTGAAGATATGGCGGATGTGGAAAGGATTCGAGAGGTCCAATCCCGCCTTTCGAAGTTGTTCCAAGATCGCCCGGTCAACGTCCTGCCCGGCGGGAATAGCAGTTCGAACTTCGGTCCGCATCTCCTTCGAGACTGTCGCCCCTTTGCCAAATAATTTGGATAAGAAGCTCATGACGCCTTCCCCCTAGCCCACAGCGCGCGAAGGGCCCTTTGCGACGCGTTGTCTTAAGTCCGTAGCGCCCCGATTCCTATCGGGGCGGCTTTTCGAGGGCTCCCGGTTTTACGAGCCGCGGAGTTCAAGAACAACTCCGCGCTACAAAACTCACGGGCAGATTCTCCGCCTAGTTTTCATCGTAGCGCCGGTCTTGCAAGCGCGGGACCGGCATGTGCCGCCCCTTCGCTTCGCTCAGGGCAGGCTCTGAAGGGCGCCTCTACGGCTTAAATCAGGACACCTCAGCCGTGAAGTTTCCGATAGCCTTCCAAGCAGAGCTTCGCGGTTTCAAGCTCCGGGTACCGGCTGCCTTCCTGCTCGATGAGAAAGAATTCCGCGCCGCCGGTTGTTTCGGCTGCCTGAAGCAGCTCTTTCCACGGCGCGGCGCCCTCGCCGAAAAGCACCGCATATTTCTTCTCGGGAGACCAGTCCTTGAGGTGCATCGAGCGGACGCGGCCGGGATTCTTTTTAACCCAGGCGACCGGGTCGGCGCCGGCTTCGAGACAGGTCCCGACGTCGAGTTGCAGCATGATGCTCGGGTCGGTGTTTGCAGCCAGGATTTCGATGGGCATCTGGCCCTCCACCGCGCGCCACTCCGCATCGTGGTTGTGATAGCCGGCGTGGAGCGCGTGGGCCTTCATGGTTTCGTTCGCAGTGTCGAGCGCCTCCGCAACGCGTTTCCAGCCGTCCGCTCCGCTCACGTTTCCGGCCGAGGCCATCACGATGTAGCGCGAGCCGAGGATGCGGTTCAGCTCCATCGCCTTGCCGATGCCGCCGGGCGTGAACGATGCGGGATCGTTATGCGTCGAGTAACAGCGAATGCCGAGTTCATCGAGCTCCGCGCGCACGCGCTTGGCGTAGTCGGGCGTCCAATTGGAGTAAGGCGAGTAGAATTCGACGCACTGATAGCCGAGCTTCGCCACCTTCCGGACGGTCCCCATCAAGTTTTTTTCGAGATCGTTGCGGACGGAATAAAGTTCGAGACCGATGGGAACGGCCTTCGCGGCTGCCATCCCACGCGCCGCCCCCAAAGGCGCCGCGGCACAAAATGAGAGGAATGAACGACGGGAGAATTCTCTGTTCATAGCAGCGTAAAAGTATCACAAGTCAGGAGCGAATGAGCATGGGAAAGGTGGCGCCGATAGTGCTGTCATTTGCGAGACAGAGCCGCTCCCAGGTGCGGTCATTCCCGCGAAAGCGGGAATCCCGTCCGACGATAGCGCGTTTCCAAAGGTCTGCGAAGTGGATTCCCGCCTTCGTCCTTCGACTTCGCTCACGGCCCTGGGCCTGCCGAAGGGCGGGAGAGGAATCTGCTTTTGGGGGGCGGAGTTTGTATGGACGAATCATTATGTCACCTGATATAATAGCTCCGAAGGTTGCGAGCGTCTCGCTCCCCTCTCAAGTCCCAATCCGGAAAAACCCAGGAGAACCCTCTTGCCACAAAGGAAGAAGCGCTATCGTTTGACCCCTCGCGCCTTGGCGGCCCGGCGCGCCAACCTGCTCAAGGCGCGGGCCGCGCCGAAAGAAATCATCTTCCGGCCGACGGAAAAGCGCCAAGCCGCCAGCCGGGCCAATCTGGCGAAGGCGATTGCGGCTCGGAGGAGCCCTGGGGGCGGTCGAGCGGCTCGCATGAATGCCTTGAAGCACGGACTTTTCGCTCGCGACGTTCAGTCGAGCGTCCGCCGGCTGGGGGAAAGCCCGCAAGAGTTCCGCGCCCACGTGGTCCGGTTCGAACGCAGCTTTTCTCCCCAGGACGAGGTGGAGAAGGAACTGGTCGAGCGCCTGGCCTTCGCCGTGTGGCGAAGGTTGCGGCTGTTCCGGGCGCAGGCTGGCCGGGAAAGCGATCGCGTGAAGAAACTATTGGACGCTCCGCCCCAGGGCGGAATATCGCCCGCCAAAGCGACGGCGGTCCGCGGCCACACTCTGGGGGAAATCTTCTACGACTTAAAATATTTTTTCGGCCAGCTTTCGACGCTTCAGTCCCAGGTTGAATCGCTGCTGCGCGCGCTGGTCAGGAAGCGGTCGGGCGGGGCCATGGACTTTCACGTTTACGCCCCGCGACGGGAATCCGAATTCACGAAGACCTCCGGCGCGACCGGTCGCGCGCGGGCGCCGGAAACCTCGTCCCGCGCCACAGACACGGATTCCCTCCGGAAAGGGTCCGGCGTCACCAAGAAATCCGACCTTGTGGAGGAATTGCTTGCGACTGAATTATCGCGCCGCCTGGAAATCGCCAGCTGCGACCACGATTAATCGCTCCTGCCCGGCGCTTCTCAAATCGTAGCGCCCCGACTCGTCGGGCGGCTCTTGATGCGGTGCAAGCAAGTAGCAAGTAGCGCGGACCGCCGCCTTTGTGGTCCGCGTCTTTTCGATGGCCGTCGGCTCCACGGTTGGGTATTCTGCCGTCATGTCGAAGCTGAGGCGTCCATTTCTATCCAACCGATATTTCTTCGTCACCGTGCGGCTACTCCAACGGCGCACCCAGTTGACCGAGCCCGATTTCGTCCTGCTGGCGCGCGCTTTCAACCGAGCGCGTAGCTTGCATCCTGTTTACTTGACCGCCTGGGTTTTCCTTCCCGACCACTGGCACGTCATCTGCGCTCCAACGTACCCGGTCACGATCTCACTCGTCATGAAATCAGTGAAACAAAGTTCGATGAGCGCCATCAATCGGTGCCGCGGGGCGGAGGGTGAGCTCTGGCAGGCTCGTTTCTTCGATCGCGCGCTGCGCACCGTCAAAGAATACAACGAGAAGGTGGAATACATTCACATGAACCCCGTCAGAGCCGGCCTGGTCAGTCGGCCGCAGGACTGGCGCTGGTCCAGCTTCAACGAATACGCCGGCACGACCTCGGATGAGCAAAAGCAGCGCTGTGGCCTAGTCATCGACCGCGTCCGAATGCCGTCCGACCCTCGAACCCGAATCTGAACGGTCGTTTGATGCCGGGTTAGCGCCCTGGCCTGTGGCAAGCAGAACCGCAGACCGCGACCCCGGCGGTCTGCGCTACCAACTGCGAGAAGTCGCTCGAGTACGCCAGGCCCCGAGGATGACCACGCTCGGCGGGCGGAGCCCATTCACCGCAAGATTGGGATGCAAGATCAAGCAGACCTCATTAGATTTCCTGTACGATCCTTCTTTGGCCGAAAGACGCCGTACCAGTCCGCCCGAACGCATCTCGATGTCGGCCTGAGCGAGGGGGGGTATGTCACCGAGCGAGGGAAATGCAAAACGACGAAGTATAACCTTGCACATGGTTTCGAGTCTCGATGGTTTCATCGCGAAAAAGGACAACAGCGTCTCCTGGCTAGAAAGCACTGGAAGCGTCTACGAAGCCGGGGTTTCCATTTCGGAGGAAGAAGCTCGGGCCTTCGTCAAAGCGATAGACTGTTATGTGCTCGGTTCCCGCACGTATGAACACGCGCTTGAACTGGGCTGGCCATATGGCGATACTCCGGCCGTAGTGGTGACCGCGAGAGAATGGCCGCCGGCGAGGAAGAGCGTCGAGTTCTATTCGGGTGATCTCAAGACATTGGTTGACGTGAAACTTGCGCCTCGATATCGAAACATCTGGCTCGTGGGCGGGGCCATGTTGTGCCAGCGTTTTCTCGAAGTCGGCCTGGTGGACGAAATCAAGTTGACGATAGCGCCTGTGCTGTTGGGTGAAGGACTCCGGCTGTTCGCTGGTTCCCTGACGGAGAAGAGGTGGAATTTGAATAACGTGGTCGCTTACAAGAACGGCTTTGTTGAGCTATCGTACTCCGCCCCTCCGGCGTGAAAGCTTTGCGGAGCCTGTAGCGCGGACCGCCGCCTTTGTGGTCCGCGTCTTTTCGATGGCTGGCGGCTTTCCGAAGA
>QHZN01000236.1 GCA_003225365.1 Acidobacteriota bacterium
GTGTTTGCCACCTTCGCGGATCGTTTCCGATCAGATAGTTGACGAAACCTGGCAGCCGCTCTGTTCCCGAAACCTTGGGCGCGGAATTGGATGCGACAAGTTTCACACGGACCACTCCCGCGAGGTCTTTTCCTGACTTCGAAGTGCGCGATGGATGTTTCAGCGACAACTTTTCCGCAGAACGCTGCGGAGCGCCGCTCGGAGCCGAGTCACGGTCCGTGAAGTCAAGCACCATCTCAGTGCCCGTCAGAAATACCGTGTGGCTCCTGGAGCGCGAAAGAAACTTCACGTCAGGGTCGGTCTGGCCGCGGTTGGGCTCGAAACTCAAAGGCAAGCTCTGGAAGGCCTGCATCCGAGGGGTTGGAGATGTCGCCCTTGGAGCTGTCGCCAAAGCAACCTGAGGGGTCATGAGTGGCACGCGCTTCGTCGAAATGCACCACGCGAGGGCAGCGAACATCACGAGTAGGAGAGTGGCGAGTATTCCGCGACGAATGTTCCTGTTCATCAAGTGCTCTACCTCAAGTTGAATTAACACCCTCACAGGTTGATGAAAAATCTTTTTTGTAGCGCCGGTCGGGGCCTGCCCCGGCGGGGCCGGGCACCGGCGGTCTTCTCGTTTCAATGACTTCGCCGCTCATAGAGCGGCGCTACAGCGAGCGATTCCGCGTTCTGCATCAGCCTTCTTAACGAACGTGATTCGTCGCGTCTAGAGGGTCGGTCCAAATTTCTATGTGGAACTCCCTCGTTGCTCGACCGCTTGCCCGTTCACCTACTCCGGCAGAAGATGGCAGGATCCTGAAGTCGCTGAATTACCCGTGCCGCTCCCATCCCTGTAGTGAGATTGCACGTGGATTACCTTTATGGCCTCGTGGACACAATAAATTTCGCATTCCTTGCATATTTCTGCGAGCCAGTCATCTCCAAGCCTGCCAACTAGTTGGGTTGCTCAATGGCGCGTTAGGCGGAGGAAGATACAGAAATACATTGCAGTTGAGCCGATTCAAACATGCAAATGTTTTCGAGCATGTGCAGATATTTTTCCTTGGCGGCGTCCTAGTGATGCGAAACCCATATGCTGCGAGACCACAAGACCCGGTTACGACGAACTGCCTGCGCCGCAAGAAGTCACAACAGTACAGTTAAGGTCGGTAACCATCGAGTCCATGGGAGGGGGAATCGAGTCGCTGCCCTAGCGCGAGGTAGAGTCCGTATCTATCAGGAGAGAACCTCGGGAAGCTAGCAGGGGTTATGGCGGGGTGCCCGAGAAATCGTATCGGAAAGGGGTCAAGGTGCGGGTTGGCTCAGCCCCGAATGCGCACACGTGGCTGCCAGAAGGCACGGCGGCTCCTGGAGTGTAAAATTGCGGTCGGAAACGCGGTGGTGAAGGGTATACTGCTTTCGCTCAGGATGTCAAAATTGAAATCCTGGTTAAGTTCAAGCCGGTAACACATTCGCCGGCCGGTGAAAACTTTTTGGAAAGGGGAGACTATGTGCCAGGTCAAACGACGTTCGTTTCTCGGTTTGTCCGCCACGATCTTGGGAGGCGGTCTGGTTGCAGCCAAAACGGCGCACGGTTTTCGGAACGATGGTCAGAGCGCGGCGGGCACCGTACACCACCACGTCCACGCGACTTCGGTGATGACGGAAACCGCCAACCGCTTTCTCGCCGCGCTCAGCCCGGAGCAGCGGATGAAGGCAACCTTCCAGTTTACCGACGACGAGCGCATGAACTGGCACTTCATCCCCAAGGAGCGCAAGGGCCTGACGCTGGGTGAAATGAGCCCCTACCAGAGGCACCTGGCGAGCGCGCTGCTCGCGGCCGGACTGAGCCAGACCGGATACATCAAGGCCGTCACCATCATGAGCCTGGAGGACGTGTTGAAGGCGGTCGAGAATGATAGCGGCCAGCGCCGCAATCCGGACAAGTATCATTTCACGGTGTTCGGAAAGCCTTCCGATACTGGAACCTGGGGCTGGCGAGTGGAGGGACATCACTTGAGCCAAAACTACACGGTGGCGAACGGCCAGGTGGTGGATGGGCCGAGCTTCTTCGGCTCCAACCCCGCGGAGGTGCGGCAGGGGCCGCGCAAGGGACTACGGACGCTGGCCGGCGAGGACGACCTGGGCTTCGAGGTGATTCATGCGCTGGATGAGCCGCAACTGAAGGTCGCCATCGTAGATCCGAAGGCGTATAGCGATATCCTGACGGCGGCCAACAGGAAGGCGGCGCTCGAGGGGCAGCCGTCGGGACTCCCGGCAGAGAAGATGAACGCCGGGCAGTTCGACGCGCTGCGCGCACTCATGGAACTGTACGCGTACAATATGCCGGATGACCTGGCGGAGCGGCGCATGGACCAGGTCAACAAGGCCGGGCGCAACGTTTACTTCGCCTGGGCCGGCGGCATCAAATCGGGCGACCCGCACTATTATCGAGTACAGACGCCTGCATTCTTGATCGAATTCGACGACACGCAGGATAACGCCAACCACATCCACTCGGTGTGGCGCGACTACGTGGGCGATTTCGGCGGAGACCTGCTGCAGGCGCATTACGAGACCAGTCATTGGAACGAGAAGGGGTAGATTCAAAGAGTTCCGAGAGTTTATGCCGTCATACGACCCTATTTGCAAATGCTAATCTAATGAAATGAGTACAGTTCGGAGTATACTAACCGATATGCTAACGATGCCCTAGTGTGATAAAAATTGATTCGGTAGATTGATCCTTTCCCCCAAGGTCAGACTTCTTAAAACTCGCCAAGCCTGCGCAACGCGATGTGGTTTAGCCAAAATCTCATCCGCGAGGAAACCTGGCCCAATTCCTCCTCGCGTCAGCTTGAAAAGAAGGCCTGAAGTCGTTCAAGAGTTGGTCTGGGGAGCGCGAAGTTCTTTCGAGGTGCGAACCAGTGTACACACGCACTCAGCTTGTAAGTATTCAAAGAGGCGCCGACGCCCTCGCAAAAGGCGAACCAGAGTTCCCAGGCACAGGCCGAGGAATCGTGAGGTTTCGGCAACCGTGCATGACCTCAGCTGACCGAAGTTGCTAACGTCTGTCTTTTGCCCAAGGGGGACAAGGAGGACAGCCGATGGCCAGCGAATTTCTCGATATTCCCTATCACCTGCGGAGAATCTACCGGCGTTTCGAACGGTGGCGGAGCGCTTGTGGACGGCGGCGGTAGTACGGGCGCGGGAGCACGGCGACCAGGACACCACCATCAGCCAGTTGCGCGCCTTGCTGGTGAAACCGAGTACGGAGAAGACACGCAAGGTACGGGAGCATCTGGGCGTCGGCTTCGTGTCGCTGACGGAGGTACTGGATCTAACCACGCCAGCCGGTCGAATCCGTCAGGGCGATTGTACTCCCGAGCGCATCCGGTCCAGGGCCTGCACTGGGCTCTTCTCGTCCACGCAAAGGACCACGGCGTGGTCGGGCGGATTCAACTACAACCCCACAATTTCGCGCACCTTCTCCACGAAGAAAGGATCGGCCGAGAGCTTGAAGCTCTCCACCCGATGCGGCTGCAGGCCGAAAGCGCGCCAGATACGGGCCACCGCCATGTGCGAGAGCCGGGTGGCGCGCGCCATCGCGCGCGTGCTCCAGTGCGTGGCCTGGTGTGGCTTGGACTCCAGGGTGCGCGTCACGACTTCTTCCACCTGGGCATCGGTAATCTCGCGCGGAGCTCCGGGGCGCGGCTCATCCACCAAGCCTTCCAGGCGGGGGGTGAGAAAGCGCTCCCGCCACTTGCCCACGGTGCGGGCGCTCGTCCCGCACTGCCGGGCCACGGCTTGGTTCGCAAGGCCTTCGGCGCAACCCAGAACGATGCGGGATCGCAAGGCCAAGCGCTGTGCGGTTTTCGGTCGCCTCGCCCACTGCTGCAATTTCTCATGCTCCTCGTTCCTCAAAACCAGCGGCTGCTTGGGGCGTCCTGTACCATAACCAGAGCAATACAGAATCGCCAGACTTATGCAACTAATTTATGTTACAGGACACTAAGTTACGCGGGTCATTTCTTGACCTTGCTCAACCGCTTTGCCGCCTCGTCGAGCGTAGCTTGGGTCTTGCAAAACGCGAAGCGGACCTGCTGGCAACCCAAGGCCGGATCGCTGTAAAAACTACTGCCCGGGACTACAGCAACGCCAATTGACTTGATCAAATATTCCGCGAACTCGATGTCGCTCGCGAACCCAAACGATGATATGTCCGTCATGATGTAGTAGGCCCCGTGCGGCTTATAGCAGCCAAAGCCCGCCCCCTCGAGCACCGCCAGCATGCGGTCGCGACGGGTGAGATAATCTGCCGCGAGCTTCCGGTAATAGCCCCGCGGGAGGCCGAGCGCGGTCACTCCCGCTTGCTGGAGCGGCGCCGCCGCGCCGACAGTCAGGAAGTCGTGCATCTTGCGAATGGCCCGGCTGGTCTGGGGCGGCGCCACAACATAGCCCACCCGCCAGCCGGTAACGCTGTAAGTCTTCGACAACCCGTTGATGGTGATCGTCCGCTCGGCCATGCTCGGGAGGGCTGCCATCGAAATATGCCGGCAGCCATCGTAAACCAGGTATTGGTAGATTTCGTCGGTCACCACATAAGCGTTCGTGCCCCTCACGATCTCGGCGATGGCCTCGAGCTCCTCGCGTGAAAAAACTTTTCCAGTGGGATTGTGGGGCGAGTTCAGGATGAGCGCGCGCGTGCGCTCGCTGAACGCGGCGGCGAGTTCCGCCGGGTCAAACGTCCAATCCGGGGGCTTCAGGCGGACAAATCGCGGCGCCGCGCCGCAAATAATGGCGTCCGGGCCGTAGTTCTCATAAAACGGCTCGAAGATTACGACTTCCTCGCCGGGATTGACGACCGCGAGGAGGGAACTGATCATCGCTTCCGTCGCCCCGCAGCATACTGTGACCTGCTGCTCCGGGTCCACGGCCACGCCAGTGGTTTCGGCAAATTGGTCGGCGATGGCCGAGCGAAAGTCCCGCGCCCCCCAGGTGATGGCGTACTGGTTGATGTCCCCGCGGATGGCGGCCACGGCTGCTTCCTTCACTTCGGTTGGGGCGGGAAAGTCCGGGAACCCCTGAGCCAGATTGACCGCGCCGTATTCCATGGCCAGGCGCGTCATTTCCCGAATAACGGACTCGGTGAATTGATGCGATTTCCGCGAGATTGGCAGTCGCTCGTCGCCGATGGGTGTCGCCATGGTTATCGGATGCTCTGCCCTCGAAGGAGTGCGATCAGGGACATTTCCCGAACGCCGGACCGGCCTCCAAAAGGTCGTGATAAACGCGCGCATCGCGCAGGACGTGCTCGACATAAATTCGAGTTGCCGGTATGGGAATAGACTCCAGGAACTGGGCTGGCTCCTGAAAAGAGTTTCTTGCCAGCCACTCGTCCACGTGGCCCTTCCCGGCGTGATAAGCTGCAAGCGCGTACTCCGGGACGCCGTTGTAATCCTGAATGAGCTTCTGGAGATAGCTGCTGCCGAAATGCACGTTGTAGGAAGCATTGGCGAGCCGCCGAGCGGCCCACCGCCTTCCGCTCCGGCGCGGGCTGGCGGTCTCGGGAAGAACTTGCATCAGTCCCCGCGCGTTAGCGGGGGAGACGGCGTTCGGATTGAACGCCGATTCCTGGCGGATCAATCCCATCACCAGGGAGGGATCGAGTCCGCGAGCCTTCGACTCCTTTCGGACTATGCCCCAGAAAGGATGGGGATAGAGGAGTTCCCAGAAACCGCGCGGGATGCGTGAAAATCCGTAATCTTCGTATCGTGGGAAGGCCTTGACGACCGCCAAAACCGACCGCGGCACTTCCCCGTGCTCGGCCTCGATGCGCCCGAGCGCCATGTCAAGTTCAGGGGGAGTCGCCTGGTCCGAACGAACCACCTTCAAATGGGACTCGGCCAGCTTAGTTAGGGAGAGCGATTCGAGAAGCACCACGGCGTCAAGCGCTTCGCCCAAGGTGCTTGGGTAGGTCGGGCAGAGCCAAGGCGGAGGTGGCGGGGCTGGTGGAATGAGCTTCGTCAAATCCACGACGGGCGCCCAGACATGCGACAGGCTTTCCGGCTCGACTCCGGGTTTGTGGGCCTTCAGCCGTTCGGCCGCTCGGCCCCCAAAGTAGTTGTGCGGGTAACGGGCGGCGAGCGTCTTGAAGATGGCGTCGGCCTCGACCACGGCGCCGTTTGATTCCGCCAGGCGCCCAAGCCAATAGAGCGCGTCTGGAACGTGCCGTGTGACGGGGTCTGAGACGTAGGACACCAAAGCCGAACGCGCCTCATCGTCGCGGTGGTCGAGGTAAGCCATCCAGCCCAACTGCCATCGCGCCTCCTCGGCCTCAAGCGTTTTTCCATTTGCCAATTTCTCGTAAAAAAGCTGCGCGGATTTCCAATCGCTTAGCCGGCGGTAATAGCTCCCGGCGCGGGCGAGGGCTTGGGCGTTGGCATCCGAATGCGGATAGACTGCGCCGAGTTGCTCGATAATCAGCCGCATGGACTCGGGGTTCCCGCGCTGCGCATAGGCGTCCACCAAAGTCGCCAGCCGCTCCGCATCCATCTCGGGGTCTCCCGCGAAGGACGATTCGAGCCCATCCAGAGCATCCTCGGACCGGCGGAGGCCGAGGAGGCACCTGGCCCGCCCAACCTTCCATCGCGCGACGTTTGGGGATTTCGGATAAGCCTCGAGAGCCGTCTCAAGAGTTCGCAGGGCTTCGCGATGGCGCTCGCGGGCGAGCAGGGTTTCCGCGCGCGTGGTTAGAAGCTCCGGGCTCGGCTCTCGAAAGCGCGCGCCGCCAAGCGCCGTGCGCAGCTTGTCGAGTTCTCGTTCAGCGTCGGCGGCTTGGGGGGATGTTGGAAATAGGCAGTAGGCTTGCTCGAAGCTTCCGACAGCCTCTTCAGACCGACCCGCTCGCTGAAGGGCGCGAGCTCGCGCGAGCAGAAGCGATGGGCACTCCTCGACGGCTGGCTCTGTGGCAAGAACCTGAAGGGCGCGCTCCCACTCGCCCGAATCCGTCAGACATTGAGCGCGAAGAGCCAGCGCTTCGGCCCGCAAGGCGCTCTGCGGATGCCGCCCGGCGAAGTCCGCGAGTTGCCCCGCGGCCTCGCCCGGCTGTCCAGCGGCCCGCAAGGCCGCAGCGCGATAAAAATCCGCGAAGTCGGCCAGGGGCGATGCTGCCACGGCCGCGCGCTTCAGGTCGTGCTCGGCGTCGGCATAGCGCTCCGCTTGATATTCCCGGTAGCCCAGCACAAAGTAGGCAAGCGCCTTCCCGACGGGGGCATCGACCGTTGCCGCGTATCGCCGCAAAGCTACCCAGCCGCTCGGCTCCTGAGCCTGAAACGCCAGCGAGCGCAGCTTCGGGCTGGCCGCAGGAGTTCCTTGCGCGGCTCCTCCCCCGGGCGCGAAGGCCGCACCGCTGAGGAAGGCCATCAAAAAGATTTTGTTCCGAAATCTCACACGGAAGGGCCTGGGTATTCTCCGCCGAGCGCGGGAGCGTCGTTCGCGGCCAGGGTCCTTACCAACTCCTCGTGAAAATAATCGTATTGTTTGGCGACAGTTTTCCCGAAACGTTTTTCGTAGGTTTGCCGGCTGCGCTCGATATCAGCCTTGAGGCGCTTATACAAGTCCTTATTCTTGCGACCATCGGAGACCTTGGTCTTGTTGTAGAGCTCGATTTCAGACACGAGGAGCTTGGCGAAGCGCTTGGCGTCTTTGTGAGCCTTCTGTTCTTCGTCGCTCAATTGGGAGAGGTCAACCCCCGCCGCTGTGGTCGGCGGAGGAGGTGGGGGCGGCGAAGCCTCAATGGCCGCCGACTCGGCAGGCAGGGGGGCCTCGATGGCAGGTTCCTCAACTTCCGGAGGGAGCGGTTCGGCTTCGGCGGCGGGCGCTTCGGCGACGGGCGCTTCCGCGAGCTCGACGGCCGCAGCTTCAGGAACCGGGACTTCTTCGGTCGTCTCCCGGGCGGGGACCCCGCCGCTCAACGCCATCAAGCGGTCGAGCTGCGCGCCGGCGAATTCCGCTAGAATTTTGAGGGCATCTACCGGCAGCTTGTCGTTTTTCCCACCAGTATCGAAATAAGAGATTGCGGAGACCGAACCGGCCGACCGGATGGGAAGGAGCAATATGACGTCCTCCGTTGCAGGCTTGAATTTATCGAAGACGTTCCGGACTCTTCTCAATTGTTCGGCGGTCAAGTCCACATGCCCGCCGGTCTCGTAGGCTTGGCGGAAAGGATTCTCCTGGCTAAGCGAAACCACCAGCGCGCGGAAGGTCTTCGGATCCGTTCCAAAACCCCGCATGGAAGCGCCCCAAGCAGCCTTTCCGCGCACGTCGAAGACCGCAGCGCGCGTGCCCATTTGTCCAGCTTCTTCCGTAAGCACGTCGAACACTTGCTCGGGCAACGTGGCGGTGATAAGGTTGCGCACGGACCCGAGCAGCCGCTCGAAAGAGGCATCGCTGGCCGCGGCGACCGTCGCTGGCGCGGCTTTCGCAACCGCATCGAGCTCGGACTGAATGGCCTCTTCGAGCTGCCTTTGGCGGGTGCGCAACTCCTCGATTTGTTGCCCGAGTTTCTCGAGAGGCTCGGCCTGGGCAGATATTTGCGCGCTCAGCCGTGCGCGCGCTTCAGACACCAAAGACTCAACGGAACTCGGATTGGTCTCTCCCAAGTTTCTCCCGCCTCGATGCGAAATGAACGCGTTCTGATATTATCCTACAAGGTTTGCCCGAGGTGTCAACTGGCATCTGGGGCCAGTAGTAATCCGTTTTCGTGGAACACCGATCCCGCGTCGCGGGACCGGCATCCTGGCCCAGCGCCGGGCTGAGGCAAGGCGCTACTATGCAAGAATGAGCCTGCTCATGCGCCCACCGCTCCCCCGGGTTGCGATATACTCCCTGGCTCGAAATCAATTCGGTTATCGCGAGGGCTGCCCAAAAAATGATCCGTCTCAGTGCTGCTGCCGGTCGTCCCGTTGCATGCGCGTTGCTGCTGGGGGCCGCACTCCTCCCCCTAATTCTCGTAGCGCAGCAATTCGATCCGAGCCTTTACTCCGGAATGCGCTGGCGGCCGGTGGGGCCGTTCCGCGGAGGGCGGGTGCTGGCCGTAACGGGTGTTCCCGGCCAGCCCAACCTCTTTTACTTCGGCGCGGTAGGAGGGGGGGTCTGGAAAACCACCGACGCCGGGCGCGTCTGGACCCCAATTTTTGACAGTCAGCCGATTGCTTCGATCGGCGCAATCGCCGTCGCGCCCTCCGATCCCAAAATCATTTACGTTGGCTCCGGCGAAGCCGACATGCGCTCGGATATCTCCTACGGAAATGGCATGTACAAGTCAACGGACGGAGGCGACTCCTGGACTCATATAGGTCTCGAAGATAGCCGCCAAATCGGCCGCATTCTGGTTGATCCCCAAAACTCCGATCGGGTCTTCGTAGCCGCGCTCGGTCACGCGTACGGCCCAAACGCTCAGCGCGGCGTGTTTCGCTCAACCGACGGCGGCAACTCCTGGCAGCGCGTGCTTTTCAAAGATGAAAACACCGGGGCCATCGACCTCGCCTTCGGCCCTCATGACTCACAAATCCTTTACGCAGCCCTTTGGCAGACGCGCCGGCCGCCCTGGAGCATTTATCCGCCATCTTCAGGGCCTGGGAGCGGGCTCTACAAATCGAGTGACGGAGGCGACCACTGGGCCGAGGTCTCGGGTCACGGTCTGCCCGCAGAGGGCCTGCGCCGGATCGGGGTCGCCGTCGCGCCGACGAATTCGAATCGCGTCTTTCTGATCGTGGATGCGAAAGAGGGCGGCCTCTATCGTTCCGACGATGCGGGCCAAACCTGGCGGCGGATGGATTCGGAGGACCGCATTTGGAAACGCGGCTGGTACTTCGGCGGCGTGACCGTTGACCCCAAGGACCCCGACACCGTTTACGTCGCGAACACTTCTCTTTACCGGTCGCTCGACGGAGGAAAAACGTTCGACGCCATTAAGGGCGCGCCCGGCGGTGACGACTACCACAACCTTTGGATCGCTCCTGAAGACCCTTCGCGGATGATCTTGGGCTCGGACCAGGGGACAATTATCAGCCTTGATGGCGCGAGGACTTGGAGCTCCTGGTACAACCAGCCCACGGCCCAGTTTTACCACGTGGTCACAGTGAACCGATTTCCCTACTGGATTTGCGGCGCTCAGCAGGACTCTGGCGCCGCTTGCACCACCAGCCGAAGCAACTTTGCGACCATCAGCTCGCGCGATTGGCGCCCCGTGGGGGCGGGTGGCGAGAGCCAGTACATCGCACCCGACCCGCTCGACACCGATGTACTTTATGGTGGAGGTTTTGGAGGCTCGGTCGTCCGGTTCAGTCTGACCACCGACCAGACCGAAGTCATTGCGCCCGCGCTCGCGCATCCGGGCGACTATCGCACCGCATGGACGCTGCCGGCGGTCTTCTCTCCGCGCAACCCGCACCAACTTTATTTTGGCACGCAGGTACTTTTCCGAACCTCCGACAGTGGAAATACCTGGCAGGTTCTAAGTCCCGACCTCACTCGCGAGGACCCGGGGGTGCCCGCTACGCTCGACGCCGTGACCGCCGCCGACGCCCCGAAGGGAAAACGGCGCGGTGTGATTTATACGATCTCACCGTCTCCATTCGAGGAGGGCGAAATTTGGGTGGGGACGGACGACGGCCTGATCCAGGTCACTCGCGACGATGGCAAAACCTGGCACAACGTCACTCCACCAGGCCTGACGCCCTGGAGCAAGATCGGCATGCTCGTGGCCTCCCGCCACGACGCGCGAACGGTTTACGCCGCCATTGACCGGCACCGGCTCGAGGATTACCAGCCTCACTTCTACTGCACCCGAGATCGCGGCACAACTTGGCAGGAGATTTCGAGTGGCATCCCCGAGGGAAGCTTTGCCAACGCCATCCGCGAAGACCCGGTTCGCAAAGGGCTTCTCTTTGCGGGCACGGAAGCCGGAGTATACGTATCCTTCGACGATGGCGACCATTGGCAGCCCTTGCAATTGAACCTGCCGAACGCTTCCATCCGCGATCTCGCGATTCAGGACGACGATCTCATAGTAGCGACGCACGGCCGCTCGTTCTGGGTACTGGACGACATCACGCCGCTACGGCAGCTTTCCGCGAGCGTTGCTTCCGCCAGCGAATACCTGTTCCGGCCACGGACGGCCTTTCGCGTCCGCCCGCCGTCGTTTGAAGGGACTCCCCTGCCGCCCGAGGTCCCCCAGGGTGAGAATCCCCCGAGCGGCGCAATCATCGCCTATTACTTGAAGTCGGCCCCATCGGGACCCGTGACGCTTGAAATTCTTGACCGCGCGGGAAAACTCGCGCGTCGGTATTCGAGCGAGGAGAAGCCCGCGAAGATGGACCCGAAGAAGCTCGACATCCCCATGTTTTGGATTCACCCCGCCGAGCCGCTTTCCGCCGAGGCCGGCATGCACCGTTTCGAGTGGGACCTGCGCTACTCCGGCCCGAGCGGGGGAGGGAATCCTATGGCCCGCCTCTTCGGAGCCGGAGGAGGCCCTTGGGCGCCTCCCGGCACCTACACCGTCAGGCTCACCGTCAACGGCCATCGTTACTCTCAACCGCTGACGCTCAAGAAGGACCCTCGGGTCAAGACGCCGCTCGCGGATCTTGAAAAACAATTTGAATTGGCCGAGCGCATATCTCAGACTGAGGCACAGGTTTCTTCGGCTTATGGCGAAGCAGAGCGACTGCAGGGACATCTCAAGTCGCTCAGCCCCAAGGCGGACCTCCCCGCGGACCTCAGCGAGAAAATCAAAGGGCTCCTACGCGAGACGGAAAAAGTGATGGGGGTCGCCCCGGCCGCAAACCTTGAATCCGCGGGCGTCGAAGCGCCCCCTCCGGCCGAGGCCACCCTCCGGCACTGGCGCGCGGCTTTGGGTGAAGTCGAGCGGGCGGTCGAGAGCGCCGACGCGGCCCCGACCCGCGACGCACTCATAGCTTTTGCGATGAGCCGCCAGGGGGCGGAGAAAGCCCTGGGACGTTGGAAGCGAATCCTCGCGTGCGCCTTGCCTGAACTGAATGGACGTTTGCGCGGCGCCGGCCTGGCTCCAATCTCGATTGAAGAACTAAACCCCACGCCGACCCCGCTGGCGCCTGCCCCCGAGGACTGATGCAACGCCTCACGGACCTGGCTTATTGGGATGAGAATTGGTGGAATCGCAAGCGCCCTCAGCGCCTCACCTGGTTTTACCGCGACATGGATTACGAGACCGTCCGATTGCTGGCAGGAAAAGCCAAGCACGACCGGGTTCGCGCCCTCGAGGTCGGAGCGGGAGGATCGCGCATCCTTCCCTACCTCGCCCGAAAATTCGGCTTTGAGATTTTCGGCAGCGATTTCTCGCTGGCGGGCTGCCGCTTGGCGCGCGCCAACGCCGCGCTCCAAGGGGTGCCTTTGCGCACGGTATGCGAGGACCTTTTTCAATCTTCGCTTGCCCCGGAATCGTTTGACCTGGTGTATTCCGCCGGGCTCGTCGAACATTTTGACGTTACCCGCGCCGCCGTGAAGGAGCATTTCCGGCTGACCAAACCCGGTGGGCGGCTCGTGATCATCGTGCCTAACTTTCAAGGCGCCCAGGG
The DNA here is from genome assembly GCA_003225365.1 of Acidobacteriota bacterium. Lineage (GTDB taxonomy): Bacteria > Acidobacteriota > Terriglobia > UBA7540 > UBA7540 > Gp13-AA74. The sequence goes on from QHZN01000236.1 coordinate 12,597, forward strand.
GCGCATCTGGAAACGGCTTGCGCATCCCCTTTGGAAAGTTCACCGGGTATTTGGACCGGAGGAATTGGCCGCGAGTTTCCGAGCCTTCGGACTTTCGGAGGTTCGGACCGGGTATCTTGGATCCTTCTTCATTCACGTCGGGATGGGGAGCGAGTGGACCGGCGTCAAGCGCTGGCCGAAGTGGTTTCAGTTCTCGGTCTATGCCTCGATCAGACTAACGAACGCCCTGATTTCCTTGTTATTCCGCCTCTCACCTCTTCGTCCGCACACACGCACCCTCTCGCCTCTGTTTTTCACTGAGGGGGTCAGACCGACCGCTGAATAATCCTCGCCGCCATAACCCGTAGGGGCAGGGCATTGGTGCGGGCTGATCTCCAGAGGGGGTGTATAATTCCGTGACTTGGGAACGGAATGGGCCTGGGGGTGCCCAAATGAATCTGCGCCGGTTGGCTTGCGAATGAAGTCCCGCCTCCTGGATCTGTTGTGCTGCCCAGAGTGCAAGGTCGCCCTGTCGCTTGAGCTCGCCTGCTACAGCGGCGACGAGATTGTGTCTGGGATGCTGCGGTGCCCGACGTGTGGGGAGGGGTTCCCAATCCGGGACGCCATTCCCCGCTTTGTCCCCGGCGACGTTTCCGTGGAAAGCTTCAGCTTCCAGTGGAAGCGCTGGCGGTTGACTCAGCTCGACCCCGCGGATCGGCGTAGTTCGGAATCCACATTCCAGGCCTCGACAGGGAGGCGACCGGAGGAGCTGGCAGGTAAGTTGGTCCTTGACGCCGGCTGCGGGGCGGGGCGATTCATGCACGTGGTGGCGCGGGGGGGAGCGGAGGCCGTCGGGGTAGACCTGAGCTTTTCCGTGGACGCGGCGCGCCAGAATCTCGGATCCTTGCCGAATTGCCACTTAGTTCAGGCCGACATTCTCCAGCTGCCCTTCCGGCCGGAGTCCTTCGACTTCGGCTATAGCATCGGAGTGCTCGAGCACACGCCTGACCCTCAAACGGGCTTCGCAAGACTGCTGTCGGCTTTGAAACCTGGCGGCGAGGTGGCTGTGTTTGTACTGCCCCGTCGCCGCCTCACAGAGACCCTCCGCTACTTCCCGGAGCGGGTGAACGAGGTTCTCGGGCAAGATGCAAGTTACCGGATCCCCGGCCGATTAGCGGGCCTCATCCGGTGGTTGGCTCCCCTGCTGGACTGGACCACAGACACTTCCGGCCAACTTGGGCGCGCCGTGACCACTCGTCTTCCACAAAGATGGTGTTACTGGCTGTGCCACGCCGCTATACCCCTTTATTACCTTTATCGTGTTCCCATCTTTTATCCATTCCGCCTCCTGACGCGTATCGCGATGGACCCCGACCCGGAGCGCCGCGTGCTCGACACATTCGATTGGTATTCACCACGCTACAAATGGACTCGAAGTTTTACAGAGGTGCGGGGCTGGTTTGAAGCGGCTGAGCTGGAGGAGATCGCACTCCTGCCGCGTGCCGTGGCAGTTCGCGGCAAGAAACCACGGAAAGCCGGGTCTCAAGTTGGCGGTCACGACGGCTAGAAGGGGATGCCGTACCGCCTGCCGGGCGCGGGCCTTCGGCCCGCGCCCGCATCAGGTGGCCTATTGCTTCTTCATCACCTCAGTGACATTCCCTGTGGAGGCGGTAATGATCGAATACACTTCCACACCACCGTTAGCCGTCACGATTTCCCTCGTCTGGTTGCTGCCACTGGGCGTGATGGTTCCCTGGCACCCGCCATTGCTCGAGTTGGCCAGATGGTACGTCCCCGCAAGGGTGAATTCCTGAAGGACTCCATTATTCATCTGGAACTCATCCATGGTCCAATTGGCTGAACCGTCGAAGGACCAGACTTCGACAGTGTTGACGGTCCCTCCGCCGAGCTTGCCAAAGTAATAAGCGCCGTAGGTTCCGGAGAGCAACGAATTGGAACACGAGATTGCCGCATGCACCTTGGGAACTGGACGGGAAATCACGATGCCCAGGACAATCAACGTAGATACAACCAATCCAGCGATCCCGAAAATTGCGCGCTTCATAGTTTTGTCTCCTCCTTTTGTTACGGCCACTCGGGGTTTACGGTTGAGTGTCGCGATTTTGCGGCACCCATGGCCCAGGAGCGGCGTACTGTGCTAATATCGTATTCTCCGAGATTACTATCTACTGGCTCAAGTGCCGTACTTGTAGCGGACGAGCCGTAAGGGAATGGCCTCGCGGGCAGGCTGGCTCAACGGGCAGGACCCCCCGGGGATTAATAGGGCTAAGCTCAAGTCCAAGGGGTAGGCGGAGGCTGCCTTGGACAGAGGGGCATGGAAGGCATTGAGCGCCGCTGTCAGTTCGGCTTCAAAGCGTTTACCCATGCATCGGTCGGGGCAAGAAAAGCCGGCCGCGACAATCACAGTTCGGATTTTGACCAACCATCCCATCGTTGCGCTCTATCTCGCCCAAATCCTCAGGAGTGACCCCAGGATTAGAAGTTCTCTGCAGGCAGGTCTCTCGCAGCAGAAGGGCGCCCTCCCGCAACACCCACACGTATGCCTCGTTGACTCTACGGCACTCCCACTCCCATTGGCCGCATACCTGCGTTCCATTAGAACGGCGCTTCCTGAGGCAAAAATATTAGTGCTGGGAACCGGCGGATCACAGGAAGAGCTTTTTCGCCTTTTGTTTTTGGGAATCGATGGCTTTATCCCATACCGGGAAATCGACAGTCGACTTATCTCGGGAGTTCGCGCGGTTTGGGAAGGGCGTCTGTGGGTCTCCCGAGTAGTTCTCGAGCGCTTTGCGAAGTACGCGTCTCATGTCTCGGAAATGAACACCGGCGAGCACAAGGGATTCAGTTCGCGGGAATGGAAATCATCGAAATGCTGAAGAGAAGGCTTGCGAACAAGGAAATTGCGGCAGCTTTGGGTGTCAAGGAGCGCACAATACGATTCCACCTCGACAACATTTTTTCTAAACTCGGTGTTCATGACCGATATTCCGCGGTGGAATCGCTGGGAACCACAGCCCCCAACGAGTGGTTCCTCGAAAGGGACGCTAAGGGAAGTCCGGGCTCGCGAGGGCCAGTACTCGGATACCGCCCATTATCCTTGAAGGCAGGATGAAGGGCGACCGTCGCCCTCACCCCGTTGGGCGGCGGCGGGGGAGCGGCCGAGTTCGTGTGTCGCCCGGCTATCGCTCGAAGACCCCATCTGTTAAAATGTCAAGGATGTACGACGAGGTTGTGACCGTGGTCGAAAACCGACCTCTCACCGGCGGTCACTTCTTGCTTTCCGTCCATTCCCCACGGCAGGCGCGTGCCACGCGTCCCGGCCAATTTGCGATGGTGCGGCTGCCCGGCGGCCTAGATACGCTCTTGCGCCGGCCAATGAGCATTTACGACTTGAAAGCGGCCGTTGCGAGAACCAGTGTCGGGGGCGCAAAATCTAGAGTCGCCGGTCATAGACCGGCGCTACAGCGACAGCGGGCGCCCGAAATCATCCAACTGCTTTATAAAATTGTTGGCAAGGGGACGCGCCAGATGGCGGGCCTCCGCCCCGGGGACAGGCTCGAGATGCTCGCGCCGCTGGGACACGGCTTCTTCCCCGAGGACTACCTCGCGGAAGCGCGCGCCGACGACGAAGTCCTTCATGTGGCAGGCGGCATCGGCATCGCCGCCTTGCTGCTCGCGGCGCGCGAGCTGGCTGGCCAGGGCATCCCCCAGCGCCTGTTCTTCGGCGGGCGGACAAAAGAAGACCTGGTCGGCGTCGAAGACTTCAAGCCTTACGTTCGCGCCACAGTCCTCGCCACCGAAGACGGCTCGCGGGGCCATTGCGGTTTCGTGACGCAACCACTCGAAGAATATCTTCTCCGAAATCGGAACAAGAAATTCCTCTTCATGGTTTGCGGGCCGTGGCTGATGCTCGAGGCGACGGTTAAGCTCGCGCAAAAATACCGCCACCGGTGCCTGGTCTCGATGGAAAACCGCATGGGATGCGCCATCGGTGTCTGCCTCGGCTGCTCCATCCGCGTTCAGGGCACCGGCCACGGCGCCTACGAGCGCGTCTGTACGGAAGGGCCGGTGTTTTGGGCGGAAAAGGTCGTTTGGGGAAAAGAGAGAATGTCCCGCGTCCGCGGGATTTAAAGATCATGTCCAAAGGCAGAAGACAGAAGTCAGAAGGCAGAAATCAGAAGTCAGGAGCCCGAAGTCAGCATACCGGGAAAACCACCGGTCGAGCGTCGGGTTCCAAAATCCGGCAATCGACTGCGGACCCCGAACTCCAAACTCCGAACTTTGTACCTACGATTGACACTGAAATCGCCGGTGTGCATTTCCAGAACCCCGTCTTGACGGCGAGCGGGACGTTTGGCTACGGAAAAGAATTTGCCCACCTGATAGACCTCAACCGGCTCGGGGGCATTGTTGTCAAAGGCATTTCGGCCGAGCCCATGTCCGGCAACCCGTCGCCGCGCATCTACGAGACCGAGGCGGGGATGCTCAACGCCATCGGCCTCCAAAACGTCGGGGCGCGCAGGTTCCTTGAGGAGAAGCTGCCGTTTCTCCGAACCCTTAAGACGCGCACCATTGTCAACGTCTTCGGCTACTCGACCGAAGACTACGTGCGCACGATTGAAATCTTGAATGAAGGCGAGGGGATTGACGCCTACGAGCTGAACATTTCCTGCCCCAATACCCGTTGCGGGGGGATGGTGTACGGGAACGACCCAAAGCTGACGGAAGAAGTTGTGGGCGCGTCCAAGCGCACGGCCAGGCGGCCACTCTTCGTGAAACTTTCTCCGAACGTCACCGACATCACAGCGCTCGCCCGCGCGGCTGAATCCGCCGGAGCGGACGCCCTCTCGCTGGTCAACACTTTTGTCGGGATGGCGATAGATATCGAGAGGCGCGAGCCGCGCATCTCGAACCTTACAGCGGGGCTTTCCGGCCCTGCCATCAAGCCGGTGGCGCTGCGCATGGTCTTCCAGACGGCGCGGGCGGTAAAGATCCCCGTCATCGGCATCGGAGGAATCCAAACTGCCGAGGATGCCCTCGAATACATCATTGCCGGCGCGAAGGCAGTCCAGGTGGGGACTGCGAATTTCTACGCGCCGGGCACTTCCCTCAACGTCATCGTGGGCATCGAGGAATATTGCCGCCGAAAGCAGAGCCACCTCTATGAGCTCGTCGGAAGTCTTCGCATTCCCGATGCGCTTGGAGCAGACTCCTAGGGATAGTGGCCTCGAAGGCCTGAGTTTCCGGGGCCCTTCCGAAGTCCCTTAGCCGCTCCGCAATCAGCGCCGACGTGCCCGGCGACATTCGAATGGAATTTTGTAGACCCAAAGTCGGAGCAGAAAACGTCGCCGCGATGGCCCCCCGATTGCCTTTCAACGGATTGGGGAGGGGGAAAAAGGGTTTGGGTTTTCGGATGAAGCTTATTTATGTATGGCTTAGAAACAGAGGGGGCAGTGGGAAATGGAGGGAGATGATGGCGGAGCGCCAAGTTTCGATGCTTAGACCGATGGGAAACGATACAGCGCGGCCTAGCATCCTAAAAGGGGAGGAGTCGAGCGCTTACTTACTTTTAAGCTACTTGAATCAAAGAACTTAAGGCTATTAACCGGCTGTTAAGATTGACAGGGCGGCAAGAGTCTGTTAGTTTTAGGAGTTGAGATTTGCGCAATCGTTTTACATTTGGGAAAATTCCCGTTATTGGCTTACTTCTCGGCGTTGGGGCGCTGTTCGAAGGTTGCGCCATCCGGTCGAGTAAGAGGGTTCCCGCCTCACTGATTCCGCCCACCCCCCTCAGTGCTTCGGCCGGTGATCTCATCGCCCGCGTGAATGATCAGTCCGAACGAATCCAGACGCTGACGGCGAAGGTAGATTTCGCTCCCACAGCCGGCTCCATCTATTCCGGTGTCATCCAAGAATACCACGACGTCCGAGGCTTCATTTTGTTCAAGAGACCCGCAATGATTCGCATTATTGGCCAGGCGCCCGTCGTGCACACGAATGTCTTCGACATGGTATCAGACGGCAAGGAATTTCGTCTCTCGATTCCGCCCAAGAACAAATTCATCGTGGGGAAGACATCCGGCGAGGGCACGGTCAAGAGTCCCCTCGAAAACATGCGGCCGCAGCACATTATGGACGCGCTGCTCATCCCCTCCATTGACACGGCGGAGGCCCTGCACTCGTTCGAAAGCGCGGACGACTCCGGCAGGCGGTATTATGTGCTGACGATATTTCAGCCGGGAAACGGCAACGAGCTTTTCCCGGTGCGGAAAGTCTGGTTCGACCGGTCGAATCTGAAAGTCGCCCGCCTTGACCTTTACGGTCCGGAGGGCGCGCTGGTCGAGACTGCGGACTACTCCGGCTACCAGGACTTCGCGGGCGTGGTATACCCGTCTGAGATCAAGATCGTCCGCCCCGTCGAAGACTACAGCCTTTCGATCTCCATTGAGAAGGCGACGTTCAATCAAGAAATGGATCCTGGCAAATTTGAGTTGAAGAAGCCCGCGGACGCCGAGCTGGTCGAGCTCGGCGCGGTCACCGGCGCGGAGGCGGCCCATGGACACTAAGATGGTCATCGCGAACCTGCTCCACCGGCCGGCGCGGACCATCATCAGCATACTGGCCGTGGGCCTCGAAGTGGGGATGGTGCTGCTGGTGGTCGGGATGACGACCGGGATGCTGAACGAGACTTCGAAGCGGATCGAGGGAGTGGGAGCCGACATCCTCGTGCAACCGCCCGGCTCCTCGTTCCTTCTGGGTGTCACGAATGCCCCCATGCCCATCAAGATTGGGGACTTGTTGGGGCAAAGAGTGCCCCACGTTCTTCACGTTGTGCCCGTGCTGGTTATGTTCAATGTGAGCGGGGGCGTCAATCTGGTTTTCGGCATCAACTTGGAACAGTTCAAAGAAGTAACCGGGGGCTTCGCCTACCACGCGGGGGGGCCGTTTACGGGCCCGAACGACATCCTGGTGGACGACCTGTACGCAAGGGGAAATCATCTTTCCGTAGGAAAGACGGTGAATCTGTTCAACCGTAGTTTCCGTGTGGCCGGCATTGTGGAGCATGGAAAGGGTGCGCGGCTGTTCATCCCCTTGGTGACGGCCGAAGAGCTTTCTGGCACTCAGGACAAGGCTTCGATCTTCTTCGTCAAATGTACGGATCCCGGCTATATCGACGATGTTGTGGACGGGATCCGCCAGGTGCTTCCCAAGTACGAGGTCCGCTCCATCCCGGAGTACACCTCCTTGTACACCTCTAACAACCTGCCCGCCCTGGATTCGTTCATCGCGGCGATGATTTCAGTCGCCTTGGGCATCGGTTTCCTGGTCATATTTCTTTCCATGTACACGACCATCACGGAGCGCACGCGGGAGATCGGCATCCTGAAGTCGCTCGGCGCGTCCAAAACGTATATTATGGAAGTGATTTTGCGCGAGGCGGGCATCCTCTGTCTCGTGGGCATCTTGGCGGGCGAAGCGGGGACGGTGGTGGTGCGAAGGCTTTTCGAAACCTACTTTCCCACTCTCTACATCCTGTTGACGCCGCAGTGGGAATTGTATGCTGCACTGCTGGCGGTGGCGGGGGCGTTGCTCGGCGCGGCGTATCCGGCGCTGCGCGCGGCGAGTCTGGACCCGGTGGATGCGTTGGCCTACGAATAAGAGAGGGCTCGGCAAAGGACCTCGGGCTGGGGACGACAAACAAGCGTGGAACCAATCATTTTCACTTCCGGGCTGAAAAAAACCTTTCGCATCGGCAAGGTTGACGTGCCGGCGCTGCGAGGAGTGGACTTGGTCGTCCAAGAGGGCGAATTCGCGGGCATTGTCGGACCTTCCGGCTGCGGCAAGTCCACACTGCTTCACGTCCTCGGCGGCTTGACCCCACCCACCAGCGGCAAGGTCCTGGTGGACGGCAACGATTTCTCCTCGATGTCCGATGGAGACCGCACACGCTTCCGGCGGCACAAGATCGGGTTTGTTTTCCAGCGCTTCAACCTTCTGCCCACGCTGACGGCGCGGAACAATATCGCCATCGCGCAGCATATCCAAGGAAACGGGTTCAACCCGCACCGCTTTCAGGCCATTGTCGAGATGCTGGGTATCCAGGATAAATTGAACCACAAGCCCTACGCCCTTTCGGGCGGCGAGCAGCAGCGCGTGGCCATCGCCCGGGCCGTCATTTGCGAACCGAAGATCCTGCTGGCCGACGAACCGACGGGGAATCTGGACAGCGAGAACTCCCAAATCGCTCTGAACATGCTTCGAGGGCTCAACCGGTCGTTCCGCCAGACCATTCTGATGATCACGCATAATCCCGACGCCGCCGCTGTCGCCGACCGCGTGCTCCGCATGCGCGACGGGCGGATGCTTTTGGATTGATTCCCTCCTCCACTAAGGCTATTTTGAGGGCGAGGCTGATTCGCGGGCAATCCCGGCGGGGGAAAGAGCGTCGCTCCGAGGGGCTCGAAGACCCTCGACAATATGGCGGAAACCAGGCCCTTACACCAAGAAGCTTTGCCGCACCAAGAGCCGGAAGCCGCGCGCCCGCCGCTGGTGGGTGCGGGGGCGAAGCTCCGGACGATTCTCCGGCGCTCGATCTTCTGGTCCTACGAGCGCGGAAGCTGGCAATACGATGTCATCGTGATCTTAATCTTGGCTTTCATCTTCCTCTCGCACCCGTTGTTCCAGGACCAGCCGGTCTTGGAGCTTACAAACCTTCGCCACGTGTCCGGGGTGGTCGAGCTCTCTCACGACGAGACTTCCCACACTTATCAGATAGACGCCCGGTTGCTCGAATCTCTCAACGCTCCGACCGAGCGGGCGGCGGAGACGATTCTGGAAAAGAGTTTGAACCGGCAGGTCAAGGTAAAATCCGTCGAGGAGATTCGAGACCGCAAAGATTCACAGGTCGTTCTCGGCTACAGGGTCCAGGTGGAACCGTGAAGGCTCACGCCGGAATAGTCCTCCTCGCCGTCCTGACCCTCGCCTCCGCGATATCGGGCGCGTCCCGGCACAAGAAGGGCCGTGTCGCGCCGGCGCTCGGCGAAATCCTAGCCCGCATGGATGAAGCCTCGAGGCAGTTGAAAACCGTCTCGGCGAACCTCGAGTACACCAAGGTCACCGTGGTTGTCAATGACCGCTCCACCGACCATGGGAAACTTTATTACCGGAACAGCAAGTCGCCCGAGATTCTGCTCGAGTTCAAGGAGCCCGACGCGAAGACGATTCTCTTCAAGAAAAACAAGGGCGAAATATACCTGCCGAAAATTAACCAGGTTCAGGAATACGACCTCAGCCATCACAGTGAGATCCTCCAGCAGTTTCTGCTGCTCGGGTTTGGCACCGAGTCGAGCAGCCTGAAGAAAACCTACGATGTGAAACTCATTGGCGAAGAGGAAGTAAATGGCGACACGACCGCGGTGCTCGAGCTGGTGCCGCGAAAGGCCAGCGTGGCGGCGCAAATCACCAAGGTCCAACTCTGGATCAGCGAGGGATCCTGGCTCCCGGTCGAGCAGAAGTTTTTCGAGCCCGGTGGCGACTACCTCGAGACCAAGTACACTTCCGTGGTCGTCAATCGCGACCTTCCTTCATCCATCTTTGAAATCCCCGCCGCCAAGGGCGCGAAACGCGTAAAAATGGGTTGAGCTTTGAACCCTTTCACGCCTTGGCCGCGGGGCGGAAGGCCGCATGGGATTGCGAGATTAGCGGCGCGTCAGGAAGCACGGCCGGGACACCCTAACCGACGGCTCTCGCCAGGCTCCCGGGGTCTTCATGCAGCCCTTTTGTTTTCTGCAATTTAACTCGTGATTTTGCCGTCCGACCTGAGTTTTTCGCATTTCGGGGATTTCCAGTTGAGGATCAATCGGGATTGATGTAACCTCGCCCCGGCAGCGTGTCGAATCGGCCTCAGGGACTTTAAGAGGCCGAGCCCGTGGAAATTGAAACCGCATGAAACGCATTTTGTGGCGGCGCCGAATCCGCTTTGCTCGCACGCGCCTTCGCGAGCTGGTGATGATCGCCCGCGGGCTGCTCTTCACCCGGCACCCGGTTCTCGCCCACATCATTCCCATCCGCCGCTGCAACCTCACCTGTAGTTACTGCAACGAGTACGACGCCTTTTCAAAGCCCGTTCCCGTCGATGTCATGTCCCGGCGCATTGACCGCCTAGCCAGCTTTGGCACCTCCATCATCACCATCAGCGGCGGCGAGCCGCTGCTCCACCCGGAGCTCGAAGCCATCATCCGGCACATCCGCAAGCGCGGCATGATCGCCGGGATGATCACCAACGGTTATCTCTTAACGCCGCAGCGCATCGAATCGCTCAACCAGGCGGGGCTCGAACACCTCCAGATCAGCATTGATAACGTCAGGCCGGACGACGTCTCGAAGAAAAGCCTCAAGGTGCTCGACCAGAAATTGGAGCTGCTCGCCAGCTACGCCATTTTTCAGGTGAACATCAACTCGGTGCTCGGCAGCCCGGTGCGCAATCCCAAGGACGCACTGGAGGTGGCGCGGCGCGCGCGGTCGCTCGGCTTCACCAGCACCGTCGGAGTGCTGCACGATAACAACGGCCAGCTCCAGCACCTTTCAGAATCCCACCAAAAGATATTTCGCGAAATCATGGACATGGGCCGGCGGTCGTACTCGCGATTCAATTACTTCCAGCACAACGTTTCGCACGGCAGAGTGCACGCCTGGCGTTGCCGCGCCGGCAGCCGGTATCTCTACGTCTGCGAAGACGGCTTGGTTCACTATTGCTCGCAACAGCGCGGCTACCCGGCCATCCCCCTCGAACGATACACGCGCGAGCTGCTCGACCATGAGTACCACACCGAGAAGCCCTGCGCGCCCCGCTGCACCATCGCCTGCGTGCAGCAGGTGGGGCTCCTCGACAACTGGCGCGACCCGCAAACCCGCCGCGCTTTCGAACAACCCTCCGGGACCCTCGTCCAGCTCCCCTCCGCCATCCGCGAAGAGAATTAGTGGCAAGCAGTATCCCACCTTTCGGGATTCCCTCGAGCGTCGGGTCCTGAGATGGCTATGCCTGCAGGTGGTATTGTGCGGTCAGAGCGGGAGGCCGCCTGAGGGGAGGGGGAATTTCGAAACACAGGAGCAGGAATGTTCCGGCGAAGCGCGGCTCTCTGCGCCGGGCCACCCCTCGCCTATGCCTCCCCTTCGCCCGCGTACTCGAATTGGGAAAACTCTCCGTACTGCCCGCTGTGATCATAGTTGAGTTCCGCGGCCACGCGAAACTTGAGCGAGCGGCCGAGTTCGGTGCGCTTGGCGGTAAATCCGGTGGGTTTGTCCAGGTAGATTTCCTCGGGCTCTTTGGAAACGGGATTGAGGATCGGCCCGAGCGCCATCTCGATGACCTCTGCGCCTCGCACACGGCTGTTGAGGCCCCTGCCGTCAAACTCAAACCGCGCAAAGCGCGGCTCAAGCCACTTCGACGTTACCGAAGCAAAAATTGCCCAAGGACCGCCCATTTTCCCGAGGCTCAGCTTCGAGAGGGCATCACGCTGGGGCGCGGTTGCTCGCTCGTCCATGACGATCAGTGTGGTGAGATTGCCTTCGTGGACGGCGCCCGGAGAGTGCCCCGCGAGAGCCATCGTCAGACCGTCGAGCCTTAACTGCCCGAACTGCCCCGATTCGATGTGCCACACGTAACAGCCCTCGCAAAATCCCTTCGTCGGCCGCGCATTAAAACTGCACGGGCAGCCCCAATCACAATTGCATGCGCCAAGCAGAGTCCCTTTCATCATCCAGCGAATCTTCATGGCTCCCCTCCCGCCCCACTATCCCTAACACAAGCCAGTCGAGACGTAAAGGCCAGCCGAGGCCTGCCGGCGCATTCACCATTCTATTGTGGAGCAGCGCTACGACAGTCGTTGCTACGGCTTGATTCTCCACTCCAACTGCGCCAGCACACCGCCCAGGATTTTCACGTCGTTATTGCTGAGCTCGAGGTCGAGGAGCAAGCGGCGTAGCTTCAAAAGAGTAGCCGCGCGGCTTTTGGGCTTGAGATACCCGGCCAGGTCGAGCAGGCGTACCGCACGCTCGAAGACGTGTTCGAGCGAATGCATTGGGGCGGGAGCCGAGGCGTGGACGCGCAGCGTCGCCGGCGGCGGCACGGGCCGACCGCGCGCCAATTCGTAGCAGAAAACCGCCACGGCTTGGCCGAGGTTCATCGAAGGGCAGCCCGGCACCGTCGGGATACGGACCAGCGCGTGGCAATAACTCAGGTGTTCATTCGAGAGGCCGGTCTTCTCCGAACCGAAAAGCACCGCGAGGCGGCCGGAGGACGATTCCCCTTTGCTTTTCCGCCCGCGCGCCGCGGCGAGGGGATGCGCTCGGAACCATTGGGCGAGTTCCGGAAGCGGCAGGAGCTCGCAACCGAGCGTTCGCCGCGCACCTGAGGTCGTTCCCAGCACAAAACTTGCGTCGCCGACCGCTTCGAGCAAATCGTCCACGGCGCGGGCCGAGCGCACGACGGCTTCCGCGCCCACCGCCGAGCGCGCCTCGCGCCATACCGGCGCGTGCGGCCTCACAACCACCAGGTCGTCAAACCCAAAGTTCGCCATGGCACGCGCCGCCGCGCCAATGTTCAAGGGATTCCTCGCCCGCACCAGGACAATCCTGACGCCTCTCGACGCCCGCTCCATGGCGCGCGATTGTAGCAGGAACACGTCACGCGACGGCGCGGGGGATTAATTTGGCTTGGAGGGGGGGCCGGTGGCCGGCTCTACCGGCGCAGAGGACAGGATGCGCACCTTGGACTTAACTGCTTGTACTCCGAATAGCGGATAATTTCCTTCAGGTGAACACCACCGGTGGCGAAATAGAGGGTGTCATCCGCCATGGTAAAAGTGGGGAACCAGAATTTCCCGTCAATCTGCTCTCGGTAGGTGGTGAAGCGCGGGAAAAGGCTTTCCTGTCCGTGCTTGGCATGAGCGCCCTCAGGGACGATCTTCCCTTCGGATTTGACAATTTGCAGGTCCTGGTCGTCCACCCAGACGACTCCCTGGAAATAGAGGCGCCCCTTCTTTAGTTCTCGCGGGCGGACGGAAAAGACGTAGGCGGTGATTTCGTCCACCTTCGCGTGGCCCATATATTTGACTTCGTACTGGGGCAATTCTTCATTTGTCAGGACGAACGGTTGGATACTTCGGAAAGTCTCCAAATCGTCTTGGGTTATAAACACTCCTTTCAAGGTGTCCGTGGGCGCGTAAGTCACGTGCTCGATGCGCTGGCCCTTGTCGTCGTAGAGGATGTCCCAGTCCTGCTGGTACATGCCCACGGTGTTGCCGTCGGGGTCGAGCTCCTCAACCTTGTTGCTCTGATGAAACGTGTAATTATCGCGCGCCTGCTTGAAGAGGGCTTCTTTGGCGGCGAAGGCCCGGATGATCTGCTGGACTCGGTCGGGGCTCGGGTCGGGAAGATCGGGCATCGCGGCAGTTCCCGTCCCAGGCTGAGTCGGCGCTCCGCTCGCGTTTGTGCGGGCGGCAGGGGCAGTAGTGACCGAGCCTGGTACTGCGGTATGGGCAGCTCCCGATTCCGCCACAGCCGTCTTCCCTTCCCCCGCCGGGAGCGAAAGCAGCCGCTGGACCGATTGGTCGAACCAATTGAAATTCCGGGGAGCGCCGCCGATACGCGAGTGGATGCGCCCGTCGCGCCCGATTAAAAGCGTTGTGGGAATGCCCTGTAGCCCGCCGTAAAGGGAGCGCACCCGGCTGTCGCACATTGCGACGGGATAGTTCATCATGTAGTCTTCATAGAACTTCTTCACGGAGCGCGCGCTGTCATCCACGGCCACGCCGATCACTTGGAACCCCTGCCGGCCGTAGGTTCTCTCAAGCTCGACGAGCTTGGGGATTTCGCTGCGGCAGGGACCGCACCAGGAAGCCCAGAAATTCAGCAGCACCACTTTCCCTTTGTAATCGGCGAGATTCAGTGGTTTCCCCGCGAGATCCTGCAACGAAAACGTTGGAGCGACGGGGTCGTCGTTCGAGGGTGAGGGTGAGGGGATGGCGGCGTTGATTTTTTCCTCAAGCGTCGCCGCTCTTTCCCCCGGTTTCGGTTCGCCCGGGGACGCCAGTTTTTCGCCGGCGTTCTTCAAGGCTTCGATGACCGAATCGGTGGCGCCTTGGTCGCGGAATTTTTTCTCAAGTTCCGGCGTCAACTGAAAGTCCACGCCGCGCTGGTCAATCAAGGTGAGCAGACGGTCGGCACTGGCGCCGCCGATTAGGAGCAGCGTCACGTCGTCCGCGCTCAACGGATGCTCGGCCGGCCGCACCACCGCAGGCACCAGGACGACAAGCCACACCAGCAGCATTTTACGAATCCGATGCATGGTTCCCGATCTGATGACGATTCCAAGCGCCCCGGTTACACCCCGCTGCCCCGGCAACGCCCCGAGGGCCCGAGGCCATTGCTGAGGCGTGGCACAAAATGCCTCCCCTGCCCAATGCCTGGCCTGGGCGAAAAGGAGCGACTCGAATATCCCTCCTTCTGATAGAGTCCGAATATCGCCTTGAAGTTGTCCGCCCTTAACTCGAAGGTGACTCCGGAGCGGTCACGGCGGAGAGCGGCACTGTAACGGGAGCGATGCGCTCGACCGGGTAGCCCGACTCCAGCCAGGCATCGAAGCCTCCGAGCAGCGGCCGGACGTCGCTGTAACCCTGTTCGTGGAGCAGCCGCGCCAACCTGGCGCTGGTGGCTTCGTTCGGTCAGGTGCAGACCATCACCACCGGGCGACCGCGCGGAATCGCCGCATGGCGAGACGAGAACTCGTGGGGCGGGATCTGAATCGCCCCCGGAATTTTCACACCCTCGGCCGAAAAGCTCAGTGCCGAGCGTAAGTCCACGACGACGGGCGCTTCTCCCTTGTCCATTAATTCTCTTAATTCCGTGACGGTGATGCGGGAGCGCTCCAGCAATTGATAAAACCGCCGGCGCTCGACCCATTTGAGCGCAATCCAGCCGAGGAAAACGGTGAGAAGGGCCAGCCCGCCCGTCAGCCCGAAGGCCCGGAGCCAGGCGCTTAGCCAGTCGAGCTGGGAGCGAAATGCCACGCCCAGGGCAATCGCCGCGCCCGTCCAAAGCCCCGCACCACCGAGGTCGAACAAGCCGAACCGGACCGGAGAAAGCTTCAGCATGCCGGCGAGCGGCGGCCCAACGGTGTTTAACCCCGGGACAAACTTCGCCACCAAGAGTGACTTCGGGCCGTGGCGCTCGAAGAGGTTTTCCGTCCGGCTCACACAAGAATCCGGATTCAGCGAGAGCGAGCAGAGAGTCCGCAGGATGGGCCGCCCGCGAACTCTGCCCAGGGCGTACCAAATGAAGTCTCCCGAAAGCGCCCCCACCAGGCTGACCGCCACCAGGCCTGGAATCGTAAAACGTCCCTGGGTGCCCATGGCCGCGGCGAATAGCACTACGAAAAAGCTCGGGACGGGCAGCCCCAGGTTTTCGGCAAGCACCGCCGCGAACACCATGGGGTAGCCGTAAGTGTGAAGGAATTGGTACATCGCTTTCAGGCAGCGGCTCGGTAGGTGCGGACGGCGCAATGGGCTCCACAGCTTCGAGCGCCGGGGCGTCCGCCCCCCGCCGCGAGTGGCGCATGGACGGGGCGCGCGCCGCGCGGCCCCACCTGGAGACCTATAGCTCCTGCAGCCTTGAGTCCCTTATCGCGCGCGGCGGCGGTTCTTCAGTCGCATCTGGCGCAGTTTGCGCCGGCTGCGCTTGGGTCGGGAGATGGCAAACGTGGCGCTGCCCACGCGGCGCACCTTCCAGCCTTTCGTCTCCCCCGCCGGTTGCGCTGGGGCGGTCCCTTCGGCCATGTCGCACACTCCTTTGTTTTGAGAAAAACCTCAACCCGCATGCACCGGCCGGGGCTCGAGGCGAATTACTTGGCGCCGGGAATTATTTCGCCTCTTCGATGGATGTCACCGTGATGAGGTCCCCCTTGAGCGTCCCGTTGACTTTCACTTTCTGCCCGGCGAAGGCTTTGG
>QHZN01000201.1 GCA_003225365.1 Acidobacteriota bacterium
TCTGCGGCCTTTCCGCCACGGCACCTCCCGCTCCAAGCTTTAAGGTAAACCTCTCGAGGACTATGAGGGTTATCGCCAGAGCCGGGACAACAAGTACGCCCTCTGAAAGGAGCACGACAGGGAGAGGGGTGAAGCAAATGGTCGCAAACTTCAGCGCCGAAAATGCGTAAACGGACAGATTTAGGGCATCCCTCTTTTGGCGGACCAAGTACACCTGAAGAGCAGCCATAAGCATTCCGGCAACCACTCCTCCGACAAGCACGCCGCTCAGGCCGAAGTCAGCGTAGAGACTTCCAATGAACCCCGAGTTGGCATGAATGGAGCTCATCGCAAAAGGATCCATATACAAGCCAACGAGCCTAGGCACATCAGGGTCTGCCACACCGAGAAGGGCCCGAAACCTGCCGATAGTTGCCCCGTGCTGAAATGGATGCACGTCAGGGAAGACCTCAAAATAGTAGTAGAGCACCTCTGCCGGAGCGTAGAAGAGGCGCTCAAGAACGTCCGCAAAAGCATCTCCGATCCCCCGCCTCAGCCCGGGTGCTTGACGCCAATAAATAAATAAAGGAAAGCTGGTGAAGAACACAGGCGTCAAGACATAGAAGGCCTTTGCCACCCGACCGCTCCTATAGAGATAGTAAAAGACCGCCAGCAATAAAACGATCAAAGCAACGGGAGCCTTCTCGATGGTCATAGCGGCATAAAAAAGACCCCCGACGAGCGCCATTGCGAAAAGGCCAAGCCAGCGGGTTGACTTTGAGGTGAGGAATCGGCCGAAACTCACAACAATCACAAACGGAAAGAGAGTTTCTCGAGTCAACCCATAAAAATATGCGAAGCGAGAGTCCAAAACCGCAAATGACTCCTCACGCAAGCCGAGGAGCGCGAAGTAGTCACCGGGGTGTTGAAGCAAATAAATGAGGGGAACTGTCCGAACCTCAGAAAAGTGGATGGCCGCGAAAGTGACAGGAATTATCAAAATTGCAAGGAACGCAAGGACGCTGGGCAGCGCCACAGGAGGTTCACCCATCGGCTTTTTGAAGTACTGTACAGTTTCCCCCGGCTCGTAGCCAAGCAAAAAGTTGACGACGAACACACCAAACGGAACCGTGATGAGGGCGCTCTCTACGGAAAGAAGGTACTGCGTCCGGTAGGGTTCGACCTGATCCTTATAAACGAAAAATGCGGGAACCACGACCATAACCAGATAAACGAGGTAGCATAGGGTCGGTATAGTCGGTGCCCGAAGGTTAAACAAACCGCTTGAACGATGCATCATCAAAAGAGAAATTACAATGACCAAGGTGGCTCCCAACATCAAGTCTGTGGCGCTGGGCAGCAGGAGGACTAGGACGACGCCGGCTACGGTTGCTGCAAGCGCCGCAAGGCCCTGTTTCCCGCGGAAGCGATTCCTCATTTCAATTCTTCTCATGGTCGTTTACTGGAAAAATCTTTCGCCGTCCATTCTAGCTGACGTTCGAGATGACTGGCAAGGACTTCCACAATTCTCCTGCTCGGCTCGGGTTCTCCGAAAAGGTCTTCGTTTTCCCGTCCCGGCCGAAGATTACGCGCGCATGCGACAATTCGATCTGGAACGGTTCCCGCCAATACATTCCATCCGGTTTCCAGTGTTTCCACCCATTCCGTTTCGTCTCGTAAAGAGACACACGGCACCTTGAAAAACATGCCTTCCTTTTGAACATCTCCGGAATCAGAAGGAAAGTTTCTCCTAAGCGTGCTTCATCGGCGAACAAAGAAGATCCAAGTGCACGGGAGTGCCGACCTCTCCTAAGCAATCTGTACGTTTCGGGCTAACTAAGGTGGAACTCCAGACCCTGAATCCCTCTTCCAAACACGCCCGATAAACATCAAAAAAGCTGCCAGCAACAGCAGTTCAAATACAGCCAAGATGGCCAATCTTCCTTCGAATTGGCGCTGCATCAGCCAAGTAAACGGAACTGGCAGCACGCAGAATAAAATCCCGTCGAGCCAACTCCGAAGCTTTCCAGGAGTGAATTGATAGAGACGCCGCGCGACTGCAACGCTAGCCCCCCCTAAGAGCAAGAATCCGGCCAATTGGCCGATCACCAAACCGGCAGAAGTCCTCGTAACAGCCCCTACTGCGAAGGCGCATAATGCCAGCCCGAGAATGAAGGTGTTATACGGGAAGGCCGAGGCGGCGTCAATCGGATCTCGGAGAATTTCAAACGTGAGATACGTCGGTGCAGCAAGAACGAGCAGCACAAAGAAACCGCGCCCTTCAACCGAGGTCGATCCCAACCAGACTTGAAGCAAAGTGCGGCTGAGAGTCGCCACTTGGAGGCTTCCCAACAGCGTCATAATTACAGAGAAGCGAAGCAGCAGGGAAAGATCGTCCCGAACACCCCGACTCAACCCAGTGCCGAAGGCGGACGCCAGAAGCGGAAGCGTCAAGATGCCAACTGGTGCGAAGAATGCGGCTCCCATCCGGAGCGCACTCAGACCTAGAGCATACATAGCCACATCCGTCATCGAGCCGTAGTGCGCCAGCCATACCGGGCCCGTCGCCAACAGAAGGCCGACAAAGATAAAGCCAGGCACACGGCCCAATCCGTAACTCAAAAGAACCTTTGAGGCGTCCTGGAGCCATGGGCCTCCCCGATCTTCAGTCGTTCGAAAAATCGCCCTCAGAGCAGGCGAAGCGAACAAGACGACGATCGCACTTGTCATGTAGCCCATCAACATGATGGCCGAAATAAGGCCAATGCGTTTCATTTGCAGCATGGCAACAACGGGGACTACACCCACCGTCACGGCCTGCAGACAGTTCGCCCACCCGATCCGCAAGCAACCACGGTAATAGCCGTACACGACAGCTTGGAGAGCGTTGGCCGACGCGAGCAGAGCAAACGGGAACACCAAAGTGGATGCCGCCGAGGTTCCGAAGAGAATCCCTGCATAAAAGGTTCGTTGTACCCACAGCGCCACCATGAAGAGAGTTGCGACCAGCCCGACGATGGCGAAAGAGACCAAAGACCACCGGGCCTCCATACCGGGCTTCCCCTTATTTAATGGCAATAACCGACCTAATGCCACCGCCAAACCCAACGTCAAGGGGGCGACGCAAGACGATGCCAGTCGCTGGACGAGCAGATAGCGGCCAAGATCTTCCATGTTCCCTAACCGCGCGACGATTGCAGGCGCCAAAAATACTCCCGCACTCGCCGCCACCTGTGCGGCGTAGGTCCAGGCCAAAGTTTTCCAAAAGGATCGTGAGAATATTCTCATTCCGTCCCGTTCAGGTAGGAAGACAAGGCCATGAGCATCGGTCCCTGACCCCATCGGTGTGAAAATAACCGAAGCTTGACGATCGGGTACAGCCGGTCGTAAAAGGCGCCACAATGATCTTGCATGTTTTCACAGGTCCAGGAGACAAGATTTTCCAGCCTTTCCCTCGGGGTCTCCCTCATTTGCCGTGGATGGGAGGAAAGGGAGGTCATCAACCTGGAGAGGAATAGAATCCCTTCGGCGCAACTCAAAATATCCACAGGATAGTCTCGAGAAGGAGTAAACCGCGGTCTGCCGTTCGGCGCAAATAGGTGAAAAAGGTAAAAGTTTGTGCCCTTCTCCAGGCATCGTAGCCATCGGGAATCGGGGTTATTTTCCACCGCCTCAGCAATCCCGCTCAAGGTCATCGCCATGTGAAAATGATCGACCGAAGACCCCTGACGTCGGGTGTCCCGAGTAAAATATTCCCAGGCCCCGTCTTCCCTCTGCATTCTTGTCACCCAGTTAATCAGGCGTGACCCATCCCGAGCCCATTCGCCTGTTGGGTCCTCACGTTCGAAGCGACACAGGATGCCTCCTGCTTGGGCATTGATGTTAATGACCTGCATTTCGTCGTGAGGTGAATAGCTGAGAGCCAATTCTTCTTCAGTGTCCGCGACCTTCCTGAAATACGTCAAGATTGCCTGCAAGGCCGAACGAACAATTGCAAGCGACTGCAGTTCGCCCGTGAGTTGATAGTGGTCGAAGAAGGCCTGAGCAGCCTGCCATGTGGTGTATAAGAGAGGAGTTTCGGCGGGGATGAGGACCTCAGTTTGCCAGGGGAAGGGAAAACCCCACACATAGTCCTGATATCGCGATAGACGCAGTCGCTGCAATTGATATAGCCAGGATTCAGCGGCTAGAAGATGGCTAGCCGATCGCCGACAACGATAGAGCCCTAGAAAGCCTTGCGCCATTGTCGCTGCCGCTCCCGCTGTCTGGAGAGGTTGGATTCTGAACAGTCGACGCAATACCCTTGGGCAAAAGGCTTCGGCCGCGTAAGCGGCTCGCAAGGCCCATCGAGAGAGAATCCGATCCCGCGAAGCCAGCCTGTGTGTGAACCATGGGTGGCCTTTCAAGTCCAGAGGGTCGAGAGTAACCTGCGGAGACCGACCGACCCAGGCCAGGAGTTTGTCCATCGAATCCCTGGCCCGCCGGTTTGAATCTATCTGAGAGTCCATGAGACTTCCAACTGTTCTGCCATCCTATTCGGAAAGAACTCTCAACTGAACTGTCTCTCTTCCCCGACAATCGAATTGTGGCTCCGGCGTCGGAACATAACTGGTGGCACCCACTTGAATGAAGACAATCGACGCGCGGCAACTTTGCACAGGCGGGAAGCAGGGCTTTGAACTTCCCCTCCTGCATGGAGGATGACTCTCCGCAAGCCGAGCGACGAAAGATTTCCCCCGGTTCTATTAGCCTGACGCCGCATCGGCACATAAATCCGATCTGCCGCGCCGGAATCCTCATCACGAGCGCGTAAGGAGGCACATCACGCGTGACAACAGCGCCCCAACCAAGGTCGCGAATCCGGTGACGGCGGTCAGCCCCAGGTGAAGAAGGAAATAATGGAGACTGAGGGGTGCGCGGAATAGGTTTTGGAGCCGGGCGGGTTCCTCGAATTTTCTAAGACCGTCCAGGTAAATGTTTTCCTCTGCGACGAACCTGCTTCACGGGCCTCCGCGGCACCTTTTATTCGACGGTCAGGGTGAGTTCATCCTTATGGCTCGAAGAGCTCCAAGTTCCGGTTATCTGCCAATAGTACGTCCCGGCAGCGGTCCCGCCGCGAGAGGCTCCACAAGCGAGCCAAAAGCCCAGAGGCAAACACAGGGCCAGCAGGAGCTCCCGGGCCTTTCGGGGCTTGAGATTTCGAATGACCATGAGCGCCAGCAAAACACCCAGAGCAATGAACCAATGTAACTCGGGCTCCCCCGGTGACAGCTGGGGGAGCCGTGCGCCATTCGGACGGCGCCAGCGGCGAGCCCCAGGAGAAAACTCTGAGGGCTGCTTTTCAGTGGGAAACCATCTTTGCCTTGCCGG
>QHZN01000237.1 GCA_003225365.1 Acidobacteriota bacterium
CTTCGCGGCGGCCAGGCGTGGAGTGTCTTCAGGGTTGAAACTGACGGTCAGCACCTCGAATTGGTCTCCCACGTCAAACTTCAGAGTTTTGAGCGATTCGAGCAGTCCGTTTTCGACTACGGTGCAGAGCATGGGGCATTTGAAATAGGCTAGCGAAAGAATGACGGGCTTCGAGGCGAAATAATCCGCGAGACGGACCGTCTGCCCGGCTTCGTCGCGAAATACTAGGTCGAGAGGGATCTTGTGGCCGAGCTTCTGGTCAATGCCGACATCTTTCAGGATGTTCGGCCGCGCGTCGGACGCCTGCGCGCGCGCCAGCGCGGGAACGACGAAAAGCAATAAAGCGAGACCGGCGGCCGTGCGGCAAAATCGTGCCGCCCTCCAATTCACGATGGCTCCCATTTCAGAGGTCTCCTCTTTCAGTTTGCTAAAGAATGTACTAGGCGTGTCATTCTGAGCCCATTCGCCATTCCGCTGCGAACGGCCCTGAGCGCAGCCAAGGGGCTCAGGGTAAACTTCGCGAAGAATCCCTTTCATTCCGCGCTCAGGGTAAACTCCGCGAAGCATCCCTGCATTTTCGAAATCGGGCCCATATTGAGATCCTTCGTCGTCCCGATGGAATGAATCGGGACTCCTCAGAATGACAATTTCCTGGCTCCTTCAGAGAAATCCTAAGCCACCTAAGTTCCTTCAAGGCTTCCTCCCGGTTTTCTTGCCGGCCGCCGCAGTTGCGTTTCTTTGCGAAAAGGCCGCAGCCGGGGCAAGGAAACCCCGCTGAATCAGAATCTCCATGGCACGGTCGATCGGAATTCGCGCCACGCCTGCTTTCTCGTCCACCCATCCGTAGCTCGCGAGCACCTGTCTCTGCCTCGCCTGGAGTTGAACCCAATCCGCCCCCGGGCGGGTTTCGAGCACGGGAAGATTTGCCGGCGGCTGCTGGCGGACGTTCTCGAACGGCGTCGCGGGCGGGCCCAGGCTCTGCCGCGCGTAAAAATAATTCCTCACCGCCCAACTGATGAGGAGCCCCAGAATAATCAGACCCAAGAGGATCAGCCCAAACGCCGCGAGGTTTCGGACGCTCACGTCGCGCGTTTCGTGGCCCGGACGGCCTTCTGCGAAATGTTCCTTCGCCTCACTCATTCAACACAACCCCTTCGAGCCGCGCATCGCGGAGAGGGACCAGGGAACGAGCTTCGAGATTCGTCATGAAGCTCCAGACCCAGAGCCCGCCGATGCCGATCCAGGCGGCGAAATCCGTCCAATGGAAATTCGGGCCGCTGCGGTCGGAGGCGAACGCCGGCACCGTCAACCAATAAATGTCAATGGCGCTCATGACGACCAATCCGACGGCGATCGAGGCGAGCGCCGCCACGCTGCGCTTGATGAAAAGATTCAGAAGGAGCAGGAAAGGGACGGCAAAGTGGAAAACCATCAGCAACACCGCCATCAACGCCCAGCCCCCGCTGGCACGGCTCCTGTACCACTGGGTCTCGTCCGGCAGGTTTCCCGCCCAGATGATGAGGTATTGTGAGAAAGACAGGTAAGCCCAAAGCATCGTAAATGTAAACAGGAGATTCCCGAAGTCATTGAAGAGACGCGGGGAAAGAATCTTCGACAAGAGCTTCTGTCGGTGGAGCAGCGCCACCGTGACGGTGACCACGGCCATGGCGGCCAGCGCCTGTGTGACCATGATGATCATGCCGTAGATGGTCGAAAACCAAGTCGGCTCGAGCGACATGATCTAATCCACGGAAGCATAAGTGACCGTCAGCCCGTAAACCACCAGGCCCGGACCGCTCAGGTGCTGCAGCCGGCGAATGCACTCCGGGCTCCCCGTGCGGTCCTGCTCCGCCGACCATTTCTCGAGGAACGCTGCGAGCGCCACCCAGGCGGCAAAATAGACCACGGTTCGCGCGCCGAAGAATGTCGGGTTGAGGTAAGCGCGCTTGAACGCGGACAAAGGCTGCCCGTCCACGCCGTCGCTCGCCAGCCGGTCGAGGTAGGGAAAGTAGAAGTACCCCAGGGGAATCGCCAACACCGCCATCCAGCGGTTGTTGCGGGCGGCAGCTTCGAGCGGTCGCCGCAGGGCGAACCCCCAGGTCCCGCCCACCATATGATGGAGCATGAGAATCGCCATGCCGCCCAGGCCCACTCCGGTCCAGAACACGAAAGCATACAGGTAGGAATGGAGCGCTGGGTCTCGATCCCAGACAAGACCGGCCACCAGGCATGCAGCCAGCGCCACGGCGCCCACCGCGAGAGCGGCTCGCCGGTAGCGGTCGAGTTTGGGTCCAAGCGAATCGGAGTTCATGGCTGGATCTTCACTAGCTTGGCGCGGTCAGGCTCGGGAAGGTCGGCGACGTTTGCATGCTGGCTCAATTGCAATGCGCGGATGTAAGCCGCGATTCGCCAGCGGTCTTCGACCGCGACACGCGACGCGTAGCTCGACATCGTGCCTTGCCCCTTGGTGATGACTTCGAAAAAATGCCCCACCGGCGCCTGGCGCAGGCGGTCCATGTGATACGTGGGCGGGGCGGGGAAGCCGCGCTCGACAACCATTCCGTGCCCGCTGCCCGTCTGGTCGTGGCAAGGCGCGCAGAAAATATTGAAGCGTTCCCGGCCGCGTTCGAGGTCCTGGGCGGATATCGGGAAAGGGAACTGGTCGGCGAGTTGGCCGCCGATGCGGCCGGTGTAGAGCAGCTCGTTCGTGCGCAAGTGTCCGCGCGCGATGGTTCCGGGCACGGGAGGACGCTCCGAGCGGCCGTCCTCGAAGAACGGGCTTGCATCGTAAGGGCTGTAGCGGGGTTGAACGTGCATGTCCACTCGGCACGAAGCCACGAAAGCCGGCGCCATGGCGGCGATGAGCGCCGCAAATCGAGCCCTGCCGAAGTTGCGGTTTCTCGTCATCTCAAAAAGCGATTTCCGTAACATCTGTGGCTCTTAGGCCTGCCAAGAGCTTTCTAACGGCCTGCAGGTTGAACTTCGGATCGCGCGCCTTGATGCAGAGAAAGAAGCGGTTGCGGCTGGCGAGCTGGAAGCGCGGCGCATTAAAGACCGGATGATAGGGCGTCGGGAGGCCGTTCAGCGCCAGCATGCCGAAAACCGTGGCCAAGGCCGCCGAAAGAATCGTCAGCTCGAAGGTGATGGGAATGAAGGCCGGCCAGCTATTCTCGGGCCGCCCGCCGATGTCCAAAGGATACCCCGAGACGTTCGGATAATACTGAAGGAGGAAGCCGCCAAGGCAGCCGATAAGCCCGCCGATGAAAGTGACCACCGGGACCCGCGAGGCGCTGAACCCCACCGCGTCCGCCAGCCCTTCGACGGGGAACGGCGTGAAAGCGTCAATCTTCTCGTAGCCCGCCTCACGCACGCGGCGCACCGCGGCAATCAAGTCCTCCGTGTTTTCGAACTCGGCGAGAACGCCGTAAAGGGGGTGTTGCATTACCATGACCTGACCTTCAGGCTGATGGTCCGGTTGCCAGGCTTTCTCAGCCTTCCGACTCCACGAACTGCTGAAGCGCCGCTTTATGCGCGGCAAAGTCAATGAAACGAAAAGACCGCCGGTCATAGACCACGGCTACACTCACTGTCGCCGCGAACTAGGATCCCGTTGCCTCCTCCGCCGTCTTATGGACAAGCTCTCGCATCTCGAAAATCGAAATCATCGGCAAATAGCGAATGAAGAGATAGAACAGAGTTAAGAACAGTCCGATCGAGCCAATGAAGGTCATCCAATCCCATCCGGTCGGGTAGTACATGCGCCAGGAGGAGGGAACGAAGTCGCGGTCGAGGCTCGTCACGACGATGATGAACCGCTCCAGCCACATGCCGACCTGAACCACCAGTGAGATTACGAATAGGGCCCTCACGCTCCTTCGAATGCGCGGCGACCATAAAAACGTGAGAGGGATGACGATATTGCAAAGGATCAAGAACCAATACAGCGGCCAATACGGGCCGGTCATACGATTCACGATCATGGTGCGATCGTAAGCGTTGCCGCTGTAGTAGGCCATGAAGGTTTCCATCATGTATCCGTAAGCGACGATCAAGCCCGTCGCGAGCAGCATTTTCGCCATGTTGTCGAGGTGCCGCATAGTGACGAAATCTTCGAGCCCGTAATACTTTCTCAGTGGAATCGCCAGCGTCATCACCATGGCAAATCCGGAGTAGATGGCCCCCGCAACGAAGTAGGGAGGAAAGATGGTGCTGTGCCACCCCGGGACGATGGCGATAGCGAAGTCGAAGCTGACGACCGTGTGAACGGATACCACCAGCGGCGTCGCCAAGCCCGCAAGCAGCAGCGACGCCATCTCGTACCGCGCCCAGTGCACCGCCGAGCCGCGCCAGCCCATGGCGAAGATCCCGTAGCCGATTTGAGCCAGGCGGTTTCGGGCGCGGTCGCGCAGCGTGGCGAGGTCGGGAATCAGCCCTACGAACCAGAAAAGCACCGAAACCGTCGCGTAAGTGGACACCGCGAAGACGTCCCACACTAGGGGGCTGCGGAACTGCGGCCAGACGCCCATGGTGTCGGGATAAGGAAGCAGCCAATAAAACAGCCACGGCCGTCCGAGGTGAATCAGGGGGAACAGCCCCGCGCACGAGACGGCGAAAATCGTCATGGCTTCGGCGAAGCGGTTGATGGAGGTGCGCCACTTTTGCCGCATCAGCAGCAGAAAGGCTGAAATGAGCGTCCCGGCGTGCCCGATCCCGATCCACCAGACGAAATTCACAATGGCGAAGCCCCAGCCAACCGGGATATTGATGCCAAACAACCCGACGCCGCGGATGACCACGGAGGCGAGGGCGTAGTTCAGCATCATGACCAGCGCAAATGTGATGAGGAAGCCGAACCACCAGCCCTTGCGCGTCCCGCGCGTCAAGACGATGGCACTTATTTTGTCCGTGACCGAGCCGTACGTGTGCCCGGGCGCGAGCAATGCGCCGCCGCTCGCGGGCACGCGCTGCGTTCGAGGGGTCTCGGGCTCCACCGATTATTCCTTAATCTCCGGATTCGGGTTCCGCAGGCGAGCCAGATAAGTCGTGCGCGGCCGCGTGTTCAAGTCGGTCAGTAATCCGTAATTCCGGGATTGCCTCTTGAGCTTCGAAACGCGGCTCTCCGGGTCATGGATGTCGCCGAAAACCAGGGCCTGGGTCGGGCAGGCCTGCTGGCAGGCGGTCAGAATTTCGCCGTCCTTCACCTCTCGGGTTTCCTCTTCCGCCTGGATCTTCGCGACGTTGATGCGCTGGACGCAATACGTGCATTTTTCCATCACGCCGCGGCTCCGCACCGTGACGCTCGGATTGCGCATCGCGAACAGGCTCGGCGTCGTGAAGTCCGCGTACAGCTTGAAATTGAATCGCCGGACTTTGTACGGGCAGTTGTTCGAGCAATAGCGCGTCCCCACGCAGCGGTTGTAGACCATCTCGTTCAGGCCCTCCGGGCTGTGCACGGTCGCTCCCACGGGGCAAACAACTTCACACGGCGCGTTTTCGCAGTGCATGCAAAAGACCGGCTGATTGTAAACGCGCGGGTTCTCCGGCGGGCCTTCGTAATAGGTGTCCACGCGAAGCCAATCCATTTCCCGGCCACGCATGACTTCGTCCTTGCCGACAACCGGCACGTTATTTTCACTGCGGCAGGCCGTGACGCAGGCGTTGCAGCCGACGCAACAACTCAAATCCACGGCCATCCCCCAGGCGTGGCCGTTGTGAGGAAGTTCGGGATAGAGTGAGAACGGCGGGGGATTCATCCGCGCCGCCTCTCCCTTACTCGCAAAATTCGGATTCTTAATGAACTCCGCAAGCGTCGCCCTCTGGATGATGTGGCGTTTGAAACCTGCCTCGCTTTCCTGCTCGATTGCGTGGTGCTGCTGAGTGGTTGCGGGGCGCGCGCGCATGCCGGTCTTCGCGAGTACGGCACGCGTGCCGAAGCCGCCTGTCCCCGACCTCCAGATGGAATAAGCGTTAAAGCCGTGCCCGGTTCCCACGCGCCCTGCTCGAGTGCGCCCATATCCGAAATGAACGGTGACGGAATCTTCCGGATGGCCGGGGACGATCAATCCCAGCCCTTGTACCTTTCCGCCTTCATAGGTCAATTCCACGACGTCGGTGGTCTCGTCGTTCGCGGACGTGACTCCCAGTCTCTTCCCAAGCGCCGGGCTGATGAGGATGGCATTGTCCCAAGTCAGTTTTGTGAAAGGTCTCGGAAGCTCCTGAAGCCAGCTATTGTTTGCGAAGCGGCCGTCCCAGACGGCCGGGTCGGGCCGGAAAGTAACATCCAGATCTGTCAGCGCGGTGGCCGCGGGAGGGGCCGCCAGGAACTCGGGCTTGACCGTCACCACTTTCGGTTCAAGCTTCGTGCCCGCGATGAACCCGTCGTTGAGGGATTTTTCCCAGAGCTGCTCGAAGTCCGCAGCCAGATTCTTGCGGCTCCAATAGTCGCGCACGATGTCATGGCCCACTCGTCCCGGCTGGCCGACGAGCGCCGCCATCACTTCGTGCGCGGATTTGCCGTTGTAAAGAGGGGCGATCAGGGGCTGTGCGATGCTTGCTGTCCCATCGTATGCGCGCGCGTCCCCCCAGGCCTCCAGATAATGCGCTTCGGGGATATGCCACTGGCACAATTCGGCCGTTTCGTCTTCGTAAAGACCCAGATGGATGCGCAGAGGGACTTTCTCGAGGGAGCTGCCGAAATCCAAATCCGCAGGGGCGGTATATACCGGGTTCCCGCCGAGAATAATTAATGTTTGGGCGCGACGCGCTTCGATGTCTCGGACCAACTCGACCAGCGACTGCATCTGGTTCGTGGGAGATGCTTCGACGGGGGCGGTGTAAACGACCGTCCGCCCGATGTTGCCAAGGGCCTGGTTCATGGCGTGAGCAAGCGCATGAACGATGGGCGGCTGCCCGCCTCCCGCGATTACGATCGAGGCCCCGCGATGATTTTCGAGATCGCGAACCAGAGCCGCGATCCACTCCGGAAGAACTCCCGGGAGCGAAGAGGGTGCGCCGGCGGGCTTCAGTCCGAGCCCCGCGGCGATCGCGCGCGCAAAACTCTCAATCGCACTGGGGCGGAGCGGCCAGCTGTGGTCCGCGATGGAACCCGTGCCGGAAACCGAGCTCTCGACCACATACAGCCGGTTCATAGTCGAGTCCGGCCCCGTCACGCGCCGCCGGTCGGCAAAGTCGCGCGCATAGCGAAGGCAGCCCGGACCCGAGCAAAGGAAGTCGGCATCGAGAGAGAGGATGACGTCCGCCCGGTCGAATTTATAGACCGTGTTGACGTCCTCACCGAAGGCTAGGCGCGCGCCCTCCAGAGCCCGATCGCCGCCCCAGGGCTCGTATTGATGCCACCGTGCCAACGGGAATTGCTCCAGCAGCACGCGCATCTGGTCGGCGAGTGTCGGTGAGGTCACCGTCTCCGTAAGTAGGTAAAGCCCCGTGCCTTTCGACGCCGCCCACTCGGAGCGTTTTTCGGCCACCACCACCAGAAGATCGCTCCAGTCACTGATGTGCCCGTCGTAGATAACGACCTGGGAGCGGTCGGGGTCGTAAAGGTCGAGCACCGAGGCTTGGCCGAAAACGTCGGTCGCGCCGAGGCTCGCGGGGTGGTCGGGATTGCCTTCGATCTTTGTCGGCCGGCCCATGTGGCTCTCTGCGAGCACGCCTTTGGCGATACCCCCGAGGGTCATGGCCGTGGCATAAAAGAGCGGCTTGCCGGGGATGAACTCCTCCGGCTCTTCGCCGGCGTAAGGCACGATTTTTTCGGTGGGCAGTTTCGTGCAGGCGGTAAGTCCCGCGAGCGCGGCGGAGGCTGCCCCCGCCGTTCTATTGCCTTCGCTCTCGCCCATGGTTCACCGATGGCACGTATAACAGTCCGTCAAATCTTTCGGAGACTTGATTCGATATTTCTTGACCAGGTATCTCCCCAGCGTCATCTGGGTGGGATACCTCCTACCCTCGTAGACCAACGGCGAAAGCTCGCTCGGCGGCCGATACGTCGTGCTGAACACTTCCTCGCGCGGCCGAACGTCCTGTTCTGGATGATTGTGGCATTCGATGCACCAGCGCATGTAGAGCGTGTTGGCGCGATAGGTGATCGGCATGTCGCCGATGGGGCCGTGGCAGGAGGTGCATCCGATGCCTTTCGCGACGTGGATGCTGTGGTCGAAATAGACGAAGCCCGGCAGGGCGTTGACGCGCGTCCACCGGAGCGAGGCGTCGGTCGCCAGGCTTGCGCGCACCGGCTCGAGCATCGGGCTCGCCACCCAAATTTTGGAGTGGCAGCTCATGCAAGTGTAGGTCGAGGGCATGCCGGCGAACGACGACCTCTCGACCGTCGTGTGGCAGTAACGGCAGTCAATGCCGTCTTCCGTCACGTGGTGCTTGTGGCTGAAGGGGACGGGCTGCTCGCGCGCCAAATGGACCTCGGTAGAATATGCGGACTGGTTTACCAAATAAGCGAAGGCGGCCAGGGCGGCAAATAGAAAAACCGCGCCGTAGATACTCAGCCGTGAGAGGGTATTCGTGCTGCGATGGAAGACCTGAGCCATCGAAACGCCTGACCAGAATTCTTCCCGGGGTTAAGAACGGGAGCAAGAGGCGAGCCTGCTTGCGGCAGGCAAGCCTGCCGGATGTTCGCACGGCGCCGCGAATTGAACTATTGAAACGGACCGCCCTGAAAGGCAGGGAGTATAGTTCACGCTTGAAAGATTGTCAAAAAAGCGGCGACAAAAAGCGGCAACCGGCCCTAGGAACATAATTCCAGATCAACCGGGGTCCAACGGGAGGTTCTTAGGACTCTTTGGGCGAACCGGACTCAGGAAATGCCTCAGATTACTCTATCCTAGACTCCTTGCTTTGGACGCCATACGTACTTCGGCCGCATCCTGCGCTGACCGAGTTTCGAGTACACTTCGCTTCCGGTGGGGTCAATATTCGTCTGGCCGATCCAATAGATGTCAACCACCTAGTCGAACTGCCAGCTCACCATTTGTCCTTTGGCGTTCAGATATGGTCTCGCGTATTCCCGCCAATGGCGCCTAAGGCGTTTCTTGGCATCCTCAAAGTATGAAGCGCGCACCAACATGAAACGGTCTTCAGTTGTCTGCATCCCAGATTTCTCGCCCTCTACGCGGATTACTACTAATGCGCGGACGCAATACCACTCCAACGCGGGCTTCGGCGGGCGGCGGCGGCGACGCCCCGCAACTCTCGTGATAGAAACAAGCCGAACTCCGGTCGAGCGAGACAGCGCCGAGACTCCACGGGCGGGGCCGCGTATGACCAGTGAGGAAGGTAGCTGCGACCAGCGTCGCAGACCGCCGCCGGATGGCTTGCCCACTTTGGCTTGAAATGAAAGTTCCGGATTGTGGCGATACATGCTTTCGATCCACCGATCCACGCGAGCAGTCATGTATGCGATGCGCTTCGAAGGTGTGAGCCTCCGGACCGCCGGTGTTACATCGTAGGTCCGAAGGTGGACGCAGGCGAGCACTTTCCGACTGCCCAGACGGCGGAACGAGCCCTCATTTAGACCAAACCGTTCAAGACCCGTCACGCGCGCCTTCGTTCCTTTCTGCTTCAAGCCTATTAGCTCCCAGGTTTGACTTATGAGTGCGCAGCAATTCTATACCGAGCAAAGGTCACAGCTCCAGTCCTCCGAATCCCAGAGACCAATGACTGCGAGGCAGCCAGGCTCAGTTTTCGAGCAGCAGGTCCTCGGGATGCTCGACCAGCTCTTTGACGCGGACGAGGAATTCGACCGCCTCCATTCCGTCCACGATGCGGTGATCGTAACTCAGAGCGACGTACATCATAGGACGGCTTACGATTTGGCCGCCCAGTGAGACGGGCCGCGGCTCGGTGCGGGCGGAATAGCATCGGGGTCGAAATCGAGCCGGCCTATGTGAAGATATCAAAGCAAAGACTTGAAACGGAGCTCGGAAGCCTTTTCGACGACCTTCGTCCCGAAACCGGGCCTGCGGGAAGTAACGAAGGCACGTCATGCCCGGCTTGAACATAGCCCCAGGAAACCATTCGAGAATCGCGGACCCCGCAGGCGCGGGGTCTGCGCCAGCCCGCGGATGGTTGTAGCTTTGGCTCCCGCAAGCTCCACGACGCGCCCTGCGGGCACAAAATTAATTGACTGACTTGCGAGTGGCCGCTGTCGGAGCGGGTGCGACGGGAATGCGCAGACGGGCGACGCAGCCGTGGCCCGGACGGCGATTCTGGAGCGAGAGGCTTCCGCCGTGGGCTTCGGCGATCTGGCGGCTCAGCACCAGGCCGATGCCCGAGCCATGGGGCTTGGTGGTGAAAAATGGTACGAACAGATTGGTGGTTTCGGGCAGGCCAGGCCCCTCGTCCTCGATCGCAACCTCAAGGAAGTCCCCTTTTGTCCTCCAGGTCACACCGGCTGAGCCGCCGGTCTCCAGTGCCGCGTCCACGGCGTTGCGCAAGACATTGATCAGGAGCTGCTCGAGCTGGTCAGGGTCGGCGCGCACGGTCAAGTGAGGTCCCGCATCGAGAGCCACCGGCAAGCGCGTTTCGAGGCTGGCGACCCGGCGGATGAGGCCCTCGATTTCGATGGGCTGCAGGCGTGGGGGAGGCAGGCGCGCGAGGCGAGAATACGCAGTCATAAACCGGCTGAGCGCTTCGGCGCGCGTGGCAATGATTTCCAGCCCGCGTTCCATATCTTCCCGCCCGTCGGAGGGACTGGCGGCTCGCCTCATCAGCGAGCGGAGGCTTTCGGCCACGGACTTGATAGGAGCAAGGGAATTATTCAGCTCGTGGCCGAGCACGCGGATCAGCCGCTGCCAGGCTTGGCGTTCTTCTTCTCGGAGCGCGCGGCTCAAGTCCGTGATGACCACGAGCTCCATGGGCATTCCTTCTTGGCGGAAGCTGCTGCGGTGAACTTCCCACCGGCCGGAGCCGCGCGGGAGCCACATCTCGGCGGTGCGCGGGGTTTCCCCGTGCAGACATTCTTCGAGGCCGAGCTCCCCGGCGGTCTTTAACAGCACCAGGTCAGAGGCTTGATTGAGCAGCCGCTCGCCGGCGCGATTCACCAGCCGCAGGCGGCGGTTGGCGTCGAAGGCGAAGATGGCGACGTCAATCTCCTCGATGACTTTGCGCAGCAGCGCCGCGGCTTCGAGCGCCCCCAGCCTTTGTTCGCGGAGCGTTGCTTGCAGGGCGTTCGCCTCGCGAAAGACTTCGCCGAGCGAGTCGTCGGCTCTAGCGCCGCGGGCGCGGATCGAGAAATCGCCTTCGCGGAGGGCAGAGAGGAGATTCGAGAGCGTGCGCAAGGGGAAGACGACGCGGTCGGCGGCGGCGAATGAAAACCCCAGCCACAACGCGGCTACGAGGAGCGTCACAGTCCACTGAGTCCGGGAGCTGGAGTCGCCCGTCCATAGGAGCAGCAACCCGACGAACGATCCCGGCAAGCCCGCAAGGAACGCGGTTAGTAGAATTCGCCGTTCGTACGGCAGGGGTCTCATAGTCCGAACTTTTTGATACGGCGGTACAAGCCGCTGCGGCTGAGGCCAAGGGCCCGGGCCGCGTGACTGATGTTGCCGCTGAAGCGGGCCATGGCTTTCTGAATGAGGAAGCGTTCCACCTCGTCGAGGCCCATCTCCTCGATTCGAAGGTTTCCGTCACGCGAGGCGCGCAGCCCGAGGTTGCTCGGGCGAATGACCGTGCCTTCGGCCAGTAGCACCGCGCGCTCGACCGTGTGGTCGAGCTCGCGGACGTTCCCGGGCCAGGAGTGCTCGGTGAGGGCGACGAGCGCCGCGTCATCGAAGCCGCTGACCGGTCTGCGGTAGCGGTCGCGATATTGCGCGAGAAAGTGGACGGCGAGTATCGGAATATCTTCTTTGCGCTCGCGCAAGGGCGGAAGTCGAATCTCAATGGTGTTTAGCCGGAAGAGCAGGTCCTCGCGAAAGCGGCCTGCGGAGACTTCGGCTACGGGGTCGACGTTCGTCGCGGAGACGACGCGGACGCTGACATGGCGCGGCTTCGACGAACCTACGCGCTCGATTTCGCCCGTCTCGAGCACGCGCAGGAGCTTCGCCTGGAGGTTCAGCGGCAGGTTGGCAATTTCGTCGAGGAAGAGCGTTCCGCCGTCGGCGAGCTCGAAGCGCCCGACGCGGTCCGCGCGCGCGTCGGTAAACGCGCCTTTGACGTGGCCGAAGAGCTCGCTCTCGAACACGCCTTCGGCCAGACCTCCGGCGTTAACGGCCACCAGGGCCCTTGGGGCGCGCGGCGAAACGGCGTGCAGCGTCCGCGCCACCACCTCCTTGCCCGTGCCGTGCTCTCCGGTGATGAGAACGTTGGCGTCCGAGGGCCCAACGCGCGCGATGAGTTCCTTAACGGGCGCCATCGCGGTCGACACCGCGATGAACGTCGGCAGCCCTTCGGCGCGCAGCAGGCGGTTTTCGGCCTCCAGGCGCGAGCTCTTGCGCAGGGCCTGGCCAAGCTCGATTTGGGTCTTGAGAATCGCGAGCATCCGCGCGTTGTCCCAGGGCTTCTCGATGAAATCGCGCGCGCCGCGCCGCATGGCCTCGACCGCCAGCGGGACGCTCCCCCAGGCCGTCATCACAATGGCCGGAAGCGTGCTGTCCAGGGCTTGAATGCGCGATAGCAGGTCGAGGCCCTCGGTCCCCGAGGTGGTGTCTCGCGTGTAATTCAAATCAATCAGCGCGGCGTCGAAGTCGCGCCGTTCGATCGCCTCGAGCGCCGCCGCCGGCGACGCCACCGCCTGCGCCTCGAATCCTTCGCTCTTCAGCAATAGACAGAGTGCGTCCCGCACGTCGGGCTGATCGTCGGCAACGAGAACTCGATATATGTGGCTGCTGACCATTCCTTGTCCTAACATCATTCTACCGCCAGCGAGCCGAAGACCCCGACACGGGTCTATCTGTCATAAAAGGTTAAAGTGTAAAGGCTGAAGGCTGAAGTAAGGCTGGCTTCAGGATTTTTATCTTTTATCCTTCACCCTTCATACTTCAACCTTCCTACTCGTATCTCAGCGCCACCATGGGGTCGACCTTCGTCGCGCGCCGCGCGGGAATGTAACTGGCCAGCAACACAACAGCCGCGATGACCACAGCAACAGCGGCCAGCAATGGCAACTGGTTCGAGGGAATATCCGACAACAGGCCGCGGAACAATTCCGACAAAGGAACTGAGGCGCCAAGCCCGATTGCGAGCCCGCAACCGCCGACCACTGCCGTTTCACGGAGCACCAACAAGAGGACGTCTGTGCGACGTGCTCCGAGCGCGACACGAACGCCGATCTCATGCGTCCGCTGCGCGACCACATAGCTGATCACGCCATACACTCCAACGGCGGCGAGTAGAAGCGCGAAAACGGCAAACGTTCCCAACAGCTTGCCCATCAGTTTGGGGCCGCCGCCTCCAAGCTTGTCAATCGTCTCGCCCATGCTCTGAAGCGCTCCCACGACGACTTCCTCCGAACCGGCCGACCAAATGGTTCGTCCAATCGCCGCAACCGACGGGGCGCCGCCCCCGCCCCAACGGAATACAACGATCGCCTCGGTGAGTGGAATTTGCTGGGCTGGAACATAGACCTGCGGCTCGAAACCCGACTGCCCAAGCCAGTCTTTGACGTTGCCCACAACACCGATGATTTGACGGCGCGACGCAAGGCCCGAAGTTGGTGTGAGCGCGCCCCCAAGGGTCACAAAAGTCCCCTCGCCGAAGTTGATGTATCGGCCGACAGGATCCTGCCCGCTGAAGTAGCGTCGCGCCAGCTCTTGGTTAATGATCACAACCGCTGCCGAATTTGCGCTGTCGGAATCAGTGAACGCCCGCCCACGCAGGAGAGGAATTTCCAGGGTTCGCAAATAGTTTTGGCTTATGTCGTAGTAACTTGCGTGAGGAGCTTTGTCGTCCTTCGACGGCGGCTCACTTCCGATGCTGAACGGAACCTCATTCGCACCAGCAACCGGCATTCCGTTTACGACCGCGACCGAACGCATTCCAGGCAAAGCCGCAACCCGCTCTGCGAGGAGACGGAGGAAGCTCGCCTGCTTTGTCGGGCTTTGGTACTGAGCGGCAGGCAGCGTTACACCGATACTCCAGATGCCATGGGAATTAAACCCCAAATCGGCGGTAAACTCAGCGACGACACCTCTGATCAGAATGCCGGCGCCCGCGAGTAGGACGACGGCGAAGGCGATCTCCGCTCCGACCATGACTCGCCGCAAACGGCTGAGTGCTGAGCTGCCGACGGTGCGAGGCCCTGCTTTGAGCGCCGTCTCGGGATCCGTACGCGACGCTTGAAGCGCCGGCACTAGGCCACAGACCACGACGGACAGAATCGAAATAGCCAGGGTGAAGGCAAGGACGTTTACATCAACTTCCAATGGGATTGCCCCCATGACTTGATTAAAGTTCATCAGGGAATGCAGCAGACGGGTGCCCCACCGGGCCAGCAGCAGTCCGAATGCACCACCCAATATTCCCATCAGCAGGCTCTCCAAGATGAGCTGGCGTATCAACCGTCCCCGCCCCGCCCCGAGGGCGCTGCGAATAGCGAATTCCTGACGCCGGGACGCGCCTCTCGCCAGGAGGAGTCCCGCCACGTTGGCGCACGCGATTAAAAGTACCAAACCCACGGCAGCCATTAGAATCGCAAGCGCGCGCCCGACATCTACGGATTGCTTGGCGCGGAACTGGGAAAGAGTCAATGCTATTGCGCGCCACCCCTTGTTAGTGTCAGGGTATTCCCGGGCGAGGCGCTCAGAGATGGTCGCAATCTCAGCCGAAGCTTGGTCAATAGAGATCCCATGCTTCAGCCGCGCGAAAGCGCGTAGCGAGCGCGTTCGACGTGAAGCCGGGCCAGTGAGCGGAATCCAAAGCTGCGCAGGTGTGAGCCAAAACTTGAATCGGGCTGGCATCACACCCACGACCGTGAAGCTCACTCCATTAATTCTTATCAACGAACCGACAATCCGGGGGTCTGCAGCAAATCGCCCTCGCCACAGGGCATCGCTCAGGATGGCTTCCTGGCCTCGGCCCTCTTCATCCTCGCCACTCACGAACGAGCGCCCCACGGCGGGTTGAACCCCGAGCACGTCGAAATAGTTTGCGGTCACGGGGACGCCAGTTACCATTTCGGGGGCGCCCTGAAAGGCGAGGTCCATGTCAGCACCGGGAGCGCTGGCCGCCATCGCTTCGAACACATGGTTCTGCTCGCGCCAGTCGGCAAAGTCCGCCTTCGAAACCGGCCCCAAAAGCCAGCCGTCCGCCAAGCGCCCCCCACTGACTACAACGAGGTGTTCAGGATCAAGGACCGGGGGAGGAGCAAGTAGCATGCCTCTGACCAGGCTAAATATTGTCGAGTTGATTCCGATGCCGAGCGCCAACGTGAGCACGGCGACGGCCGTGAAGGCGGGGTTCTTCGCCAGCATCCGCAGGCCGTACTTCACATCCTGAACCAGCGTGCCCATCTGCTACCTCAGATTGACTCAATGACTCATCGGTTCATTGAGTGATTGCGCGATCGGGTGATCGGGCGATTTGAAAAGAACCCCTCCCTTCAATCGCTCAATCACCCAATCGCCAGATCGCTCGATTTCGAAATTCACCATCCACAATTCTTCATTCATAGCGGAGCGCCACCATCGGGTCCACCTTCGTCGCGCGGCGTGCCGGGATGTAAGCCGCCAGCATGGCGATGGCCACGAGCAAGGTCGTGACAGCGGCCAAGGTGATCGGGTCGGCGGGGCGCACGCCGAAAAGCAGCCCCGACATCAACCGCGTAACCCCCAGCGCGGCGACAAGCCCTACTCCGACACCCCAGAGGGCCAACTTCAGCCCCTGCTTCACCACCATGGCGATCACGTCGCTTCGTTCCGCGCCAAGCGCCATGCGAATCCCAATTTCGTGCGTGCGGCGGCCGACGGCGTAAGTCATGACTCCGTAAATTCCAACCGCCGCCAAAAGCATGGCAAGAGCTGCAAATGCGAGGAGCAACTGCATGGTGATGCGCCGCCCTCGTACGGAGTCGGCGACGAACTGTTCGAGAGTCGTGACGTTGTTCAGGGGCTGGGCTTTGTCAATGGACTGAATTTCTTGGCGGAGCGATTGAGTGAGCGCCGCCGTGTCCAAGGGGCTGCGGACGATCAGTGCGAGCTCGTTCGAAGGGTGCTGTGCGAAAGGCAAATACACCTCGGTGCGCGTGTCGGCACCAAGACCGTATTGCTTTGTGTCGCCCACGATCCCGACCACGGTGAACCAGGGGCCGTCTTTGACCGGCCGCCCGAGCATGAAGCGTTTCCCCAAGGCGTTGCCGCCGCCGAAGAAACTCCGCGCGGTGGTCTCACTGATGAGCGCCACTCCGGCCGCGTTTTCATTGTCACGATCGTCGAAGTCCCGGCCCCTGAGAAGAGGGATTCGAAGGGTTTGAAAGTAACCTGGGCTTACGCTGTGAAAGTCGGGGTGAGGAAAATGGCCGAAGGAAGGCACGGTTGTGCCTTCGACGTAGATGTCGTTGCGGGCGTGGTCGCCGGAAAGCGGGAGCGTGGTGCCGATGGCGAAGCTGTTCACCCCGGGCACCGTGGCGACACGCCGCCGCAGGTCGTTTTCGAAAGCTCTCACCGGTTCGGGCTTCGAATATTTCGCGTCCCGCAACCCAAGCTGGACGGCCAAGACTTGGTGCGGTTCGAAGCCTGGATCAACGTTGAGCAGCGAGTGGAGAGTCCGAATCATCAAGCCGGACGCGGTCATGAGCAGCAACGTCAAAGCCAATTCCGCAGACGCCAGGACGCTGCGCAACCGGTGGGTGGACCCTCCATCGCTTGACCCGCGTCCACCTTCTTTTAGTGAGTTCGAAACATCTTGCCTTGACGCGCGGGCAGCCGGCGCGAAGCCGAAGAGAACGGCCGTTAACATAGCCACCGCCGCCGTGAAACCCATCACCCAGCCGTCTAAGTTGACGGCTACGGCCTGCAGCATGTCGGAAGGAATCAAGGCCGTGACCGCCGTGACTCCCCAGGAGCCTAAGGGTAGAGCAAGCATGCCCCCTGCCAGAGCCAGGAGAAGGCTTTCGGTCAAGAGCTGGCGTGCCGTTCGCGCGCGACTCGCCCCGAGCGCGGCTCGGATGGCCATTTCCTTTTCGCGAGCTGTGGCGCGTGCGAGCAACAGGTTGGCGACGTTGGCGCAGGCAATGAGCAGGACAAATCCGACCGCGGCAAACAGCACCAAGATCGCCGGTCGCACCTCCCCCACGATGTCTTCCTTCAATGGCGTGATGTTGACCCGGTAGCCCGAGTTGGTGATGGGAAACGCCTTCTCGAGGCGGAGCGCGATAGTTTCCATTTCCGCCCGCGCTCTCTCGATCGTGGCGCCGGACTTCAAGCGCGCCACCACCACCGTGTCGTCGTGGGCCCCCCGCTCCATGCGCGCCGAAAGGCCGATGGGCACGTAGACGTCGGCCGGGCCGTAAGGCTTGAAATCGGATGGGAGCACCCCGACAATCGTGTAGGTCTTCCCATTGAGTGCCAACAACTTCCCGACCACCCCCGGGTCGGAGTTCAAGCTCCGCCGCCAAAGGCCGCCGCTGATGATAGCTACGGGGGCGGCGCCCGCTTTGTCATCTTGGGGCGTGAAATCGCGGCCCAGGATAGGTTTGGTTCCGAGCAAGGTGAAGAAACTGGCGGAGACGTTGTACCCGGGAATGTCTTCCGGCTGGCCGCCTCTCGTGAAGTTGAAGTCGGCGGATTGGACGGCTGCCATCTGGTCGAAAACCTGATTTTGGGCGCGCCAATCGAGAAAGTTGGGATAGGAGACCGAGACCCGGCGCAAATTCTCGCCCCGCTCTTCGAGGAGCATTAACCGGTCGGGCTCACGGTAAGGCAAGGGGCGCAGCAAGACTGCGTTGACTACCGTGAAAATCGCTGTGTTCGCGCCGATGCCGAGCGCGAGCGTCAACACCGCGACTGCCGTGAACCCGGGGTTCTTGGCGAGCATACGCAGGCCGTACTTCACATCCTGAACCAGCGTGCCCATTTTGCACCTCAAATTGATTCATTGGCTCATCGGTAGATTGAGTGATTGCGCGATCGGGCGATTTGAAAAGAACCCCTCCCTTCAATCGCTCAATCACCCAATCGCCAGATCATTCAATCGCCCTATGACACAATTACCCGATCGCCCGAATACTCAATCATCCGACCCCTCACTTGCCCCTCGCCACTCATCACTTGCCACTGCCCTTAAGAAATCCATCCGTCCACAATCTTGATGATGTGTTGGCCGTAGGCCGCCCAGGCCTCGTTATGGGTGACCTGGATGATCGTAGTTCCCTCGTCGTTCAGCTTCTTCAACAAATCCATGATCATCTTCCCTTGGCTGGAGTGCAGGCTGCCCGTGGGTTCGTCCGCCAGGATAAGTTTGGGATTCGCGATAACCGCGCGCGCCACTGCCACAAGCTGCTGCTGGCCGCCGGAAAGCTGGCTCGGGTAAAGGTCTTTTTTCCCCACGATCTGAAATCGGTCAAGGGTATCGGCGACGATGGCCTCGCGTTCGGAGGCCCTGACGTCGCGGTAAGAGAGCGGGATATCCAGGTTTTCGGCAACGGTCAGGTTATCGAGAAGGTGGTACTGCTGGAATACGAAGCCGATGTATTTCTTGTTCAGCTCCGCGCGCCGCTTGGCGTTCAGCCGGTGGACGGGCTCGTCAAGAAAATAGAACTCGCCGCTCCAGGAAGCGTCGAGCATGCCAAGGATGCTGAGCAGCGTAGACTTGCCCGCGCCCGAGGGGCCCATAATAGTGATGAACCCGCCATCCTTGACCTCCATATTGATGCGGCGTAGAACGAAGTACTTCGAAGGCCCGATGGGGTACCACTTCTCGAGGTTAACGAGTTTGATCATGGGATATTTTCATCGTGAGGAGCCGAGCCGGGATTTGTCATCCTGAGGAGTCCCGATTCACTTCATCGGGACGACGAAGGATCTCTGTATTCGGCTGGTCTCAGGAATGCGGGGATTCTTCGCTTCGCTCAGAATGACACTCGGGCAGCATTTATCAGCCACCCGCTAAATGATTTCTTCCGCTTTTGACGTCGTCTCGTCCACAATGCGTCCGTCAAACAAATGGATGGAGCGGTCGGCGAGGCGCGCGTAGCGCGGGTCGTGCGTCACCATGCAGATCGTCGCGCCCTCGCGATGAAGTTGGTGGAGGAGCTCCATCACCGCTTCCCCGTTCTTCGAGTCGAGGTTCCCAGTGGGCTCATCGGCGAGCAGGATGGAAGGCTTGCCGCACAACGCCCGGGCCACCGCCACGCGCTGCTGCTGGCCGCCCGAAAGCTGCGAGGGGTAGTGTTTCATCCGGTGCGCCATCCCGACTTTTTCCAGCGCCTCGGTGACCCGCGCCTTGCGCTCCGAACCCGGCATCCCGCGGTAGGTAAGAGGCAGCTCGACATTTTCGTAAACGTTCAGGTCACCGATCAGATTGAAGCTCTGGAAGACAAAGCCCACTTCGCGGTTGCGGATGCGGGCGCGTTGACCCATGTCGAGATCCTCAACCTCTTTGCCGTTCAGCCAGTATTTGCCGTCCGTGGGCGAGTCCAACAGACCCAGGAGCGAAAGCAGCGTTGACTTGCCGCAACCCGAGGGCCCGGCGATGGATACAAATTCGCCCGACTTTATGTCCAGATGAATGCCCGAGAGGGCGTGCGTTTCCACCTCGTCGGTGTAGAAGACCTTAGTAACACCCTCCAATCGAATGAGACCGCCGGACGAGGTTGCCGCCTCTTGATTTGGTGTTACTGCGCCGCTGGTTTCCGGATTCACTGACTCCATAGAGTCTCCTTATCAGTCAATGACTTCGACGCTTGAACTTTGGAACCGTAACGTGGCTCCCACGGGTTTCGAGCCTCCTCGCGGTTTCGCGACCGGCTCGATCCTGATCCGTCCCCGTCCTCTCGAGCACTCGATTTACGCGTGACCGTGTGCACACGACTCGGTTAATCTGAAGCAATCTCCTGGCCAGGTTCAGATCTCCTTGTAAGCCTTTGAAACAGAATGCATTAGGCCATAAGCGACACGCATCATTGGGGGTCTAAATTGCCCATTATTGGGAACCACTGTTCGAAATCGAACACCCATTTTGCCCTCCATTGGCGAGTCATAAGTTCCTGAATTCTCGAATTCCGAGCACAAATTTCAAATCTCACAAGCACTCAACTTGAAATCAATTATTCATACCTCAAGGCCACGACCGGATCCACCTTCATCGCTCGAATAGCCGGAACAAAACAAGCTGCGAGTGCCACCAATGAAAGTAGAACCGCCACTCCGGCAAATGTCAACGGGTCCCTTGCGCTGACCCCGAAGAGCATGGAATACTTCGCCAGGAAGCCAGTCAATCCGAACGAGGCCAGTAGGCCAACGCCCACTCCCAAGAGCATCAATCTCGCTCCCTGGCCGAGGACCAAGCGGAGCATGTCGCGACGGTCTGCCCCGAGCGCCACGCGGATGCCGATCTCGTGCGTGCGCTGGCCCACCATGTACGAGATGACGCCGTAAATGCCCACGGATGCTAGGACAAGGGCAAGCGCGGCGAAGATGCCAAGCAAAAGCATCGAGAAGCGCCGGCCAGCGACGGAGTCGGAGACGATTTGCTTCATGGTATGTATACCGTAGACGGGTTGGTTCCCGCCGCCTTGCTCGGCGATTCGGCGGCGAACGGCCGCGACGGTCGAGAGCGGATCCACGGAGGTGCGGACCAGCATGACCATTCCCCCTCCCAGGAACGCTTTCGTGATTTGGTCGGGGATCTGAGCGAAGGGCATGTACAGCTCGTAGCGAATCTTGAACGCCGCATCGTTATCGAGCCCCCAATGTTTGACGTGGCCGACTACGCCGACGATTTCGAGTGGCTTGTTAAGGCCGTTCTCGGTCCCTCCGCTGGAGTCGTAGATGCCGATGCTCTTCCCGGTGGGGTCTTCCCCTGGGAAGAGCCCTTTGGCCATGAGGTCGTCAATGACCACCACACCCGCCGAGTCCTTCGTGTCCTGGTCGGTGAAATAGCGCCCTCGGAGCAGCGGAATGCCCATAGCACGGAGGTAGCCGGGGCTGGCGGGATACCAGAGCGCCCATTGCATGTCGCTTTGGGACGAGGGGCGCGGCCTGCCGCTGACCCAGAAAGGCAGCTCGCTGTCGTTGCCGGTCAGAGGAACGTCCGTGGCGACGGCTGCGGCTTCCACTCCCGGCAAAGTTTCGATCCCGTCCACAATTCGCTTGTAGGCCAGGCGGATGTTGTCCGCTGTCGAGATGTTTTCGGGCGAGAGCCCCACTTCGAAGGTCAGCAAGTTGCGGGGATCGAATCCGGGATCGACCCGGCTGAGCCGATAAATCGTTTTGAGCATCAATCCTGCGCCCACGAGCAACACGAGAGAAGCCGCGATCTCCGAAACCACCAAGAGCGCCCGCATGCGGTGATGACCGGCGGTTGAGCCTCGCCCGCCCTCTTTGAGCGTGTTGTGCAGATCAATTTGCGAGACTTGAACAGCGGGCGCAAGCCCGAAAACAATCCCGGTTACGAACGACACGGCCAGTGTGAAGGCCAGCACCCAGCCGTCCAGGCGGATGTTTTCCATGCGCGGCAGGCCACCTGGAACCAGCTTCAGCACACCTTGAGTCCCCCACATCGCCACGAGGAGGCCGAGACCTCCGCCCGCCATCGCCAACAGAGTGCTTTCCGTGAGCAGTTGCTGAATGGCGCGGCCGCGGCTGGCCCCGATGGCGGCGCGGATGGCCATTTCGCGCTGGCGTCCCGTGGCGCGCGCGAGCAGCAAATTCGCCACGTTGGCGCAGGCGATCAAGAGAACAAATCCGACGGCTCCGAACAGGATGAACAGAACGGGTCTGACATCTCCTACCATTTCCTGCGCTAAAGGCCGCACCGTCGCGCCGTGGTCGGCATT
This sequence comes from Acidobacteriota bacterium, assembly GCA_003225365.1. Lineage (GTDB taxonomy): Bacteria > Acidobacteriota > Terriglobia > UBA7540 > UBA7540 > Gp13-AA74. The sequence continues at coordinate 21,953 of QHZN01000237.1, forward strand.
CGATTTGGGATAGATTTGAGCGAGCCTTGCCGCGATGCCGCTCAGATCCGATTGCGCTTGCGCCACTGTAGCCCCGGGCTTCAAGCGGCCGATGGAGTGGATGCCGGGGTGAATCTCGCGCAGCCGGGCCGTGGGGTTATCCCACTGACCAAGGAGCGTGTAGACATCCGCCGGGCCGCGATATTCAAACCAAGCGGGTACGACACCGATGATCGCGAAATCCTGGCCGTTCAACGTCAGCGTTTTGCCGATGACCTCGGGGCTCGCTCCAAACCGCCCCTTCCACAGTCCAGCGCTGATCATCGTCACCGCGCCCGCGCCGACGTGATCCTCTTGGCGATCAAAGTTCCGGCCGAGGACTGGAGGAACACCGAGGACTGTAAAGAAATTCGCGGTGACGCGCTTTCCACTGACGTGCTCGGCTTCACCTACACCGGTCAGGTTCAAGCCCTGCCAATTGAATCCAGCCAAGCCTTCAAGCGAGTGATTCTGGTCTTGCCAGTCTACAAGGTCCGGATAGGAGAACGACGCCATGTCGTATTGCGGGACTTTTTCGCCGAGCGCCACCAACCGGCCCGGGTCCTTGAAGGGGAGCGGTTGGAGGAGCACGCCGTTCACCACGCTGAAGATCGCGCTGTTCGCGCCGATGCCCAGCGCGAGCGTGAGCACGGCGACAGCGGTGAAGCCCGGGTTCTTCACCAGCATCCTTATCCCGTACTTCAGGTCTTGAACCATTGTGCCCATCTCTCACCTCAGATTGATTCATTTACTCATCGGGCCATTGAGTGATTGGGTGATTGAGTGATTTGAAGAACGACCGCCGCCGCTTCGCCAAATCGCTCAATCACCCAATCACTCAATCGCCCGATTGATTCATTCATACCTCAGCGCCGCGATCGGATCGGTGCGGGAGGCTCTTCGCGCGGGGATATATCCGGCCACTGCGGCCACGGCGAACATCAATACTGTAGCCGCGGACAACGCCAGCGGGTCCGCCGCCGTCAGTCCGAAGAGCAGATTGGAGATCAATTTCGACGCTCCAAACACCGCCGGCAGGCCGATCGCCGCCCCGACCACGACCATCAGCAACGTCTCGCGCAAGACCAGCCAAACCACGTCGCGCGGCTGAGCGCCGAGCGCGATACGGATTCCAATCTCGTTCGTCCGCCCGGCAACGGCGTAGGCCATGATGCCGTAGATCCCAATGCAGGCCAGCAGGACTGCCAGCGCGCCGAAGAATCCCGCCAGCTTGGTGATCATGCGGTCGCGGGTGAGCTCCTCACTCACCAGCTCGTTCATGGTGTGGACTTGGAGGAGCGGCAATTTCGGCGCCGTCTGCTTCACTGCCGCGCGAACGGCTTCGGCCACGTTCGCCGGGTTACCGGCGGTTCGTACCTCGAAATATGCGGAATCGGGCTCGCCGATGGGATGGAAGAACGGCACGTAAAAGCGCCGGGGCGTCTTTTGGCGGATGCTGTTATATTTGGCGTCGGCCACCACCCCGACCACGACGAAGTCCGTGTGGGTGGTCGGAAACATGTCCCAGATGCGCTTTCCGATCGGGTTCGAGTCACCGAAGTAGTAGCGCGCCATGGTCTGATTGATTAATCCAACCCGCTGGCCGCTGCCTTGATCTTCCGGGCCAATTTCCCGTCCCATCAGGACAGGAATGCCCACGGTCGTAAAGTAGTTTGGCCCAACTTGATCGAACCGCGCGTGCATCTCCTGGCCTGACCTGGGAGTGAACCCCTCAATCGAAATTTCGTCTTCCGATTCGGTACCGCTAAGCAAGCCGTTCTCAGAAAGCGTCACAGCGCGCACGCCCGGCAGGGAGCGGATGTGGTCGAGCATCACGTTGTAGAGCGCTGGGATGGCCGGCCCTTTGTAGCCCTCGGCCACCGGCCTCACTCGGAAGAGCCATAAATGGTCGCGGTCGTAGCCCAGCTTCTCATCCGTGAGCTTCCGGAAGCTGTGGACGAATAATCCGGCGACGATCAGCAACAAGAGCGACATCGCAACTTGCGCGACGACCAGGATTTTGCCTACCGGCATCCGGCCCACGTGCCCGGACCCTCCTGCCACGCTCTGCGAGGTCCCCTTCAGAATGGAATTCAGGTCCACGCGGGCCGTGCGAACCGCCGGCGCCAGCCCAAAAAGAATTCCGGTCAGGATCGAGACGCCGACCGTGAAGCCGAGGATCTTCGGGTCCGGGCGGAGGTCCAACGGAACTGCCGTCTGGCCACGCGCGACGAGGCGCAACAAGACCACATCAGCCCATTGGGCCAGCAGAAGGCCCACCGCCCCGCCGAATGTTGCGAGCAAGACGCTCTCCGTAAGAAGCTGCCGAAACAACCGGGCGCGCCCGGCGCCCAGAGCGACACGGACGGCGATTTCCTTTTGCCGCGAGGCGGCGCGGGCGAGCAGGAGATTGGCGACGTTGGCGCAGGCGATGAGAAGAATAAGCCCCACCACCCCCATCAGGATCAGCAACGGCTTGCCGAATTCATGGCGGAGGGTGGAGGCGCCATGGCTGCCTTCTGTGACGGCAAGATGCTGATCAAGAAAATCCCGACGGTCGCTCGCCGAGAGCGTGGAACCGATTTGGGACTGAAGGTATTGCTGGAAGGTCACATTGAGGCTGGCCTTCGCCTGGGCCACGCTGATTCCGGGCTGGAGTCGCCCGATGACTCGCAACCACTCGGTTTTCTCCACGGGATTCTTTTCCGGCGATAGCCAATCCTGTCCCGGAAACACCTCTGCTTGCATGGTCAGCGGCAGCCATATGTCCGGCGCATCACCTACCGTTTCGCCGAAAAAGCCAGGCGGCGTAACGCCAATGACGTCGAAGGAAGTTTGGCGGATGCGGAGTTTGCGGCCTAGAACCGAGGCCTCCCCTCCAAGACGGCTTAGCCAGAAGCTGTGGCTGATCACCGCGACGGGGTTCGCGTCCCGGACCTTGTCAACGTCGGCGGCGAAGGTCCGCCCCTGGGCGGCATTCACGCCCAAGACGGTAAAGT
>QHZN01000419.1 GCA_003225365.1 Acidobacteriota bacterium
CATTTCCCCGTTTCTGGAAGCAGGACACTGGTAGCGCAACTTACGCCCTTTGAAGTTGCGGCCCTTGATAAGGGAACGGAAGGACCGCAAGATTGAAGAACGAATTATGCGCTACCTGCTACAATACGGACTGTTCCGAGCAAATGTTCTCAAGCCCTTTCAATGCGCGCGAGAAGGGAGACTTTCCATGCACACTTCGCCGCCGCTGAAAGCGATGATAATGCTCCCGGCAAGCCGCAATACCATCTTGTATGCCTGCGTATACAGGCTGCCTCAGATAGTTGCGCTGATCACCGCTTGCCTGCTCAGCTCTGCAATGGCTGCTGCGAAAGCGGCCTTCCCTTCGAGGCCACTAGATCGTGCGCAAGTATTAGTCTGGATGGATTTCGGCGAGTCGACCCGGAGGGTTGAAAAGCTGATCAGCCGCGCCGGGATCGATTTTCAGCCGGCGACTGACTATTTGGATTTAGTCAAGACCTTGGGCGCCCCCGCCGAGTTTCTTGATGCCCTCGGTAAGCTGCGGGCGGTCGGCGCAACGCCCAGCTATTCCGCCGAACAGCAGGCGGCGTTCGGTCAATTGTCCGCCTGCCTGACTCTCGCCCGGAAGGGTCAGGAATCGGACGCCGTAAAGGAATGCCAGGTGGCGACGGGCTCCGATCCGAGCGTTACATACTTCGCCCTCGCCGAGGTTTTGATGCGCCAGCGAAGGGTCGAGGACGCTCTAGCCGCTCTTCGCTTGGCTGCGAAGGCCGATCCTTCTATCCCTGAAACTCACAATTTTCTGGGGTTGGCTCTCGGCGATCTCGGCGACAAGCGAGGGGCAAAGAAGGAGTTTCAAAAGGCGATCCAACTCGATCCGGATTTCGACAGCCCCTATAACAATCTTGGCGGGCTTGCCCTCCAGGAGAGGGATCTCAAGACCGCCGGTGAGGAATTCCGGCAGGCGCTTCGTGTTGATCCCGATTCCGCCTCCTCCCACAACAACCTGGCCGCAACCCTTATTTTGGGAGGCAACCTGGATGGCGGCATCGCAGAATTGCGGAAAGCCGTGCTACTGGAACCGGAAGTTGCGTTCCGCCACTCCGGTCTAGCTGATGCCCTGGTGAGGAAAAAGGATTTTGAGGGCGCCGTTGGCGAGTACCGTCAGGCTCTCGCCCTTGAGCCCAAATCGGCTCAACTTCACGCGGAGTTAGCCTTGATCCTTTGGCGCCTGCAACGCACTGACCAAGCGCTTGCGGAGTGTGAAGCTGCCGGGCAGTCTCCCGGCTTGAACGACCAGATCCGGAACGCGTGCGCCCCAATTCAGCAGCAGGCGGCGTCAAATGCAAGCCAGCCCGGCACGACGGCTGCTACGAGACCGTCAGGAACGAACGCCCCGCTCGGACTTGTCCGGCTCCCTCAGAGCTGCGGACGTGGGTTTGCAATACGCCTTTGGCGTGGGAGTACAGCGCGACACGGCCCGCGGCATTGAGTGGCTTAAGAAGGCCGCTTCGCAAGGTTCGACGATCTCCATGGGCAATCTCGGCGCGGTTTACGCCAATGGCCTCGGCGTTCCGCAGGATTTCACCGAAGCAATGAGATGGTACCAAATGGGTGCGAATCGCGGCGACGCACGCTCGGAAACGGACATAGGCATCATGTATCTGATGGGCCAGGGAGTGAAACGCGACCCCGCCGAAGCCTTGCGATGGTTCCGAAAAGCCGCGGACAAAAATTACGCCTACGCCGACTCCATGCTGGGAATGGCCTACCTGCAAGGTTGGGGCGTTCCACGCGACCTGAACGAATCCCTCAAATGGATCAGGAAAGCCGCAGACCTCGGCGATCCCAGCGCCCAAACCGAGCTTGGGTGGATTTACGCGAACGGCATCGGTGTGCTGCGGGACCTCGGTGAGGCCGTAAGGTGGTACCGTCTGGCGGCGGAACAGGGCGACCCGCGCGGGGCCTATGGTCTGGGCATACGATACATGCAGGGGCAAGGCGTGGCTCGCGACTACTCCGAAGCCGAGAAATGGTTTCGAGTAGCTGCCGAGGGAGGCCACGGCGACGCCGCCTATAATCTCGGGCTGTTTTACTTGCGTCGCTTTCCCGATCAGTCAGGCCAGCCCGATGAAGCGCAGGCGGCGAAGTACTTCCGAATGGCGGCCGACCAGGGCATTGGCGACGGGCAGTGCTACCTCGGCAAGATGTATGCCGCAGGTCAGGGATTGCCGAAAGACCCTGTCCTCGCCTACCAGTGGGCGTTGATCGCCTCCCAAAACGGTGCCGAGCAATGCCTACAGACGCTAAAATCGCTCGAGCCGGAAATGAAACTGGAGCAGGTGAACGAGGCGAAGCGGCGCGCTTCAGAATGGAAACCGCAACCGCACCCAGGCTTCACCTATTGAGCCCTTCGCTCCGGCTGCGACAACTCTCCGCGGATCTAAAACGGCATTAGTTCGTCTGGTGCGTCCTGGGGGAAAGGATTGCCGTCTTCGGAGGGCTCAGATGCCTGCGCGGGTTTGGTCACTCTCAGCCTTGCACCGTCACCGCTTGAGTCTGAGGAATTGATCTGTACGTACCGGACAACGATGTTACACGATTCGCGCTCATCGCCGTCGCGGTCATTCC
>QHZN01000238.1 GCA_003225365.1 Acidobacteriota bacterium
ACCGTCCGCAGATCGTCCCTTGAAATCGACTTCGGCGAACCGCAGAGCGATGCGTGCCCAATGGTTGGTCCGGCCGCCTACGATTCGCGACCTGAGCCACATAAACTTCGAATCAGGGGCCGTCGTATAAGGCTCTCCCCTGATTGTAAAGAAGGCGTTGGGCGCCGAAAATTCACTAAGATACGGTAGGTTGTAATACATGCCCGCGATTCCAGCACCGCGGTGGGTGAGCTCGTACGGCCACAAGTGCTCTTTGAAATCCTTGCCCGGATCGAGCGCAGGGCCGGCTTCGAGCATTACAACTTCCAGCCCGCCCTCGGTGAGCACCTTTGCTGCTGTACCGCCCGCGGCACCAGATCCGATAATACATACGTCGTAAACTCTCGGAGAACGAATGATCTGCATGATGATCTGCCTCCGAAGCTATCTTGGAAATCGGGTGTGCCGCCGGCTCATATCAGGAAAGGATTGGGCTTCAAGCCCGCTACGATGACCCTGCCCGGATGCCGCGACCTGACGAGCGATTCCGAGCTCCCGAGTGGGCAAGATTCTTCTCGACCCAAATCAAATCACATGAGCTTACGGGCGAAGTCCACCGAACGGGCGACGTCCGGCTGGGGGTTTTGAGGCTCGGCTTCGTATTCAATCGCCACAAGACCCGTGAATCGTCGCTTCTCGAGTGCCGCGATCACCGCCTTGCTCTTTGCGATGCCCGTGCCCAGGACGACGTTCTTGTCGTCACCCGATCGTTCCACGTCCTTAAGGTGGACCAGCTGTAAGCGCGACCACAGCTTGTCGAGAGCCTGAACGGGGTCGTATCCACAAGAAGCCATGTGCCCGGCGTCCATGGTTACGCCAACGGTGTCCGATACCTCTCGAAGCGCTTTGAGCAGGTCCTCTGGGCTTTCGTATTCAAACTTGCGCCCTCGAAACCAATGGTTGTGAATGCCGAACTTTAATCCCTCACGAGTAAAAAAGGAGTCCACTATCTTCAGGGTCTCGCCGACTGCCGAACCGGAGACATGACTCACGCCGAGCTCCTGAGCTACTTTCACTGTGGTGTGTATGTCCGCTTCAGTTTTGATGTCGCCGGAGAAATAAGAGACTGCCGTGATTTGGGCTCGAAGGAGCTTCGCACGAAGGCTTTTGACTGCATCCAACTTGACTGCAGGAAGAAAGTAGTCAGGGCTTGACAGCTCGATATGTCGAATCCTAAGCGCCCCGAGGTCTTCAATCATTTGGTCCTCGGTGACTCCCCGGTACGTATAGGTGCCGATGCCGAGGTCGAAGCGAGCCTTCTCCCCTCTCGCCCCGCCGGCCGTCAGCATTGCGGCCCCGATGGTTCGGATAAAGCGGCGCCGGTTAACCATTGTGCTCCCTCCAGGTCCCACGCGAAAAAGCTTCGAACCCACGGCCACGCCGATCATTTGCCCCACTGCACCAAGTCGTCCGTGCTCCTGGAAGCCCGTAGCCATATACGAAGTCGTACGGTGTCATTCGGAGCCCTTCGCTTGTCATTCTGAGCGAAGCGAAGAATCTCAGCAGTTTCCGCTCAGGGTAAACTCCGCGAAGAATCTATGTTATTGATTTCAAACCAATGCGAGGCGCTTCGCAAAGTCTACCCTGAGCGCCGATTGAAAGGGATTCTTCGCTTCGCTCAGAATGACAAGCGAAGAGCCTGCCCTCCCTTCGACTCCGCTCAGGGACAGTGAGCGAAGTCGAACTGTGAGCGAAGCGAATGGGGCTCAGCGTGACATTTCGGCGCGTTTCTCATCAGCCTGTTATTGTATTCCCAAATCTTTGGTCAAATCTTTTATGAAGTTGAGCCCTTGGCGTGCAAGATCGTCGCCCGAGGGGGCGAGGTCTCGCCAAATGGAAGCGGCCGAAGCCAATTCGGGTTCTGGTTCGGCGAAAGACTCGATCGTCAACCAGCCATCATAGCCGACATCTTTGAGGGCTGAGAGAATTCCACGCCAGTCAACGTGCCCAGTCCCCGGTGTACCTCGGTCATTTTCGGAGATGTGGACATGCCCAATATCCTTTCCCACAGAACGTACGGCGGCGGCAGGGTGCTGCTCTTCAATATTTGCGTGGAACGTGTCGAAGTGAATCCGAACGTTGGGCGCTGCGATTTCGCGGACCAATCGAGCTGCGTCTTGCAATGTGTTGAGGAAATACGTCTCAAACCGGTTGAGGGGTTCCAGGCACAGCGTGACGCCCAGCTCCTCCCCCCGGCGCGCTACAACTCTGAGACCTTCGACAGCCCATTTCCATTCTTCTTCCGTTCGTCGGCTGCCGGACATCATGCCTAACCCTGCATAGATCGGCCCACACATCAGGGGCGCCCCGAGATCCGCCGCCCTCTCGAGACAGCGTTTCAGATACTCGATCCCACGGGCTCGAACCTCCGACTGAGTGCTCACCAAATGAGATTCGCGAGGCAAAACGCTGCAGGTCGTGCGCTCGAGGTTTAAGCGGTCAAGAGTCCGCTTGACCGAAGCAATGTCCGCGGGTTCTTCTGGAGAGAGGAAGAGTTCTGCGCCGTCAAAGCCCCATTCCCCGATTCGCGAAAACAAAGCCTCCTGCTTCTGGCCGACGCGCGTCGTCCACACCATCGTGTTGACGCCATATTTCATCTGCCACCGGCGTAATGAAAGGCGATCGTTCACTCAGGAACAAAGAAGGGGTTGCGCGGACCGCACACCCCCTGCCCAAACAGTGGTCCTCGCTAATACGAGAATATGAATGAAAACTGCATCGTCCTACTCCCCGTTTGACGGGTCGGTATCCCGAATTGCTGTATGGACGCGTTGTCCAGAACGCCGTTGTTAAAATTCAACGCGAGACCGGGGCCGCTGGACTGGAAGAACCAGTACGGATGGTTGAGGAAGTTGAACACCGGATACCGGAATTGCAAATTCCTGCTTTCGCGAAGGGGAAGAGTCTTGAAAAGCGAAATATCATGGTCCATGGTCGCAGGTTCTTTGATGTATGGCGTCTGGTACTGGCCGTTTAGGCCCGGCTCCGGCGACGAGAAGCAGGCGGGGTTGGCGTATTGGTTCGCAGCGCGCCCATTGCGAGGATCGCAGGTCAAAATCGCCTGCACCGAGACATCGGGCGTACCGACGGAGGTGATCGCGCTTATCGGCTGCCCGTTAGCCATCGTGCCCCATATTGCCAGTTGATGATTTCCTTGAACGAAGGGTCCGCCGTTACTGGGCTGACCTGATGACTGGCCGCCTGGCCTTATCCCAACGGCTGCGAGCCGGATGATCCTGCTCTCCAAGGCAATTCGCCCAAAAACCCCAGTTTAGCCGCCGACCTAAGTGCGTGCAACAACCTGCGCTTCAGCCGCTCGCGGCAACTCCGATCGGCCTCTTCGTGGCTCCGCCTCCGCAAGACCGGTGGTGCGGGCCAGCTCAGCGACGCTGACCCAATCGCGAACCCCGAGCTTGTCGAACACGTTCTGGAGGTGAAATCTGACAGTTCTTTCGCTTATCCCCAAGCCCTCGCCGATCTCCTTGTTGCACAGCCTTCTTTCGAGCAAACCGACAATCTCACGCTGGCGCGACGAAAGGAGGCCGTGCGCGCGCCTCTTCTTGCCGGCCAGCGTTGACGACAGCATAGCATAGCGCTCAAACACTCGCGGTGGGCCCCACATGTGCTCCTCAAGCACCGCCTCCAAGGCGGCGCAGACCTCTTCCCCTGCTTTGTCGAATGAGATAAAGCCGTTGACGCCTAGCGTCCTGAGTGGTAAAAATGTTGAACAATTCCTGGCCGTGCGGCGACCCGTAAGTGCTTTGCTGTCTTTGCGCCTTTGCGTGAAACAGGCCTATTGTTGTTCATCGAACTTCTGACTCAGGACACTAGGCCCGTGTCCTGCTCCTTCCGATAAAACGAAGTCTCTTCCGAGATCCCCGCTCGCCGGATCGGTTCCGTCTGCCAAATGCCTTGGGCGCAGCGAAATCCAGAGAAGGGCGTATTTCATTCACGATCAAGTTCAGACAACCTGACCTTCGCTGAAGAGACTTTAGAAGGCCCCCCACTCCTATGAACAGCGGTTTTCGCTGGACTAGCCGTTGGGCCGAGCATCGCCCCCAAAGAACTTCCCAATGCGGACTGGGATTTTGAACTCGATGTCCGCGCCGGTGAGCTGCGCCAGGGCGAGCGCCGCATCCGCCTGCAAGAGCAACCTTTCCAGATTCTGTTCATGCTGCTTGAACATCCCGGCGCGGGGCTCTACGAAATGGCCTGGAGTCAGCAGGCATTCGCCGGCGCGACCTCGGTTGAAATACGCGAAGCGATTCTGTCGCGCGAAGTTTCTCCGCCCCAACGCTTGAATCCTGCCATTCACCCTCGGCTCCAAACGATCATCGAAAAGGCGCTGGAGAAAGACCGCGCCGTTCGCTATCAGCATGCCTCTGACTTGCGCGCCGACTTGAAACGCCTTCAGCGGCAGATCCAGTCCGACCGGCCCGCAGGCGTGACCACCTCTCCACAAGGCGGTGCCAGTTACCCCCAGGCTCAGGGTTCCGCTCGGAGAGTCCTCTTCGAGGAAAATGTCCGCGGGCAAATAAAATACCGGGCGTAGGGAAGAACGAAGTAGCTTGACTCCTGCAACGCCGCCTACTCTTCCAGGACCGCTTGTGCTCGGGTACCGCGTCAATACGTCCGGGCAGTTCCAGTTCATGGCGCCAAGCAGTGCCCCTGACGCTCTCAACAATAACCAGCCAGTTGTCTCCGGAAAACTTCATCGCGGGCCTGTCGGGGGAACTTTCTGATAAACTCGCACGTAATCCACCGTCATAAACTGTGGAAGGTGGGAATCGTCGGGGGCCGGTTCGTCGGGCCCGCCGCACGCTATATTTATGATCAGATACATCGGGTGGTCGAACGACCAACCCGTGGCAGCGTCCTTCGTGTAGGTAAGAATTGTCTGGCCATCCAGAAAGAAGTCCATGTGGTCCGGGTACCATTCCATGGCGTAGAGGTGGAATTTGTAGTACTCATCGTCGACCGGGATAGTCCTGGATGGAGTCGGCCCTTTGGTACCGTGGATGTGGAGGGCGATTTGATTGGGGCTACTTCCCCAGCTCTCCATCAGATCGATTTCCCCTTGTGATGATTCCCCATTGTTGGGCCCTCGATTTGGGCCCTGAACCTCTTTGCCGTCGCGTCCTCGGGGGAGTGGTGGGCCGGGGATGTTGGGCGTCCTGAGAGGGCTCAGAAACCAGATTGCCGGCCAGGTGCCTTTGCCCTGCGGCATTTTGGCCCTTATTTCAAAACGGCCGTAGGTCCACGATGCTGTGTCGCGGGTGTTCACGCTAGCGGAAGTGTACCGATGCCATTCATCGTTAATGGACGTTGGCAAGAAACTTTCAGGTGTCTCCTGGCGTAGCTCGATCAGAAGATTGTGGCCATCAACCCGCGCATTCTCCAGGCGGTTGGCGGTGTAGTATTGGAGCTCGTTATGGCGCACGTATCCTTCCTCGTATCCCCATTTGGCGGGATCGGGATGTCCGGTGTAATTAAACTCATCCGACCAGACGAGCTTCCAGTCGTGTAATCCAGCCGACTGCACATAGGTCAGGTTCGCGAGCAATGAGAAAAACAAGGCGGCCATCAGCGCCGTACGCATGGGTATTTCCTATGTCGAGAAGTATGATTCTAGTGCTTTTGACCTGCCCCCCGAAAGGGCATACTCACCAGCTTGGGGGCGCCACCCTCAGTTTCACGTCCTGAGGGTTATCCTGCAGAATCAGCGCCCGTGGCGACGGCTTCGAGGCGCTGAGTAAGTAGCCGCCCATTCAAAGCCCTTACCCATCTCCAAACTCCGCTGTGTCATTACTGCCACACAATCCTCCAGGAGAGGCGCAATTTCGCAGTAGGTTGATGCCTTGCAGCTGTCTACATGTTAGACACACACAGAGAGCCTTGACACTGTATCTGAATACTAGTAACATCTTACTGCTTCCTACTGGAAGCCGCCACATTATTGCGAGTCTCGCATGTAGATTGCCCAAGGCCAGAGGTAGGCCATGGTCATAGATGCTTCGGGTTCGGCACGAGTCCCGATGGATGCTTCTCGACATGAATTGCCGCGACTACAACTGCGTTTGCGACTGCTTCTGGTCTTTGCCTTCTATCTAGCCGCCGGCAAGCTTGGCCTATCCGTCCCCTACACAAGCGGCAATATCTCACCGCTTTGGCCCGCTTCAGGTGTCGCTCTCGGCTCGGTCCTGCTCTGGGGATTCGAGGTCTGGCCGGCGATTGCGCTCGCAGCTTTCCTGGTGAATTTCTTCAGGCCCCTGCCTGTAATGGCAGGTCTCGGAATCGCCCTTGGGAATACATCAAGCGCTTTGTTCGGCGGCTATCTACTGCGGCGCTTTGCGGGCTTCCAGCCGTCCCTTGCCCGAATGCGCGACGTTCTGAGCCTCGTGCTGCTCGGTGCAGTTGTGAGCCCGATTGTAGCCGCCTCAATCGGGGTTACGACACTCTTTCTTACGCATGTGCGGGCTTGGTCTGGCCCCTGGTCAGCATGGCGAGTTTGGTGGCTCGGCCAGGCGATGGGTGTGCTGATTGTGACTCCCTTGTATCTCATAGGGCGTGAGCTTGTCAGCTTCGTGAGAGGCCATCGGCTGACCGAGTTTGTTGTGCTGTCGGCGGGTCTGTGCACTTCTTGCTGGGCAGTTTTCGGCGGACGTGCGGGGATTGGCCCACAAGACGACGTCTTGGCTTTTGTTGTCTTCCCATTTGTCATTTGGGCTGCCATTCGATTCCGCGTAGCAGGTACGGCGATGGCTGGTATTCTGATGGCAGCGTTCGCAGTCTGGGGTACAGCGCACAGTAACGGGCCCTTTGTGGAACACACCGCCCTGGTGAATACGGCCCTCATGCAGTTGTTCATCGCAGTAACTTCGATCACTGGCCTAATTCTTGCCGGAGTTATAATGGAACGCGAACGGGCGCAGGAAGTCGTGAGAGCACAGGCGGAATTGCTAGACGCTGCGAATGACGCGATATTCGTTCGCAGCCCCCACGCCAAGATTACATTTTGGAACAAAGGTGCTGAGCGCCTATTTGGCTGGACCAAGGAAGAAGCCATAGGCAAGTCTGCCCACGAGATGTTGCAAACGGAGTTCCCCACCCCCTTTGAGGAAGTTCTGAAACGGTCTCGGGAGGGTGCTTGGGAAGGAGATCTTGCCCACACGGCCCGGGATGGTACAAAGGTGACGGTCGCAAGCTCTTCGACGAAGCTGACAGACGCGCAGAACAACATGGTCGGCTGGCTCACGATAAACACGGACGTCACACAGCGCAGAGTCGCAGAGAAAGCCGCACGTCAGCTCAGCGCTCGCTTCGTAAGAATGCAAGATGAGGAGCGGCGAAGGCTTGCACGGGAACTCCATGACAGCGCGGGGCAGACCCTTGCAGCCCTGGCAATGAACTTGGCGCAGTTTCAAGGATCCATCAAGCCGAATGCGAAGGAAGCTCAGCTCCTTTCTGACAGTCAACTTCTGCTGAAGGGTTTGACCAAAGAGCTGCGCACGATTTCACACCTGTTGCACCCGCCTCTGTTGGACGAAATAGGTCTGCCATATGCACTGAAGTATTACATCGATGGTTTCGCAAAGCGGAGCGGCATTGACACTGTGCTGGAACTTGCGCCCGATTTTGAGCGCTTGCCGCCAGGTTTTGAGATCGCGATTTTTCGAATCGTACAAGAATGCCTTACAAACATACATCTTCATTCGGGCAGCGCCACGGCCGAGATTCGATTGGCGCGATCCGACGTAGATGTTCGTCTTGAGGTTCGAGATCAAGGTAAAGGCATACCGGTCGAAAAGCGACTAAGTCTCCTGACGGCCGGACACATGGGAGTTGGTCTCCGGGGAATGCAAGAACGGGTGGCGCAGCTTGGTGGGGCGTTGGATGTCCAGTCTGGTGATTCAGGGACAATCGTCACGGCTCTTGTGCCATTATCGAGGTCTGGCCGCACCCCTTCGGATGTCGTCGAGGTGGAGAAAGCATAACGTGGAAGTGATAACACGAATTGTCCGTGATGGTGTACGCGGATTCCTGTCTGGGTGTAAATAACTGCAAATAAAGCAGCTTGGAGTATGGAGGCGGGGGGAGTCGCAAGCTCACGCGCTTTGGGCGGCAGCTTGTCCCGAGCGCAGCCGAGGGGAATCCCCAACGAGAGCCCGTTTCTTCCTGTGGCCCCAGCGCTTTATTTGATTCTCTCTCTGGCGCGCAGACGACAGTGTCGGCCGCTGTTCGGCCCAAACCAATTTCACCGGCCGGCGAGCGGCAGTCCAGTCTGATCCCTTTCCCTTGTTGTGTTCCCGCAGACGACGGCCAGGATCGTCGCTCACTCCAACGTAGTAGGAGCCATCAGAACATTCGAGGATGTAACAAAAAAACATCAGGGGGGCCGCTCGTGCCCCTCGGCTCGCCCCGAAGCGTCGGGGCTCGCTCGGGACAAAGTTTCACAAAGCGAAACTTTGGAGGCGGGGGGAGTCGAACCCCCGTCCGAAAAGCCCTGCGGTTAGGAGACTACATGCGTAGCGGGTTCGCTCATGATTTCGCTCCCAGCCCTCAGGAATCCGCAAGAACGGGCTTGAAGCTAGCCTGTTTCCCCCGCCCGAATGGTGGAGGAGTCTCGCCCGAAGCCTTCAGGCACTCGGCTCCGCGCCAGCCCGCTTTGATGACGTCCCTTTCCGCCCTGCGGGCCGGGCAGAGGAGACGCGCTACCTAGTTCTTAGGCAGCGTAAGCATACTGCGCATTGGCAGTTGTGTTGTTCCACGCCGATTGCGGGTGGTGTGGCCCCCGGCATGCCTCCTAAGCACAAATGCTTCCGTCGAAACCGGTACGCCCCCTTTACATTTCTCAGATTACGCCCCAGCCTGTGGAGAGTCAAGGAGCGCCCGCGGAAGCGATGGCGGGCAAGGTAGGGCCCGATTTTGTTACAGTAGGACGCTGTAAGGGAAGGGGCGGCGTGGAAGGGGTTGAAAGTGTGGAACGGGCACCTCGTTCGATGGCGCTGCTAGGCTCAGTCCACGCCAGGCTTTCCCAGAGGGCGCGCGCCCGCACCCTCTTCCGGATATCGGCGCCGGTTTTTGTCTGCCTCCTGGTTTTCACCCGACTGGAGTGGTCATGGGGACGGCGCGCGCACGAGATGATCAACGCCCATGCCGTCGAAAACCTGCCCGAGCCGCTGCGGAGTTACTTCCGTGAGCGTGCGGGTTACCTGGTCGAGCATTCGTCCGACCCTGACCAACTCGTCGCCGACGATCCCTCCGAACGGCCGCACCATTTCACCGATGCCGACGCGGACGACACCTATCCTTTCCCGCGGCTCGAGCAGCGATTCGTCCGCGAGCGCCGCGCGCCTACCGCGGCCGAGAGGCGAAACGGCGATGTCATCTGGCAAATTGAGACCTACACGCTGCGTCTTTCGCGTGATTTCAAGATCAAGCGATGGGGCGTCGCGAACCAAGACGCGGTTTTTGTGGCACATTACGCCGCCGACCTCACACAGCCGCTACATACGGTTATCAATTACGATGGCCAGTTGACGCATCAGGCCGGAATCCATGCGCGGTTTGAGACCGAGCTGGTCAATGCACTGGGCGATGAATTGAAGCTCGCGCCCCATCCGGCGAGCGACGTGTCCGAATTGCGGTCTCGAATTTTTCAAGAGCTCGTGGCGAGCTACTGCGCGCGCCTCGCAGTCTTCGACGCCGACAGACGCGCGGTCGCAGGCCGCAGTTACCTGGATCCGGGATTTTTCCCTGCCTTCGAGAAATTTGCGGCGCCGGTCGCCGACGAACGGATGAGCGCCGCCGTCTCGTTTGTGAGCTCGCTTTGGTATACTGCCTGGGTCCGCGCCGGAAGGCCGCCTTTGCCGCCTCCATCGAAGGAAGAGAAGTGAATCCATCCGCGAACCGGAGGCTTATCCCAGGGATAGCAATCTCGGCGCTGGCCCTGGCCTTGATCGCCGGCCTGATCGGCTATCGCCTGGGCGCACGTCGCGAGCCCGCCGCGCAGGCTGGCGTCAAGACAAGCGGCGACTGTGTGGACTTTCACGACGCCGGAAAGCGAACCGGCGAACTGGGGTGCGTCACGGGCCGCGTTCTCCGCGTTTACGCATCGCGCGCGGGAAACACTTTTCTCGATTTTTGCACCGACTACCGATCCTGCGCGTTCACAAGCGTGATTTTTTCCTCCGATCGCGCCAAATTCGGGGACCTTCAGGCGCTGGAAGGGAAGCCAGTGGAGATCCGCGGACCCATCACAACCTACCAGGGCCGGGCCGAGATCATCATTCGCGACCCTGGCCAAGTCCGGGAGGCGCCGTAGCTCAATTCTTCGATGACTGATGTTTCCGTCCGGAATTCGTTGTGGGCGATGGCTACCCTGGCCTTCGCGGTTAGGCTCTTTGCGCAAGGGCCGGCAGCCTCGCCGCCGGCTGACCCCGCCGCCAGCCAAACGGATTCAAGCCAAGCCGCGGAGATTGTAAATCACGGTTTCGACTTGCTCTCGACACACGACCGAAACAACGCCGAAGCCGCTTTTCGCAAGGCGATTGAGCTCAAGCCCGACCTTGCGAGCGCGCATCGCGGGCTGGCTCTTGCGCTCTGGAGCGGGGGAAGGCGGACGGCGGCCTTCGGCGAGTTGAGGAAGGCCGTGCAGCTTGACCCGCAAGACGCGGACGCGCATTTCGACCTCGGGAAACTCGCGTGGGACTTGAATGCGGAGGGCAGCCAAACCGCCACTGCACAAAAGCCGGCTGATTATCTCGATCTCGCGGCAACCGAAATGGCTCTGGCGGCAAAGCTCAAGCCCAATGACCCGGAGATCCGCCTGAGCCTCGCCGAAGTGGACCTGGAAGCCAAGCGCCCCCAGGACGCCGTGGCAGCGGCTGGGGAGGCGGTTCGTCTCGCGCCATCGTCGGCGCGGGCGCACGTGTCGCTCGGTCGCGCTGACCTCGCCGTTGGAGAGGACGTCCATGCAGTTGCCGAAGCAAAGGAGGCTTTGCGGTTGGACCCGGCCGACGCGGAGGCGGATTACTTGCTCGGACAAGTCTCTTGGGGGAGGAAAGATGCGGCGGGCGCGGAGCGAGAATTCAGAGAGGCGATCCGGGTTAAGCCCGACTTTGCACCCGCTTACGCCGCGCTCGCTCAAACAGCGCTCGAGCGCGGGAGGCCGGGCGAGGCGCGGCTGCTGCTCGAAAAGGACTTGTCGCTTGACCCTCGGGACTGGCAGAGTGAGTATCGTCTGGCGAAGCTGGTGAGCGAGTCGGGAGAAACCAAGCGCGCGCTGGACTTGCTCAACGATGTCTTGCGCCGCGCGCCCGGCTTTGCTCCCGCGCAGGAGCAGTTGGGGATGGCGCTGGTCCGGCGCGGCGACCTTCCCGGCGCCACCGCCAAGGCCCAGTCCCTCGAAGCGCGCAGCCCTGCCGGCCCCGAAGGCCATCGCCTGATGGCGCTCATTCTCTGGAAGCAACGCGACCTCGACGGCTCGCTTGCGGAATGTGCGCAAGCGCTGGGCGCCGACCCCGATTCCATCGCGGCGCTGGCGCTTCAAGCCCTCGAGCTCTGGCGGCTGAATCGCAAGAAAGAGGCGCGCGGGGTCTTTGTCACAGCAGCGAAGCGCGAGCCGCGCTTGGCCACCGCCGAGGTCTTCTGCCGCTTAATCCTTTGCGACGCGCGCGACATTGGTCCCGTCGAAGAATTCCTGCAGAAGAACCGCTGGGCGCTCGCGCCGCCGCCTTCGCCCTGAATCGCAAGGCTCGGGGCGCTTGGCCATTCCTGTCAGCGCGGTTCAAGCGGTCCGGAGTGCGGCTTCTTCATAGGCCGCGAGCAGCTCCCGCGACATGCGGTCGGCACCGAGAGACTTTCTCGCGCCCTCATTCATCTGAAATACCTGTAGCGGGCTCGGCGGAAAGGTCCTGCCGCGCCGGCCTCGGCAGGGAAAAATCACATGGATTCCGCCCTGTCTTCTGAGGTAGATTGCGCCGGGCGAGACAGACCGTCCGCCTTTATGTAAACTGATTGTCCAGTCAAGCGGCGGCATTCTATGGCGTCAACTCCGGACAAATTTCAGAAGGTTAGGATCGTTCAACGTCGTGACTACACGAAGGACCTCTGGACGATTCGCGTCGCGCTCGAGGAACCGCTGCCCTTCAAGCCCGGCCAGCACGCCACGCTGGGAATGAACACAGGAACCAAGCACCTTGAACGCGCGTACTCCATCGTCTCGAGTCCGCTCGAAAACGAAGTCGAGTTCTTCTTTGAGCTGGTTCAGGACGGCGCCTTGACCCCGCGGCTATACGAGCTTGTCGAGGGAGACACCTTCCTTATGCGCCGCCAGGCCAAGGGGCTTTTTACGCTCGATACCAAGAGCGGACACCCACAGCACTACCTGGTGTGCACGGTGACCGGCATCGCGCCCTACGTCAGTATGGTGCGAAGTTTGGTTCTGGAAGCCGCAAAGGGCACCCCAGTCGCAGTCCGCCTGGTGGTGCTCCAGGCCGCCAGCCGCTCCTGGGAACTGGTCTATCACGACGAGTTCAGCCGCTTGGCCCAGGCCCATGCGCGGCTCGATTACATCCCCACCGTCAGCCGTCCCTGGGAAGACACGGCTTGGAAGGGCGAAGTGGGCCGCGCCGAGGACGTGCTGCGCAAACACCTCGACGCCCGGGGCCTTGAGCCCGCGACCACTACGGCCTACGTGTGTGGCCACCCCATCATGGTTGAAAACGCTAAAGGCATGTTGCAAAGACGCGGCTTCTCGAAGGAGTTCATCCGTGAAGAAGTTTATTGGGTTCCGAAGAAGCAGCACGGCTGAACCCAAGTTAAGGAGCCACGCTAACCATCTTGTCTAGTCGGCGACAAGGCGCTGGGCTGATCTTCGTCACGTACAATGGAGATGGTCGGCTCTGCTGGCTTGTAACGAACCGCGACTCTTTTCCCTGGCGGAAACCGGCGCGCGAAGTCCTCCGCTGAACTATGAAAGATGAAGGCTTCCTCATGCATGCCCCAGAGGCGCTTGCCCTCAACGGTATAGCCGTAAACTACGTAAGCGGTCGGGCATCCCAAAACCGGCTGAAGGCCGCGTGCGGTCGCCACGATTCCATCCGCAACCGGCCAACCGCGGCTGCCACGCGCCCGTGTCAGACTCGCGATAGTCTTGATGGTCTTGAAGGTATACGCTACGATGACATCCAGAAGCCAGCTGCCCACACGGTGCCCCGACAGGTAGACTTATCTTGATGGATCTTGCCATGTACGAGGCGATTTCAATAGCGGAAAATCTCACGTTGCGGTTTATGTTCCTCAACACCTGAGGAAACATCCGATGCATTCGAGCGCGACCATAGCGAGTAGCGGAGTTGTTCTTCAACTTCGCGGCTCTTCGGGTGAGGAGTAAAAGAGCCGCGGTCCCGCAGGCGCGGGAATGCGCCACCTGCTATTCGGAAACAGTGGCGAGGGCCGGCCGGGCCGAACTCTTGGCCTCGCCGGCGGCCTCGAGTGCCGGGGCGAGCCGGTTTATTTCCTTGACGGCGAGGTCGGCGAGCGGCGCGTGGGTGCGCCGCATGTTCATCGTCACGCGGTCGCTCTTGCGAGTGAGCAGGTCAAGGCGAGCCATAATTCCGCGATGGGACGAGCGGGCGAAGGTCACACCGGCGTAATCGAAGCTTTCGATTCTCGGGGCGCGCCACAAGCGCGGCTCGACGTGGACGATGCGCCGCGTGGTGACAAGCAGCCAGCCAGCGCGCGGCCCTCCCGCCGAGCGCCTCCAGCCCGATAGTATTCCGCATAACTCTTCCCCCGCTGTTAACCGGCATTTGAGCGCCTCGAGCTCGACGGGCCCGACCTCTAGCAGGCTTTCCCGAAGCTCGACTGGGCCGGCCTTTCCCCGCAACCGGCGCGCCAACCACGCAAACCACGCCCACACGACGCGAATGTCGAATGAGATCGCTCGCATCACGCGCGGGCCAACGAGCGCGAGGACGATGGTGACCAGCAGTACCACCGCCAGCATGATCCAGGGGAAATAGATCGAAAGCAGGGAAGCGGCCACTACCCCAAGGTCTTCGAGCAGGCCGATGACGGGGTTCGCGAAGCCCAAGGTCTTCGCAGTGCTGGCCACGCGCAGGCTGGTCTTGGTCGAATGAGCGCCTGCCGCCAGCGCCCCGCCGAGAAGCATAACGACGGCCATCTCCAGAATCCGGTCGGTATTGACCGCGGCGCCCGCGGCCACCGCTCCCGCCACGGGCCGGAGGAGGGTGTGGACGAAGTCCCAGATGTTGTCGAGGCCAGGAAACTTCTGCGCCAGAATCTCGCAAGCGGCGAGCGAACCGAGCACGATGAGCGCGGCGTCAGAGGTTAAGAAATGAAACGGCGGCGAGAGGTGGATGTGCGCGCTGTTTAGCCGCGCAAAAAGCGCCAGGATGAATAGCGGTAGGTAAGTGTTCACCCCGGTCGCAAGCGCCAAGCCTAAAGGCAGACCGTTGATCATCGGGATGCGCCCTAACTATCAACGTATTCTCTCGCCCAGATGTTCCAGCGTCAAGCGGAGTTCGCTTGGATTCGGGCGCATTCCGCAGACTGGTGTAGTGTCGTAGATCTGCAACTGGAGGGGACGCAGGTCACCCGGGTGGGCCGATGAAGCGGGGGGGCAGTGACTGGCAAGCGTCCTGAACAGAGATGGCCGCTGTGAACAGCAAGGGAGAGACCTTACTACGGAGCTCGGGAGGTTAGAGAGATCGCACACGCGCAAAGCTGCGCTCTTCGCCAGCCACCGAAGAGTACGTGCTGCCTCAGCTTGAGTTCGCGGACTTCGTGGAGTTTAATGGCGCAGTGAAGAACTGGCGGGCGAAGGCGGCAGAAATCGTGACGCTTGAAGTTCGGAACCGCCAACAATGGCGGGCGTGGCTGGGAAAGCACCACGCGTCGAGCCCAGGCATCTGGCTCGTTTTCTACAAGGGCCACACCGGGGTAAAGTCGATCCCTTACGAGGATTCGCTTAGCGAGGCGCTATGTTTCGGATGGATCGACAGCCTCATTAAGCGTCTCGATGACGACCGATACGTGCGCAAGTTCACACCGCGACGGCCCACGAGCAAGTGGTCAGGTAGCAATCGCAAACGCTGGGCGGAACTCAAGGCGGCCGGCCTGCTCACGGCCGTCGGGCTGGCGGCAGCACCGACGGACAACACATACGCGCCACGACCGGCAATCCCGGACCTCCCGGCCTACATCGCGAAAGTTATGAAGGCGAATCGGAAAGCGTGGGGTTTTTTTCACGAGCTGGCGCCGACTTACCGGCGCCACTTTGTGGGTTGGATTCATTCGGCCAAGCGGCCGAAAACGCGAGAGAAGCGCCTTCGTGAATCGATTGCTCTGCTGGCGGGCGGGAAAAAACTGGGCCTGAAGTAAGGTAAACACTACTCACCTTGCTCCGCGGCTGGTAGCGCGGAGTGGTTCTTCAACTCCGCGGCTCTTCGGCTGAGGAATGAAAGAGCCGCAGACTTACAAACCAAGTCTGCACTACCTCCCGCGCCTTTATCGGGCGCGATGAAGTAAGCTAGGGCGCGGAAGTATTAGGCGGACGCGGCCTTGGAGTGCTCCTTGACCGCCTTCTCGATGCCGGGAGCGGCGTTGGCCAAATCCTGCGCATTCATCACCGGGAAAAAATTCACCCTGGCGTTGAAGGCCAGGAAAAACGGCTCGGCCACGGCTGGGATATGCGAAGTATCCTTCAGGTCAAAAACAATGAATCCACCCCTCTCACCGCTCGCGCCGGTCGTGAAGTACGCGGCCTCGGGCTTCAACCCATCCAGGATCTTCTGGAAGGACGGGCCGAAGGCTCCGGTGCGCGCCGCCTTATTTCCGGCTTCGACGGGAATTGATATCTGCATCATCATTCGCATGGCTGATCGCCCCTCCCTGGGCGTATTGGACCGCAATTCCCATTTTCGGGTTAAGCTCCGCCCGATAACATACACCTGCCGGCCGCTGAGTACAACTGCCAGCCGGGTTTGAGGTCTCAATGTTGCTCCGGGTGGATGGAGCAGGCGACCAGCGTCTCGGGCCAGAACGTCACGCGGACCTTGTAAATCCGGCTGGTCGGAAAAAGGCGTTGAAGCTCGCGGGCCGAAACGAGCGCCAGGGGCTCCAGCCGACCTTTCGGAATATGCGTCCCCAAGGCGCGGTTGTACGGCCGCTGCAAGCCCGCCGGAAGGAATTGGATGAAGGGCAGGTGATAGTGGCTCTCGAAGGGAAACCAGTAATTGGGGGTGGTCACAAACCAACTCTTGCCGACGCGCATGATTTCACGCGCAAACTGTTCCTGCCGCCCGGCGCCCACAATGTGTTCGATGACGGCGTTCGAGAAAACCAGGTCGAAGCTTTTGTCCGGGAAGGGAAGCGAGCAGCCGTCAAAAACGGCGAAATGGCAGCGGGGGTAATACTTCCGCGCGCTACGCACTTCATTCAAGAAATACCCGCCCGCGACGATGCGCTCGGGGTGCGGGTAGACATCTTCCAGCGCGTAGCGGAGGAAGACCTCGCCGCTCGCCCCAACGTCGAGCACGCGGTTTTCCGGCCTCGCTTGGAACAGCGAATCCAGCAACTCGAACTTCTTCGCCCGCGATTTCCGGCTGAATTCCTTGAGCCGGCGGTCGAACCATGATTCATGCACGGGGTGAGTCTAACTCCATTTGGCGGTACAATGAGGCGCCCGAAATAATCGCAGCCATAGGAAATTAGCTGCGCCCGACAAGGGGCGAGCCGGCAAATCTTGGGACTCGCTTCGGCATTTCACGAAAGGTCGCCATGCGCAAATTGAATTTCGACCAAGCCGGCCTGACCCGCAGGGAATTCCTGGTGTCCTCGGCGGTTTCAGCTGTCCCGCAACGCGGGATTTCACTGCGGGATAGCCCGGCCATGCCTGCGGACGCGCCCTGGTACACGCGGATTCGGCGGGTCGGCCAAATCAATTTCAACGAGCGCGATCCGCTGACGATGGACGTTGAGTCGTGGATGGATTATTGGGCTTCACTAAAGGCCGACGCGGTGTTGCTCAATGGCGGGGGAATCGTGGCCTTTTATCCGACTGAACTGCCTTATCACCACCGAAGCCAGTTTCTGGGCACCCGCGACCTTTTTGGAGAGGCGGTTGCTGCGGCCGTCAAACGCAGCATCCGCGTCGTCGCACGGATGGATTGCAATTTCGCCTACGAAGAAGCTTTCAAGGCGCATCCGGAATGGTTTGAGCGCGATCGCGATGGCTCTCCTCGCAAGCACGCGGAGGCCCCGTGGCTTTACGCGACGTGCATGTTCAGCCCGTATTTCACCGAGCAAATGCCTGCCATTTTTCGCGAAATCAATCACCGGTATGCGGTTTCGGGGTTTTTCACGAACGGCTGGCCCTCGACCGGTCCGCTTGGCGTCTGCCACTGCGAAATCTGCCGAACGATTTTTCGCGAAAAGTTGGGGGGAGAGCCTCCGGAAGAGACTGACGCTACGAGCGCCCACTACCGACAATATTACGAGATTTATATGGGCCGCATCGCGGAGGTTTGGAAGCTTTGGGACTTGATTGCCAAGGAGAAACAGCCGGATGCCGTTTACGTCGGCAACCTGGGCGGCGGCATTCACACCGTGAAAAGTCTGCGGCGCTTCGCGGATTTTGCATCTTGGTTCAATGCCGACCACCAAGGGCGAGCGGGAGACACACCCATTTGGGACTGCGCCCAGCAAGGGCGAGTGGCGCGCGCGGTCATGAAAGGAAAGACCGTGACCAACGTCACGGGAGCTTATAGCAATAGCCGCCCGGTATGGCGGCATGTCTCGAAATCTGCTGCAGAAACGACGCTCTGGCTCGCACAAACCACGGCCAGCGGGATGGTCCCGTGGTATCACTGGCTGGGAGGAACTCCAGAAGACAATCGCTGGCGGGAGACGGGGAGGCTGTTCTACCGCTGGATCGCTTCCAATGAGCCGCACTTCCGCAACCGGCAACCGCTCGCCGACTTGGCCGTGGTTTACCCCCAAAGCACCATTTCGTTTTACAGGAGCAGCGGACCGCGGGCCTGGCGAGGCGGCGACCGTACCCAGAGCGCAGACTACCTCCAGGGCCTCTATTACGCCTTGCTCGAAGGGCGCTTTCTATTCGATTTCGTTCACCAGGAGGATCTTCCCACTGCGGCGCTTTCGAAATACCGCGCTCTCCTTGCGCCGAATGCCGCTTATCTCCGCGACTCTGAATGTGAAGCAATCCGCCGCTACGTGGCCGCCGGCGGTTCCCTCTGGGCGACGTTTGAAACTTCCCGTTACAACGAATGGGGCGATGCAAGGGAAGACCTTGCTCTGGGGGACGTTTTCGGCGCAAGCCTGACCGGTGACACCATCGGACCTGCCGGCAACAGCTACATGCGCATCGAGGCACCACACCCTGTCACGCGTCATTTCGAAGGGACATCGCTGTTACCAGGCTCCGAGAATCGCGTGTCGTTGCGCCGCCTCCACCCTAGTCGGCCGGAACTGAGTGTGGTCCCCGCCTATCCTGCTTATCCGCCTGAAATGGTTTATCCGCGCACGTCTCGAACCGAGGAGCCCGCGGCTATCCTTTCGGAGAAGGGCGGGTCGCGCGTCGCCTACTTTCCCGGCGATGTTGACCGGACTTTTTGGCGTTCCGGGAACACGGACCTCGGCCTCCTCATCCGAGATTCGATTGCTTGGGTGATGGGTGAGGGCGGGCGCACCGTCGAAGTAGAGGGGGACGGCGTGGTTGAGATTTTCTTGTGGCAAACCGAAAGCGGATTCGCGCTCCACCTCCTCAATTATACCAACCCGAATATGACACGCGGGCTTATTCGCCGGCATTACCCTATCGGGCCTTTATCGGTGATTTTGGATTTCCCGGGAGCGCAGAGTATTTCCGACGTGCAAGCCTTGCGGAACCCCATGCGTCTGCCTATTCGGCGCGAAGGTGGTCGGGTTCATTTCGTCGTGCCGAAAGTTGGCGACTGCGAGGTTGTCGCGCTCACTTAATAAAGTCATTGCGACTGGAATGAAGAGGCAGGCCAGAACTGCCCCAGGGTCGGCCGGACGCCTTGAAATCGGTGGGAGAGACCCGTATATTGACTCTGGGGGGAATAGCCCCGGGGATGTCAGGCGAAGGCTCCGCCTAGTAAGTTTTCGCATCTTTTTCTCCAAAAAAATCTTGCTACGGATAGGGAAAAGTGCTAGCTTTGGCGCGTCGAAGGGTGGTCACACTCTTATGCGCCGCGCCACAGGTTTTCACGGGCCAGGGTCGGGCGGCGCGGTGAAGAAGGAGACAACCGAGATGAGCGAACGACGCCATAGGTGGCTTTTGGTTCCTTTTCTTGCTGTCGGTTTGCTGGCGTGGGCGATGCCTGCCTTCGCTCGCAGCGAAACAGGGAAGATCCATGTGTACGCACGTCCGGTTGAATCGGAAATATTCCTGGACGGGCAACACATGGGCAACGCCACATGGGATGGGAGCCTGATCTTGAAACACATCTCACCTGGCGAACACACAGTAAGCATTTATAACACCGGCTATACGCCCCAATCATTCAAGGTCGCGGTCGAGGCCGGAAAGACAATGGCCCTGCGCGTGCGTCTCGTGCCGCTCAGCGGAAATGTCAATGCGTCCTGGGGCCGGTTGAAAGTGAAGGGGACGCCGCGGGCGGGTGTACTGCTCAATGGCAAGACGGAAGAATACGTCGTCGGCCATCCCCATGAAGACATACTGGTTCCGGCGGGGGACTACCAAACCACCGTCACCCACGAGGGCAAGGATTTGTATTCGGGCTCGGTGAATGTTCCTGTGGGACAAACCTCCGTGCTGAAGGTGAATGGCGGACAGACGAAGACGCAAAGCTGGAAGAACGCGAAGACCGGGGATATTCAGCGCTTCCATGGCGGGTTGTTCCACACTTGGCTGGCGGTGCCGCCGGTGAGCGCAGACTTTTCCGCCAACCCGACCACGCTTAATTGCGGCCAATCTACGAAGCTGACCTGGAGTTCTTCGGGCGCCGTAAAGGCCGAGATCAGCGGCATCGGCGCGGTTCCGTCCTCTGGCGACCAGGACGCTACCCCAAAGCAAGACACCACTTACAATTTCACCGCCTCCGGGCCGGGTGGATCGGTCACCAAGACCGCTGCGGTTACGATCAACAACACCTTCAACTCCACCTTGACCGTCTCTCCGCAGGAAGTTCACTTCCGCAAGAAGGGCGACAAGATTCTGCAGCAGGACAGCGCGACGGTCACTTGGTCAGCGGGGAACGCCCAGCACGTGACCGTGGATCCTCTGGGGACGGTACAGGCCAGCGGCAGCCAGTCGGTTACACCCACGCCTCAGCAAACCACGCCGGGGCCGGTTGACGAAACGATCTCCTACAAGCTTTCGGCAACCAATGACTGCGGCGGCTCGGAGACTCGCACCGCTTCACTCCACCTCGTGGGTTCCATCGAGCCGGCCGTGACCGGCGAGGAAGCCGCGGCGCAGCTCGGTTTGGTGCTGGTGAGCGTTTTCTTCCCCACCGACTATCCCGAACCTCGCCACCCCGAGGGGGGCCTTTTGAAGAGCCAGCAGGATTCCCTCTCGCGCCTCGCGACGGTATTTAAGAAATACTTGGAGTATGATCCGAGCGCCCGGCTGGACCTGGAAGCCCACGCGGACGTTCGCGCTTCGCTTCGTCACAACCAAGCGCTGACTGAACGGCGCGCGGCACGCGTCAAGGATTACCTCGTCGGCCAAGGCGTTGGTGCAGGCTCGATTGATACGAAAGCCCTCGGAAAGAAGGATGAATTAAGCCAGGCGCAGGTGACCGAGCTCGAGGGCGGCAACCCCAATTCCCCACCCAAAGCTCGGGCGAAGGCGAAGCGGGCGAACTGGTGGGCCTACAACCGCCGTGTAATGGGGGTGGGCTTTTCGGCTTACGTTTCCCGCCCTTGGGGCGGCGCAGTCGGCGCCGCCCCGTTCAGTATTCATCACCCTGACCCGGTGGTTCACGCGTGGACTTAGGCGGCCCGCCGTCGAAGGAGACCTGTATTGAAACCTGCTGAAAGGAATCACCGAGTCCTTATCTCGCGCCGTGGGTTCGTGGAGAGCACGACCCTCGGCGCAATGTCGGCCCTGGTGCCGGCGGTCGATGCGCGGGCGAAAGGGAGTGGGCATTTTGAACTTGAGGAAATAACGCTCGCCGAGCTTCGGAGTGGCATCGAGTCCGGGCGCTTCACCGCGCGCGCGATTGCGGCGACGTATTTGGAGCGGATCGAGCGGCTGGATCGAAAAGGCCCCAAGCTGAATTCCGTCATCGAAGTCAATTCGGATGCGCTGGCCATCGCCGAGGCACTGGACCGCAAGGGCAAGGCGGGTGGGCCGCGGGGGCCTCTCCATGGCCTTCCGGTTCTCATCAAGGACAATATCGCCACTCACGACCGAATGATGACCACGGCCGGGTCGCTTGCACTGGTGGGGTCGGCTCCGGGCGAGGACTCCTTCGTGGCGCGACGGCTGCGCGAAGCGGGTGCGGTGATCCTGGGTAAGACGAACTTGAGCGAGTGGGCGAATTTCCGTTCCAGTCATTCGACGAGCGGCTGGAGCGGCCGCGGCGGCCTGACGCGTAATCCTTACACTCTCAACCGCAATCCGTGCGGCTCGAGTTCCGGATCGGGCGTGGCCGTGGCCGCGAACCTTTGTGCCGTCGCCGTGGGCACGGAGACGGACGGATCAGTGGTCTGTCCGTCGTCGGTGAACGGAATTGTCGGCATCAAGCCCACGCTCGGCCTGGTGAGCCGCGCGGGCATCGTCCCCATCGCGCACAGCCAGGACACGGCGGGGCCGATGGCGCGAACGGTGGCGGACGCGGCTCTACTGCTCGGCGCGCTCGCCGGGGTGGACCCGTCCGACCCCGCCACCGTGGACGCTCAGGCCAAGGGGCGCGCCGACTATACACCTTTCCTCGACCCGAAGGGTCTCAGCGGCAAGCGGCTCGGCGTAGTGCGGAAACTTTTTGGTTTCCACGACGCCCTCGACCGATTGATGGATGATGCGATCAAGGAAATGAAGCGACAGGGCGCCGAAATCGTGGACCCCGTCGTCATCGAAAGCATCGGGAAGTTTGACGGGGCGGAGATGGAAGTCCTTCTCTACGAATTCAAGGCGGACTTGAACAAGTATCTTGCCTCGCTCGGCCCCGCCTCGCCCGTCAAATCTCTGAAAGAAATCATCGAGTTCAACGAACTGAACCGCGAGAAGGAAATGCCGTATTTTGGGCAGGATTTATTCGTCAAAGCGGAGGCGAAGGGGCCGCTTACCGAAAAGGCTTACCTCGACGCCTTGGCCAAAGACCAGCGTCTGGCTCGGACTGAAGGGATTGACGCCGCCATGGACAAGCTCCGCCTCGACGCGCTTGTCGCCCCGACCGCGGGCCCTGCTTGGATTACGGACCTCGTTGACGGCGATCACGATTCCGGCGGGAGCTCGTCGCTTGCGGCCGTCGCGGGCTATCCGAACATTAATGTTCCGCTAGGGTTCGTCTTCGGACTTCCCGTGGGCATATCGTTTTTCGGCCGCGCGTGGAGCGAGCCTACGCTGATTCAAATCGCCCACGGCTTTGAGCAGGCAACGCGGCACCGTCAGCCACCGAAATTCCTGGCAACTGCGGACCTGAGAATCCAACGCTGAGCGAGGCCAAGTATTTTGTAAGTTGTGGGATTTGGTCGTGGCGGGGAGGTTTGAATTGCCGACCTTGCCCTTGAGTCACGGCGCCTTTCAAGGCTCGTGACTCAGAAGGGTTATTGAGCCTTTGAGTGGTCGGGGCGCGCGGATTTGAACCGCGGCCCTCTTGCGCCCAAGGCAAGCGCAAACTTAGCAGCTTGTTGATTCGATTAGCTGTTCTTTGCGTCTAGCATCACGATATTGCACCTTGTTTTGCTCGTTTTGATCCCCATTTGCTCCCTTCTTCGGGTGGACCTCTATTGCGAGACAAAGCACTTTCGGCAGCCTTCGACAACGTCGCCCTCACGCCTCTGAGACTTTTGGTTCTTCGATGTCCGATAAATTGCCCAGCAACTGTTGACAATTGCTGGTAATTTTATGGGAGTGCAACCACAGCGAACCAGGACCGACTCTGGCTCGCGCGCCAGGAGTGCATTCCTTCGCCACCGAGGTGTGCTCAGAACGAAGGACGTCCTGCGCCTGGGTATTCACCCAGAAACGCTATACGGAATGCGGGACTCCGGTAAACTCATAAGCCTCGGTCGAGGCCTTTATCGGCTTTCCGATCTACCTCCGCTGGGGAACCGCGATCTGGTCACCTTGGCCATGAAGGTCCCGAGTGGCGTGATGTGCCTCATCTCCGCGCTTGCGTTCCACGAACTCACCACTCAGTTCCCCCACCAGGTGTATCTCGCTCTGCCACGCGGAGCGGGCAGCCGCGAGCTTCTTCACCACACCCATAATAGCGACCGATTGAGAGGCGTATGGCCTGCGAAGAAGTTTCGCGAGCAACGGCGAAGGTGAATCCTGGGCGCCCTGCAAAGGGGGAAAAAACTCAAGGATTCGCGCTCCGAGTTCGTTGACATGTGAGCGTAAGTAGGCTTCGATGGTGGTAGGCAGTTCCACAAACAGCTCCTTCGAGAAATTGATTTCCATCTGATTGCCAGGCCTTGATGCGATGAATTCCATGGCGGTGAGGCACCGCTGTCTGATGGATGGGGGGGAGAATCCTGTTTTGGCGTGCTCACCAAATTGATGGTTGAACGTCTACCCTAATCTAGGGTAGGATATCTACCATGCGAAACAACGCAGAGTCAGCCAACAGAATTGAGCTCATGCAAGGGACGCTGGACATGCTGATCATGCGGACTCTGGTGCTGGGTCCCGCTCACGGGCACGAAATCGCCAAGCACATCCAGCGCACCACGGACGACGTGCTGCAAGTTGAGCATGGGTCGCTTTACCCGGCGCTTCATCGCTTGGAGCGAAAAGGCTGGGTCACGGCGAAGTGGGAGATGCCCAAAGACCGGAAGCGTGAGTTCAAATATTATCGACTCACGCCGGCCGGCAAAAAGCAGCTTGCCACGGAGCGCTCAAAATGGCGGCTGCTCGTGGCGTCCATTGGGCGGGTGATGGGACCGGTCGAGGAGGGCTGAGATGAAGCTCCTACGCAGAGTCGAATCCTGGCTTCCGTGGCGTCGACGGCGCGCCCGAGAGGCTGACCTCGAACGTGAGTTGCGCGACCACCTGGACTTGGAAGCGGAAGAGCAGCGAGACGCGGGCTTGTCTTCGGAAGAAGCTAAGTACGCCGCCCAACGCGCCTTGGGTAACGCAGTGCGGATTAAGGAGGACGTCCGCATGGCATGGGGCTTTCAATGGCTCGAAACATTGCTTCAGGATGTGCGATTCGACCTGCGGCAGTTGCGCCGCAATCCCGGCTTCACAGCGGTTGTTGTCTTTACGCTGGCGCTGGGAATCGGTGCCAACACTGCAATTTTCACTCTAATTGACGCCGTGATGATGCGGATGCTCCCCATCGCACACCCTGAGGAGCTGATGCAGGTGCAATACGGAGGCCAGGACTGGAGTGGCGAGGGGGCCAACTTCACCAATCCGTTGTGGGAACAAGTGCGGGACCGACAGGACGTTTTCTCGGTCGCGTTTGCCTGGGGCACGGACAAGTTCGACCTCGCGCAGGGCGGCGCGGTTCACCTCGCAAATGGAATTTGGGTGAGCGGAGACTTCTTCAACACTCTGTGGCTTCGTCCTGCCGCTGGCCGGCTTATCTCAGCCGCCGACGATCAGCGTGGCTGTTCCGCTGTGGCCGTGTTGAGCTATGGCTTCTGGCGATACCACTATGGGGAGGCCGCGAGCGCCATCGGCAGTACCCTGTCACTCAACAGCCACCCCTTCGAGGTAATCGGCGTCGCTCCGATCGGCTTCTTTGGGATGAACGTCGGGGAGAAGTTCGACGTCGCTGTTCCGATCTGTGCTGCGGCGATCTTTGACGGGAAAGAAGGCCGGCTCGACGGTCGGTCCTGGTGGTGGTTAAGGATCGCAGGCCGAATCAAGCCGGGAATCAGCCGGGCCCAAGCGACCGCTCGATTGAACGCGCTGTCGCCCGCGATCTTTGCCGCGTCCCTACCACAGGACTGGTCTGCGGATGGAAAACGTAATTTCATGAAGCACACGTTGGTATCTGCTCCGGCCGCAAATGGCCTTTCTGATTTGCACCGACAATTCGAACGGCCCCTGGAAGTTCTCATGGCTGTGGTGGGGCTCGTCTTGCTCATCGCGTGCGCCAACATCGCCGGCCTGATGCTCGCTCGCGCCGCCGCCCGCCGCAGGGAAATCGCGGTGCGGCAGGCTCTCGGCGCAAGCCGCCGGCGTCTAGTTCGGCAACTGCTCACGGAGTGTGTCTTGCTCTCTTCAGCCGGGGCGCTCTTGGGAATCCTGTTTGCCCGCTGGGGCGCCGCCCTGCTTGTCCGATATATTTCGACCACCAGGACCGCGATCTTCCTGGACCTCTCGCTCGACGGTCGGATCCTCGGCTTCACAGCCACCATCGCTGCGCTCACGTGCGTTTTGTTCGGGCTTCTCCCCGCGCTCCGGTCCACTCGGGTATCGCTGAATTCCGCCCTGAAGGGCGGGCAGGCGCTTGAGGGCGAGCGCCCCGGGCGTGTTCGCGCCCACAAGTGGATTGTCGCCTCTCAGGTGGCCCTCTCTCTCGTCCTGTTAGTGGCCGCCGGCCTCTTGCTGCGAAGTTTCGCCAAGCTGGCTACGCTCGACCTCGGCTTCGACCGCAACAACGTTCTGTTGGTGGGCGCCAATCTTAAAACTGCGAAGGTGCCGCCAGAACGGCAGATCGCCACCTTCGAAGAGATTGAAACCCGACTCAGCGCGCTGCCGGGTGTTGTCGCGATCGGCCGCTCCGTCATTACGCCGATCAGCGGCGGGGGCTGGAACGAGTGGATTCGCACGGATTGGTCGAAAGGCTTGACGGGCCACGACGCGCTGAGCTGGTTCAATTGTGTCTCACCGGGCTACTTCAAGACGCTTCGCCTGCCTTTGCTGGCTGGTCGCAATTTCAGCAGCGAAGATACGAAAACTTCAGCGGCCGTCGCGATTGTCAACCAAGCCCTGGCCCGCCGGTTCTTCCCAGCCCTGAATCCCATCGGTAAGACATTCCGGATCGATGATATCGGAGGCAAGCCAGGCCCTCCCATCCAGGTCGTCGGAGTCGTCAAGGATGCCAAGTACGAGTCGGTGCGTGAGGATGCTGATCCCACTGCCTTCTTACCTGCTACTCAGGTTCCCGGAATGTTTGAGGCAGAGACCCTGGAGCTGCGCACGGCAACACCGCCATCCGCCCTTATCTCCCTCATTGAGACCGCCGTGGCGGGCGTCAACAAAGAAATTCCGCTCGAATTTCACACGCTCGCCGAACAGGTGGATGATTCGCTGGTTCAGGAACGTTCGTTGGCCGTCCTTTCCGCGTTCTTTGGCGGTTTGGCGCTGCTTCTTGCGATGGTGGGACTTTACGGCGCGCTCAGCTATATGGTCACTCAGCGGCAGACGGAATTCGGGATTCGCATGGCGCTGGGAGCTGAAGCCGGTTCGATCATACGTCTTGTGATGTGGGAGGTGGCAGTCATACTCACAGGAGGGATCGTGGCGGGGGTCTTGATCTCACTTGCCGCGACGCGCGTTCTTGAGAAGCTACTCTTCGGGCTCGGTGCGCGTAACCCGGAGACGCTCGCCGGAGCAGTCGCCCTGCTCTCAGCCGTGGCCGCAATCGCTGGATGCCTCCCCGCACGCCGCGCAACCAGGGTCGATCCTATGATGACACTACGCCATGAGTGAGTACATAAACCCTCCTCCATGCTGAGACCGACCACTGAATGGATCTCCGTGCCGTATCATTTCAATTATCTGCGGCGCTGGACGCCCGTTTGGTGCTCACGGCCGCTGTTGTTTAACCATCGCGGTACAACTAACCGATACAGATTCTCGGTCGAGGAAATTTGACATTTGTGGCCAGCGGATGGGTCCGTTACTTTCCGGGAATTTAATGGCGCTGCCACGCAGGGCACGCGAAATCCAGCCGAGGAATCTTGCTTTAGTGCCGGTGATCAGCACCGGCGAGCAACCCAGGCCGGCCAGAGGACGGATAGCCCTACGTCGATTCAACTCACGAATAAACCAATCTGCTCATTCCGGCACGACGGGCAAGCCGAAGCGCTCTGACAAGCGGTAGAGGACGAAGACCGAATCGTTTTCCGAGAGTATGGTACGGTTGCTCTCGATGGCCGCACCCAAGCGCGTGTTGGCTAGTTCGTCGGAGACAGCCACCAGGTGGCGCACCGGGCGCCGGCGCCCGGGAAGGCTGAGGCTTCCCCGATAACACTCGGCCTTTTCACCTAGGCTCAGGTCGAGAGGCGCAAAATCCGGGCCTTCAACCTTAAATACCTGGATCTGATGAACGGCTGCCCATGCCGCGCTGACGTCGGATTCACCTCCGACTACGGAGAGGAGATGAAACTTCCCGTCACGGCCGTTCTCGGCAACCTCGGCAATGCAGCGGTCCAGCCGCAGCCGAACGCGCACTGTGGTGTCTTTCAACGCCCGCGTGAACTCAAGCCATCCGAAGCGCTCATGCGAGTTCTTCATCTCGCACCTCCTCGAGACGGAATTTCCGCCCGATGCCCGACTAGGTTTCAGGCGGCACAGCTTGACTGGACGTTTCGCTTGCCGCTGCTTTCTCGTCTGTCTCTTCCGGCGGCGGGTCGTTCGTGAGGACGGCGGTGCGCCCGGCGGCGTACAGAAGATTCAGGCAGTGGGAGGGTGCCTTGCCCAGCCGATTGCATGTCAATGTGCCAGCCAAGGAGCTTCAAGCGCGTCTTGGAGTGCCGAGCGAGTACGGTCAGACGGACGGGTGAATGGGATAGGACCTCTGGGCACCGCTCACATCGTGGGCCTTCATAGGAAGCCGGCGCACACAAAGGCGCTTGAGTAATTTCCGAGTGGCCGACGATCCTACCGGAGCTGACCGTACATTTCTCAGAACGCCGTTCTGG
>QHZN01000202.1 GCA_003225365.1 Acidobacteriota bacterium
AACCCTCTGGGGACGGTAATGTCTATTACGGCTTCAGTTCAATGGCGAGCAGGCGGCCGTCGGTACGCCACGGGGCGCCGGTGGCGGAGAGGCCCTCGGTCAAGGGGTTGGGGCGGGTGAGGAGCGCCTCGCCCGCGACGTGGCCCGAGAGGATGAGGTCGGCGCCGACCTTGGCGCGTTCGAGGTCGAGGTTCGGGTCAATGGCGTGCGAGACCACGCCAGGGTGGATGTCAAGTCCGATGTCGTGGGTGGCGGCGCCGAGCCAGATTTCGCGCCCGGCGGTGGTCTTCACGGGTGAGCGCCACAGGCGTAAATGGTGGCGCTTGGTAAAAGTGTTGAGCATTTTCTCGAACGCCAGGTTTTCGCGCTGACCGTAGAGGTAGAGGTCCGAAACGGGAGCTTTGCCATACCCTTGCTCGGAGACCGCGGCGCGCACGGTGGCGATCAGGGAGGAACTCGTGCCGCGCTCCGGAACGTCCCAGCCCGCCGCGCGAAAGGTCTCGCGAATGTCGGCTTCGCTCCCCACGATGACCAGGTTCAACGGGTCTCCGGGTTTGCCGTCTTTTCCCGAAGCTCTCTCTGGCGCGCTGGCCAGGAGCTTTTTCATAGTTGAATTTGCGGGATCAGAGATCCGCTCAGGGGCAGCGGGATCGAACACCTTATCAAGTTCGAGGGGCTTATCGAGCGTCAAATCCAAATCAGTCCCTGCGGCGTATTCGATGGCGGTATTGGACTTGCCAAGATACTTTTCCTTCTGCTTTTCCGCTTCCTGCCCTGCTTGAGGGTTCGCCTTCTTCCACTTTTCGAGCGCCGCCTGGAGGAGCGAAATGGGCACTTCGCTCTGGAGAAGGCCTTGGATGATCCCCGTCGGCAAAACCTTTTCACGCGAGTTTTCGACTTCGGAAAGATGGGCGGTCAGCTCCACGAGCTTTCCGCTGAGGATTTCGAGCCGCGAGAACTTCAACAGCAACCGGGCGCGGTCGGTGGGGCTCGAGCTCGGAACGAGGGTGTCGATGCGGCCGCGAAGCGTCGCTCCGACCGGGATCAAGACACCCTCGGCGCCGGTCACGTCCCGCACGACGCGAGCCATAATCGGACTGTGGAGATGAGATTTGGCCGTCGAGACGTCAGTCTCGAGGCCCGCGAATATCGAGGTGCCGGCGGGAACCGTGACGGACTCGGATTTCACTGGCAGGGGTTCGGGCAGAGTCCAAGCCGAGGTCTGTTGTTCGCCCGCACCTGTCACGCTGCTCAGAGGTCCCGAGGAGACCATGCCCGCCGCAAGTCCGGCGATGAGGATGCTGAACCGAGCCAGGAAGCCACGTCTCGGAGGCCTGCTGAAGGCGCCCCGCCGGACCTGGGCAGCAAGGCTGTGGCGCATGCTTCGAAGGGCCTCCATCCCAAAATTCGAAGAGTTTGCGCGTTGCGGGGTTGCTTACGCGTGATCCTCTAGCGCCTCCGGGCATGGCGAGGAAACAGAATTGTAACTACGAGGAAGAACGCTGCAAGAGGGTAGTCACCGCACGGCATGTATGCCGTGGGCTTTGATGACGCCTCGGGGACCGGCAAAGTCGCGCCGCAGCTTCGACAGAGCCGGAAACCTTCTTCGTTCAGGTCACAGCATCTTGGACACCTCATGCGGGCCAACTCTCTGGGGAAGCACGCCGCCGCATGAGAGTCAGCTGGAGAGCCAGTATCCGCAGGAAGTCGTTTCGGAGGAGGAGAGGAACCGCACGATGGGTCGCACTTCGAAGGGGCTCAGTATCTTCGACGTCACTTCTCCGTTGGCGACGGGGCCTGGAAATCTTCTTCTCGAAACTGTTTGAAGGTTACTTCCCCCGAAGGCGGCGGGGGGGAAAGCCCCGGGCCGCTGAACTCCGCCAGGATCACCGTAACGTTATCCATCCCCCCGCCCTGGTTGGCGCTGGAAATCAGCGCTTTACATTTCGCCGGCAAATCGTCCGGGCCGGTAGTAATCCGCCGAATCTCCTCGGGCTTGGCCATGTTGTAGAGGCCATCGCTACAAATCATCATCTGGTCGCCCTGGCAGACCTTGGCGTAAGTGACCTTGACGTCCACGCTCTCGCTCGTCCCCACCGCCTGCGTCAGGATACTCTTGCGGCTGTCTTTTTCAGGATCGGCAGGCATCTCGGCGCCGATATCGGCCAGGTAATTCAGGAACGTCTGGTCGCGGGTTAATTGGACAAGCACCTTGTTGCGGGCCAGGTAGGCGCGCGAATCCCCCACCTGGGCAACGAACAGGTATGGCCCGAATAGCGCCGCCGCCGTGGTGGTTGTCCCCATGCCTTTGTAATTGGCGTTGGCCAGCGCCTTTTGATAAATGATCTGATTGGCATATTCGATGGCCTCGCGGAGCATGAGGACGAAATTGGTTTCACTTACTTTGGCCACGGACTTCAGGTTTTCGTAAAGGCGCTTGGGCACGGTGACGCTGCACAACTGGCTGGCCACTTCGCCGGACGCTTCGCCCCCCATGCCGTCCGCCACCATAAACAACGTGCCGCGCGGGCCAAGCAGGTGGCGGCGCAAGGACGCGCTCATCTCCACTTCACCCGTCGTCAGGTCGCACACCACGAAATTGTCTTCGTTGTTTTTCCGGACGCGGCCAATGTCCGAAGCCCCGAAAACGCTGACCTGAATGGCGCCCATTTCTGCTCCAGCGGTCTGGCTCACGACACTCGCTCTTTCCCTGCCGGATTTGCTCGCTCACGACAGTTCGACTTCGCTCACCGTCCCTCCCTTCGACAGGCTCAGGGACCCCGAGCGAAAGTCGAGGGGTGAGCGAAGTCGAAGGGAGGGCAGGCTCTTCGCCTGTCATTCTGAGCGAAGCGAAGAATCCCTTTCATTCCGCGCTCAGGGTAGACTCCGCGAAGCATCTCGCACTGCCTTAAAATCAACAACATAGATTCTTCGCGAAGTTTACCCTGAGCCCCTTCGCTGCGCTCAGGGCCGTTCGCAGCGGAATGGCGAACGGGCTCAGAATGACAACGTAAGACAATTTTTCATCAGCCTCCTAGGTATTCAAACCCGCGCGCAACTCTCGAGCGATTTCCCTTCCGATCTCGCGCGCCCGAGCCAGGTCGCCCGGCGGCAGTGAAATTGCGGCGACCTTCGCGTGCCCTCCCCCTCCATGCCGCTCGCAGATGCTGGCCAGATTGGCGGTCTTGGGCGTCGGGTTCCAGGGATTGCTTCCCACCGCGACTTTCGCCCGCTCGGGTGATAGGCTGACGGCGACGGTGTACACCGCTTCCGGGAACAAATAATACGGGATAAACTTATTGAACCCTTCTGGTCCATGGTCGCTCAGGTCGAGAAACGCCACGCCCTGTTTGAGCTCGGCGCGCTGCTGGATTATTTCCATGGATTTCAGGTGCCGCACGTACAGCTCCTCGAAGTCCTTTCGGATCCCGGGCTGCACCGCCACCTCGGCGAGCGGCTTGGCGGCTAGTTCCGGAATGAGGCGAGCCGCAAAATTCTTTTCGCTGGAGCCTTCGATCACCAACGAGAGCTGCGTGGCCGGATCGCGCATCTCTACCGCCGTCTTCGGGTCGGCAAATTGCGCGCCATCAATGATATCGGCCCATCGAATCAGGTCCTCGAGACCGCTGATGTTGAAGCCGAATTTCGTTTGGCCGATGTGGGCGATGAACTTGGTGCAGGAGTGGAAGTCGGGGCCGTAGAATTTTCGTCCGCTCTCGTCTCGTCGAAAGTGTTCGCTGTCGGCCTCGGTAAGGAAAGCGCTCTGGTGATGGTCGAACCACCAGGTCAGGCGGCGGCTCGGGGAGTACTTGAAATCAACGATGGCGTTCTCGTCGCCGTCGAAAAGGCTTTCTTCAAAGAGCTGCCCGGCCCGGTGCGCCAACCCGCGGTAGTCGAACGTCGCCTGGGGGTTGACGGAGGCGCGGTAGAAACGTGTGAAGAGGGCGGCCGAACAGGCCCCGTCGAAACACTGGTCGTGGAAGCAAACGCGGACTCGCATGCTCTGAGGTGGACCGATACTCCACTGCAAATCGGCACTCGAACCTGCCTGCCGCAGGTAGGCTCCCGCCCGAGCGGAGAACGTGTAGAGTTGCGCCACGGCGCTTCGTTTGTCAAGAGGAAAGCCGCGCTGAAGTACGCCCAAGGCGGAAGGTCTGCGGGAACCCCCGCTGATTTCCGGTCGCGCTTCGGTCGCCGCGTCCCTACCCCGTACGGGACCCGTTTACTTGTTCGCCTGCTCTTCCGCGAGCTTTCCAATGAACGGGAGCTGGAACTTTTGACCGCCGTAAGCCTTCACCACAAGAATCACCCACAGGGCAACGACACTCAGAAACACCAGAAAGCTGATCAGCGAGCCGATATAGGGAATTAACCCCACGATGAACACGGGAATCCAGAGGACGGTGCATCCGATGTCGAAGAACAGCGACTGGAATGCGTGGAAGCGGACAAACTTGTCCTTGCTGTAAGGTTCAAGGACCATCATCAGGATCGGCCCGATGATGAAAAGGTAGGCGAGCATCCCGGCGACGTTCTGCGAAAGTCCGCTGCTGGCGGCAGGCGCCGGGGTGCCTGCCACCGTCCCTGCGGGCGCGGCTGCCGCGCTGACCTGCGATCCGCACGAACCGCAGAACGTCGCTCCCGGAGCCAAGGCTGCGCCACACTTCGCACAATTGGCCATAGGCCTTTCCCCTTTCGAAGTCAATCCTCAGACTTCGCCCACCGCAACGGGCGCTTCGCTTTCGTCTACCGGTTGAGAGAATCGGAATCGAGCCAGCTACTATGCAATACCACAATCTCCCCCGCCCTTCAAGCTCTATCTAAAGCTCGCCGAAACCCTTGAGCGACCGACTCCCGAGCGGCTCGCGGGCCCGGCGCGCCGTAGCAACGTTCTTTCGGCGGCAAGTCGAAGACACCGCTGACGGCCGTGAGCCCGTTAGCCGGCGGGTCGAACGGAGCCCGCCGAAGTGTTGGCGGTTAGAGCTCAGTCCCGCTTGCGATAATGCGAAAGGGGGGATTCGAACCCCCACCCCTTGCGGGACCAGATCCTAAGTCTGGCGCGTCTGCCAGTTCCGCCACTTTCGCGCGAATTCATTATAAACTGAACGGCGTGCGAATTATCTCCGTGAACGTGGGCCTGCCGCGTGAAGTCCGAGTGAACGGGGAAAAGGTCTTGACTGGCATCTTCAAGAGCCCGGTCGGAGGGCGCGTGCGCGTCGAGCGGCTGAATATCGCAGGGGACCGACAAGCCGACCCCTCCGTCCATGGAGGGCCGAACAAGGCTGTGTATGGCTACCCCTCCGAACACTATGCCTATTGGGCCAAG
>QHZN01000239.1 GCA_003225365.1 Acidobacteriota bacterium
CGGCGCGCGCGTGGCGGTCGTCAACCTGGAGCCCAGCGGCCTCGATTTCATGGCTGATTGGATCCTCTATGGAAAGTCCGGGGAAATCCTACCGAGGCTGATATGAAACGAGCATACCTCGACGGCTCTTCCGGAATCAGCGGCGACATGTTTCTCGGCGCCCTCGTCGACGCCGGCATTTCCGCCCAGCAATTGCTCGCGGAACTGAAAAAAATCCCCCTCGGGTTCTACGAACTCAAGCGGACCCGCGCGGTGCGCGGAGGACTGGTAGGCACGCGCCTGGAAGTCAAGGTACCCGCCCAGGGCAGCCATCGGCACCTGGCGGAGATCGAAACGCTGATCAAGGGGAGCGGCCTCTCCGAAAGCGTTCAGGCGAAGGCGCGCGCGATCTTCCACCGCCTGGCGGAGGCGGAAGGCAAACTCCACGGGAAGCCGCCGAGCGAAGTGCACTTCCACGAAGTCGGCGCGGTGGACGCGATCGTGGACATCGTCGGCGCCTCGATCGGCCTGGAGCTCGCGGGCATCGGCGAGCTATTCTCTTCGCCCTTGAACGTCGGCGGCGGGCGGGTCGAGGCGGCCCACGGCACGCTGCCGGTGCCCGCTCCGGCGACCGCGGAGTTGCTGAAGGGTGTTCCGGTGTATTCCTCGGGCGTCGAAGGCGAGCTGGTCACGCCCACGGGTGCGGCAATCGTTTCGACGCTCGCGAAAACCTTCGGCCCTATGCCGGCGATGAAAGTCGAGCAAATCGGTTACGGCGCGGGCGCAATGGATTTTCACGGACACCCAAACGTCGCGCGCATATTCATTGGCGAGGCCGCGGACGCGGAAACGGCACACACAGGCTTGCCGGGCGATGAACTGGTTTCCGTCATCGAGGCGAACCTCGACGATATGAGCCCGCAACTTTACGGCTATCTCGTTGAACGGGCGCTCGCCAAGGGCGCGCTCGACGTCACTTGCACCGCCGTCCAGATGAAGAAGGGCCGGCCGGGCATTCAAGTGACCGTGCTGTCGGAGCCCGACAAGGGCGACGAACTGGCCGGGTTGCTCTTCGACGAGACCACCACGATCGGGCTCAGGATTTACGAGGCGCGGCGCAAAGTGCTCGAGCGCGAGTCGGCGGAAGTCGAGACGCCCTACGGCCGAGTGCGTATGAAGGTTGCGAAATGCAACGGAAGGGTCCTGAACGTCGCGCCCGAATATGACGATTGCCAGCGGGTGGCTCGTGAGAAATCGGTGCCGCTCAAGGAAGTGATGCTCGCCGCGCAGTCGGCCTATAGGCAGAAAATCGGTTGATTTTTCCATCGGGTCATTGATTCATTGACAGGCTGATGAAAAATTGTCTTATGTTGTCATTCTGAGCCCTTCGCTTGTCATCCTGAGCGGAGCGATGGATCTCGGCAGTTCGCTCAGGGTAAACTGCGCGAAGGATCTGCTCTGGGACAAATCAATAACCAAGCAGATTCTTCGTCGTCCCGCTCTGCGGGCCTCCTCAGAATGACATCGTGAGGGGGTTTTTGATCAGCCTGTTGAAGCGGAGGATTCGGCTGCTTCCCTCTCGATGATTCAATGAAGCAATGTATCAATGAAACAATTCTACCTCACCACTCCGATTTACTACCCCAACGCGCGGCCGCACGTGGGATCCGCGTACACCACCATCGTCTGCGACGTGATTGCGCGTTACAAGCGCATGTGCGGATACGATGTGGCCTTCCTCACCGGCACCGACGAGCACGGCGAAAAAATCCAGCGCGCAGCGGACGCGGAGGGGAAATCCCCGGGGGAGTTTGTCGCCTCGAAGCGCGAGCTCTTTAAAGAGCTCTGGAGGTTTCTGAATATCAGTGAATACAAATTCGTTCACACCTCCGGAAATCCCGACCACGTCCGCTCCGTCCAGTGGATGTTGCGCGAGGCCGCCAAGAACGGATATATCGAAAAAAAAAGGTACGAAGGCCGCTACTGCGTTTCCGACGAGCGCTATATTTCCGACGGCGCCGAGCCCGTGAACTGCGATATTTGCGGGCGGCCCGCCGAACTGATCAGCGAGCAAAACTATTTCTTCAAACTCTCCGCGTTCCAGAACCGCTTGCTTGAACTCTACGAGAAGCACCCGGAATTCGTGCGCCCGGACTTCCGCCTCAACGAAGTGAAGAGCTTCGTGAAGAGCGGCTTGCGAGATATTTCCGTGAGCCGCAAACGCCTCAAGTGGGGCATCCCCTGGCCGGACGACCCCGAGCAAGTCTTTTACGTCTGGTATGACGCGCTCACCTCCTACATGACGGGAATAGGTTTTGGGAGCGATGACGCGGCGCGTCAAGCCGAATTTCAGAAGTATTGGAGGAATGTTCCGGGCGAGGCCGAGATCGTGCACATGATCGGCAAGGACATCCTGCGCTTCCACGCGGTGTATTGGCCGGCGTTCTTGATGGCGGCCTTTCCCAACCAGCCGGAAATGCTGCCCACCACCGTCTTCGCCCACGGCTGGATTTATTACGAGCAGGACAAGATGTCGAAGTCGAAGGGCAATGTGGTTTATCCGGAGCCCATCGTCAAGGCGCTCGATTCGTTTGGCGCGCCCGGCAACGACGCGCTGCGCTATTACCTCCTGCGCGAAGCGCCCTTCGGACAGGACACGAGCTTTTCTTACGACGCGCTGATTCAACGCTACAACTCAGACCTGGCAAATGACCTGGGGAACTTGGCGAACCGCATTCTTACGATGCTGAAACGCCATTACGACGGTTCGGTGCCTCAAGCCCTGCCCGGTACAAGTGTGGAGGAGGTTATCGGAGGCGAGCCACCCGAGAGCAAGATAGTTGGACTGGCGATGGCAACGCTGAAGAACTATCGCTCGTGCTTTGAGAGTTTTGATTTCTCGCGAGGCCTGGAAGGCGCTTGGGGGTTCGTCGCCCACCTCAATAAATACCTTAACGAGGAGCATCCGTGGACGTGGACACGCGAACTTGACGAGTCCAAAGCGAAATATGTGACAACTGGGCCAAACCGCCTGCAGGCAGTGCTCTACACGTCGACCGCTGCGCTGCGCTTTCTCGCCGTGCTGCTGTGTCCAGCCCTTCCACGCGCCTGCCAGGAACTTTGGGAGCAGTTAGGTCAGCAGGGTGCGGTTAAAGACCAAAACCTTCCGAGCATAAGATTCGAGGATCTCAAGCCCGGCACGCAAGTCGGCAAACCGGAGCCCATCTTCCCGCGCCTCGACAAGGAGGCCACGCTCGCGAAGTTGCACGAGCTCGCAGAGGCAGACTTCGAACGAGACAAACCGAAGGAGGCAAAAAAGTCTGTGGCCATCGAATCCGGAAAACCAACTGACGCTGCGCCGGCTCCCAGTCCCCACTCCCCAGTCCCTAGTCACCAATCCCAAGCTCCTAGTCCCCAGCCCCCAGTCCCTAGTCCGGGCGCGGACAACAAAATTTCCATCGAAGATTTCGCCAAGGTGGACATGCGAGTAGGCGAAGTCGTCTCGGCGGAAGCGATCCCGAACGCCACGAAGCTTTTGAAGCTCATGGTGGACATTGGCACGGAGGTTCGCCAAGTCGTGGCGGGCATCGCCGAATATTACAAGCCCGAGCAGCTCATCGGCATGAAAGTTGTGCTGGTGACCAATCTCCAGCCGCGCAAACTTCGCGGGGTCGAGTCGAACGGCATGGTGGTCGCCGCCTCGGTCGGCGCGGAAGGCCGCCCGGTGC
Source organism: Acidobacteriota bacterium (assembly GCA_003225365.1). Taxonomy (GTDB): domain Bacteria; phylum Acidobacteriota; class Terriglobia; order UBA7540; family UBA7540; genus Gp13-AA74. The sequence continues at coordinate 3,708 of QHZN01000239.1, forward strand.
TCGCGACGTTCAAGGAGGACGTGCCGAAGGGGGCGAAGCTCAAGTAGGTGCCAGGTTCTAGGTGTTAGGTGCTAGGGACAAGAAATGATGAAGGAGCCTGTGAAGAGTTACCGCGACCTCAAAGTTTGGGCGAAGGCCATGGATCTCGTTGTCGAAAGTTATAAGATTGCGGCGAGGCTCCCGAAAAATGAGCTTTACGGGCTGGCGAATCAGATTCAGCGCGCGGCAGTTTCGATCCCGGCTAACATCGCCGAGGGCCATGGCCGTGACCACTTGGGGGATTATCTTCACCACTTGTCGGTTGCAAATGGTTCTTTGGCGGAACTGGAAACACATTTCATGATTGCGGAAAGATTGGCTTATGTGGAGAGGAGCCAGACCGAGAAAGCCTTGGAATTGGCTGGCCAAATCAGCCGGATGTTGAGTGGGCTTTCCAAAGCTCTCCGCGGCACTGAATCGAGGCTGGACACGACACTCCTTGAACCCAGCACCTAGCACCTCGCACCTAAAACCTGTACTCGTTGACAGCCACTGCCACCTTGCCGACGTCGAATTCAACGCCGACCGTGACGCCGTGATCGAGCGGGCGCACGCGGCGGGCGTCACGCGCCTCTTGGCGATCGGAGGTGGCGAAACACCAGACGAGTTCGCTTCCGCAGTCCCGCTCGCCGAGCGGCACGATTGGATTTACGCCGCCGCGGGGTTTCATCCGCACGAAGCGGCGCGCGTCGAGGAACGACACTTCGAACGGTTGCGCGAGTTTATCGCGCATCCGAAAGTCGTGGCCATCGGCGAAATTGGCCTCGACTACCACTACGACTTCTCCCCACGCGACGTCCAGAAGCGAGTGCTCGTCCGGCAGCTCGACATCGCGCGCGAAGCTAAGCTCCCGGTCGTGATCCACTGCCGAGAAGCCTGGGGGGCCCTCGAGGAAATTTTCCTCGAGCGCGGCCAGGGCCTCGATCGCGGCGGAATCCTCCACTGTTTCAGCGGCACGTTAGACGACGCCCGACGCTTCATGGATCGCGGCTTTCTGGTTTCGTTCGCCGGCAACATCACGTTCAAGAGAGCTGATGACCTGCGCGCTGTGGCGCGGCGCATCCCGCTCGACCGGATTCTCACCGAGACCGACAGCCCCTATCTGGCCCCCGTGCCTCATCGCGGGAAACGCAACGAGCCCGCCCACGTCGTTGAAGTAACGCGGATGCTCGCCGAGCTTCACGCCACGGGCATTGAGGAGCTTGGCGCGCGCGTGGTCTCGAATTTCGAGGAATTTTTTCATCTCCGCTGAATTCGCTGAAGCCTTCAACGGCCGAGACGCAGGAACTTTTGCTTTCTTTGCCGCCGGATTTATGGGAGTATCTCGCTGGGTTGGGAGGCAATCCGTCAGCTGACGGATCATCCGCGCATGAAGGAACCACTTCCGGGCGCTCTCGGCGGCGAAAACGAAACCGTGGCGTCCTCCCGCACTCTTACCGGCAAAGAGATTCTGGAATTGGTGCGCGCCGACCTCCGGAAAGTGGAAGAGGTGTTCAGCCAGCAGAGCGTCTCCAACGTCCGGCCGATCACCGAAATCGGGCAATACCTGGCCGTTAGCGGCGGCAAGCGCCTGCGCCCGGCCCTGGTGCTGCTGGCCTCGAAGTTCTGCGGGTTCGAAGGGCCTTCGGCGGTGCGACTGGCCGCGGTGGTAGAGATGATCCACACCGCAACGCTCGTCCACGACGACGTCATTGACGAGGCCGAGCTGCGCCGCGGGCGGCCCTCCACCAATTCCCGCTGGGGGAATCACCGCTCGGTGCTGGCAGGCGATTGGCTCTACATGCAGGCTTTTAACCTGGCCCTCGCGGAGCGCAACTTCCGCATCCTCGACCTCCTGATCGCGCTGACACAAAGCATGGTGGAAGGGGAAATGATTCAGTTGACCGAGCTCGGAAAGATTGACATGACGGAGGACGATTACCTGGAGCTCTCCTACCGCAAGACGGCGTGCTTGTTCTCCGTCTGCGTGCGCCTGGGGGCGGTGCTGGCTGGCAAAAGCGAAGAGGACGAAACCAAGCTGGGCTCCTACGGCGCAAACCTCGGCTTGGCTTTTCAGATTGTTGACGATGTCCTGGATTTCACCTCGACGGAGGAAAAACTCGGCAAGCCAACGGGCAGCGACCTGCGGGAAGGCAAGGTCACGCTGCCGCTGATCTACCTTTTGTCCAAGTGCCGGCGCGAGGAAGCGGAGAAGGTCGCGCGCGTGCTCGAAGAGCGCAGCTTCCGCTCGGTGCGCCTTTACGAAGTGCTCGAGCTCATGGAAACCTATCGGAGTCTCGAAGCGGCGCGGGAAAAGGCGCGGCAATTCGCCGAACTCGCGCGCAGTTGTCTGGCCGGTTTTCCGGATTCGATTTACAAGGACGCTTTGCGTTCCCTACCGGATTTTATACTCGAGCGGGAGTCCTGATTCCACTCGACGCCCGTCGGCTTCCTGGAGCCTTTCGAACCGCGGGCCTTGCGGCCCGAGAGTGTTCGAGGAGTTGGGTTGATGCGTTCACTCCGACTTCGTCCATCCTTTCTGACGCTCATCTTCCTTTCCTCAACCGCCGTCTGGGCTGCGCCTCGCGACGTCACGTTCACACTATCGGCGGAGAGCGTCGACGCCTACGATTTCGTCGAAGTGACGATGAGCGTTGTCTCTCCCGACGCGGCGAGCCCCTCGACGGACGTCCACGTTACGGGCGAGTTCGGTAAGACGGGCGGCCCGAAGCTCGCCGTCGAAGGCTTTGCGGACGCGCTCGACGGCAGCCTCTTCCGTATTCGCTTTATGCCGGCAGGCGCGGGCGACTACACCTACTCGGCCATCTACCGGCAAGGCGATTTCACGCGGACGCACTCCGGCTCCTTTCGCGCCACGGATGCCCATCGCCGCGGCGTCCTGCGCGTGGACACGCAATATCCCTGGCATTTCATTTGGGAAGGGACGGGTGAACATTATTTCTGGAACGGGACGACGGCCTTCTTGCTGATGGCGTGGACGGATGAAGGCGTCATCCGCCAGGCTATTGACCGCTTGCACCGCTTGAAGGTCAACCGCATTCGTCTGCTGCTGGCGGGCGGCCGCTCGTCGGGCTTCTGGAGCGAGCCCATCATTCCCGACCGGGAATTTTGGCCGTACCTCAATCCCTGGGTCGCCGAGCGGCCAAACTCGACCGACAATCCGGGCTTCGACTATTCTCGCTTCAACGTCGCGTATTACCAGAAATTCGAGCGCATGCTGCGCTACGCGCGCGAAAAGGACGTGATTATTTCCGTCATCTTCGACTGGAATGATTCGAAGGTCCATCCGGCGGCGCTCAGCGAGGACGAGTTTCGCTATTTTCATTACACTGCCGCGCGCCTTTCCGCGTTCTCGAATGTGACCTGGGACCTCGGCGACGACATCAGCTCGTATCGCAGCCTGGAGTGGTCGCGCCAGATCGGCACGCGCCTGGAACAGTGGGACCCTTATCATCACCTCGCCACCGACCACCCGGTGGACAACGCTCAGCAGGACCGGGCGTCGAGCTGGTTCGGCTTTACGTCGTTCCAATACTGGCCTCGGCCGCTCCACGATTGGATGCTCAACCAGCGCAAGCTTCAGGCGGCGGCCGGGCGGATTATCCCGCAGGTGAACGAGGAATACGGCTACGAAGACCATTACCCGCGCTGGAGCCCGAGCTACCCCGACGGCGCCTCGGCGGACGCCAATCGCCGCGCGGCCTGGGAAATGGCAATGGCCGGCACGTATCAGACCACCGGCGAAACCGCGAAGCGCGGCACGGGCGCTTGGCCCGACACCGGCGGCGGTTGGGTGAACGGCCGCGGCGATGACTCCATGACGATGCTCGAGGGCTACGCTCACATGGTGGATTTCTTCACGAGCTTCGAATGGTGGAAGGCCGAGCCGCAAGACGAGTTGGTCGAGGGCCACGCCTATTGCCTCGCCGAGTCCGGGAAGCTCTACGTCCTTTACATTTCGATGGGCGAAAAAGTCTCCGTTCGCCTGGACTCGGGGACGTATCAAGCGAGCTGGTTCGACCCGAGGGAAGGCCGCTCGCTCCCGATCGGCGAAGCTGCCGGCCCACGGTGGACAACCCCCGAGCCCGCCGACGGCGGCGACTGGGTGGTTTTGTTGAAAAGGTCGAGTTAGTGTCCGTTGACTCTTACCGGTGACTCACTCGGACGCTTAGCATTGCTGAGCGCCGCCCGCAAGCCGACGGACAATCAAAGAATCCCTTGGGCGTGGCAAAGACCGGAAAGAGCGGCGCGGAAGTTGAAATCAAGCTGCTGGTACATTCGCCCGCGGCGCTCAAACGCCTGCTAAGGTCGCTGGACTTTCGCCGGACTTCGGCGCGGCATTTCGAGTCAAACCACCTGTTCGATTTTCCCGACGGCCGCCTGCGGCGCTCCGGGCGCCTGCTCCGTCTCCGCGAGGAAGACGGGCGATGGATTGCCACAATCAAAGGGCCCCCCGCGCGCTCGCGTCGCTACAAAGTCCGCAAGGAGATCGAATCGCCGGTCCATGACGGGGAAAAAGTGCGCGAAGTTTTCGCGATGCTCGGTCTCAAGGAGACCTTCTGTTATCAGAAATTCCGCACCTCCTACGCGCCCAAGCGGGTGGGCGGTTCCAAAGGCGGTGTGCTCGATTTCGATGAGACGCCTATCGGGACGTTCGTCGAGCTCGAGGGGCCCGAGCGCTGGATTGACGGAGTGGCGCGCCGGCTCGGCTACCGCCGCGCTGCTGATCTTTTTCGGCGGCAAAAAGCTGCCGGAGCTTGGGCGGGGGCTTGGCGCCGGGATCAAGGAATTCAAAGACGCCCTCAAGACCGGCATGAGCGAGCCGCCTTCGGATAAGAAGCCGCCGGAAGATAAAGATCAGAAGAACTGACCTCGACCCTTCCCTCCGTCCGCCCAGCCTGGCTCGGAAAGCTTTTGGGTAATCCGTTTTTGCATTCTGCCGGTTTTTCCCTGCCTTTTGCCTACAAGTGGCGTCCATCGAACTCGGGAACTTGTCCGCTGCCGGCTGGGCCCTTGGCCTGGAAGAGTTTGGGATGAAGCCGCAGCTCGGCGACGAGATTCCTTGTGATCAATTCACATGCCACACTCTTCGGCTTGGCCAGCTTGGGAATCGCGATCGTGTACGCCGTGGTCTGGCCGGGATGGAAGGAAAGGAAGGGAGAGCGCACAGGCCCCGACCGCCCGCTCGCCTCCTACATCATTCTCAGGTGGTTTCACTCTCTGGCCTGGATCCTCATTGCGCTCTCTTTATTCGTCAGAGCGAGTTCGCTTTCTGCGGGAACGCGTTCCCCCAACATCCTGGCACTGTCTGGGCTCGCCGTTTACGTGGTTTATATTGCCGCGTTTCTCCGTGGTCGCCACAGGAAGCGCGGGCGGCCGACCTCCCTCACAGGGTAGCCGCAGTGCCGAGGTCTTCGTTGGCGGAATTTTTCGGCTCGTGCTAGAGTTAATGAGCTTGCCTGCGCAGGCAGGTCCGCGCTTTGGCGCTTTGCATCCGCGGCCCACTCCTCGGTAGCTCAATGGTAGAGCATCCGGCTGTTAACCGGAGGGTTCCAGGTTCGAGTCCTGGCCGAGGAGCCAAATTCTGCGTAGCTGGCCCCAAGAGGTCCCTCGACTCTCCCGCTGGGCGGGATCGCTCGGGATTTCGCCTGCGGGCTCGCGCGCAGTTTACTCTGAGCGCAGTCTAAGGACTCACGCCCGCAAGACGGCTCAAGTTCGAGTCCTGGCCGAGGAGCCAAATTCTGCGTTGCTGGCCCCAAGAGGTCCCTCGACTCTCCCGCTGGGCGGGATCGCTCGGGATTTCGCCTGCGGGCTCGCGCGCAGTTTACCCTGGCCGCAGTCTAAGGACTCACGCCCGCAAGACGGCTCAAGTTCGAGTCCGCGCCGAGAAGCGAAACCTTCTCATGCCCTTGACTCTGACCTGAAAACCGTTTCCCGGCTTATTTGTTCAGCTAGCGAACTCATTTAGAAATCGATTCTGATTTGCTAAACTCTCGGGCAACCACCCGGGCGCTCGGGCGGGGAAGAGGGCGGCGACCGGACAACCCGGGTTGCTTGTCATGGGACAGTCGCTCACTTCCGCTTCGGTTTCAAGACAACAGGGGCGAGGAAACGCCAGGGCAGGGCGGCACCTGTCCCGACTTGTCGGAACAGGTTCACGACTATCTGCGCAAATCCTCGGGCAGGGGCAATGCCCGGCGGTCGACATGACCATCGGGGGTCAAGGGCAGGGCATCCAAGATCACAAAGGCTGCCGGCGCCATATCGTGCGGCAAATTCCTGGCTGCGTAGGCACGCAACTGCGGAACCAGGTTTCGGCGGCGAGCAAATAGTCCCGGGTTGTTCACGTATTGCGCCGGTTCGTTTCCAAGGCCCTCCGGCTGTGGCCACCGGATCAAGCCGAAGCCCTGCTGCTTGTCACCCGACCATCGCCGGAAAACTGCATCAAAGCTGCCATCGGAGCGGCAGGCCGCCCAACTGATATCAATGTGGTAATTCAGCTCGTCACCAAGGGACCATAATTCCTGCGGATGCACGCCGCGAATCGGAATCTCCTGGAGTGCTCTCCGCAGCTCGTCAACATCGCATGCGCCATCACCATCGGCCAGCAGGGCGATTGCCTGGATGTCCTTCTCCACCCGCGCGTTTCTGACCCCTTTGATTCCGAGCGTCTCTGGCGCCTCTTTTTCCAGGTGTTCGCGGATCGCTGCCAGCGTTACTTCCTCGCCCAGCCCATCCCACCACGAAGGCTCAACGCTCTCTTCCGCCGCTCCCAAACGCAGGATCGCATTGTAGCGAAATCGGGTCATTTCATTGTCGAAGCGGCCCCGCTTCGGCTCAATTTCCACTTGTGAGATCTTGGGGTATTGTCGCGGCAAGGCCAGGAAGAAAGCGGGGGACACCACCAGTTCCTCCTGCTGCGTGACACGCCGGCGGGCCCGCTGGCGCAATTCCTCGAGCGGCATGGCTGACGGGGCCCGGAATAGTTCCACCGAGACCGCGAAGGCCTCTAGCAGCGGCAAACTGCGCACATCGCCAATGAAAATGGCTCCTCCGGGTTTGACTGCGCGCACGGCTTCATGGACGACCTTCTGCAAATACTCCACATCGGGGAAATATTGCACAACGGAGTTGATGATGACCGTATCGAATGAATTCTCCTCGAACCCCGCGGCGCTGTCCGCCGTTTGTTCGATCAGGGTAACTTGCGGCCAGTCGCCTCCCCGCTCCTCCATCTGCTTCCGCAGCGATTCTAGCGACCGCGCCGAGAAGTCCACGCCTACGTAACGCTTGCAGGCAGGCGCGATGCGCAAGAGCAGCATTCCCGTGCCGCACCCTACCTCCCAAACCTCCGCCGGCCCGAGCGACAGTATTTCCTCGACCGTCGTCTCCACGTATTCCAGCATATGGTCCACCGGATAGGGCTCGTTGGTGTAGCTGCTGTTCCAACCGACATTGATAGCCGGCTGGGAAGACTGTGCCGCCTTTTCACCCAGGAACCAGTCAAACACCAGACGCCACCTGCGGACGCGCTGACCTCTCTCGGCCGCCACCGTCGAAGTGCGCTCAATGTGCTCATCATTCGGTACCACATATCCCACCAACCGTTGGTCTCCCGGCTGCGGTTCCCAAACTGTTACTGCCACCTCCCGCACGCCAGGATGCTCCCGCAGCGTTGCCTCGATTTTTTGCAGGTCTATGGGGTGGCTGTGAATCGTGCCTTCCTGATCGTGCGACGCTCCTGCCGGGCCTTTCAAGAAACCTCCTTTCCTGCCACGCAGCCCGTGTGCGGACCCCTTCAGGAAATCCGCCGGCCGTGCTGCTCGACCAGAGAGACGATGGCGTCGACGGAATCGATTTGCGCCTCATCGAAGCCCACCACGGAAAAATCGATGGCGTACTCCTGCTCAAGAAAAAGGGCGATCTCCACCGCGTCAATTGACTGAAGGCTGCCGCTCAAAAGGAGTGACGCTGCGTCCTCGAATGCCGCGGTCTCGCCCTTGCTGGCCAGCAAGTCTTTCACAAAGGCTCGAATTGCTTCCCGTGCATCCATCAGATTATCTCCCTATGCCGAACAAATGCAGAAGATACGCCAAGTGGGTCGAGATCGGGTGGCTCCTTCCCGTGACGTCAAAAACCTGAAGCAAGCAATAGAACAGGACCACTCCCAACCGCTGAAATAGCGGGGCCCGAAACCAGCGGGCGGTTCTCCGCGGCGCTTTGTTGCGGAGCTGCGAAATCACGATTCCAGTGGACAATACCAGGCAATAGAAGGCGTATACGCGAAAGCCCATCAGAGCCCTCCAAAGCCCCAACTGGGCAACGTATCCGACGTCGCGAATGAAGTGGAAAAACATGTTGCCGAGGCCTGCGGCGGCGAAGGTAGCCGCGGCAAGTCGCAGCCGGGTTCGTCCTTTAAAGAAGCGGAAGAACGTTGGGTAGAAAAAGAATTCAACCAGGAGCTCTTTGAAGTAAAAATAGTAGCGATTCCAGAACTCGGCAATTGTCCTTGCGGCGAGGGGCCGGTAGGTGTTTCGGAGCGCCCGGAAACCAGCCATCCTGCAGCAGGCTATCACGGTGTGGCCCCAAACCGAGGTCACGAAGAGGTTTTCAGCGAAGGCCGCAATCAGCGCGAGCCAGCAAACATACACCGGGTATGGGGCATGAGCCGCCCCCCGATCAAACGCATCCTGGAAGGTCGGGATGTGAAACGCTCCATGAATGAGCTTGGTGAAGACTAAATTGCAGAAACTTAACACGCAGACCCAAATAAACAACTTCAGCGCCTTCCACTGACTAACGGCCAATTCCTGGGCATCCTTCGCTTCGATCCGCCGCAGATAGGCTGCCCCTTTGGGAAGAGGGGTTGTGGTGGAGCCCCAAAAGGGGTGGAAGGTTCCGAACTCAAGAGCGACGGAGTCCCCATCCCGAGTCCTTTGGTCCGACAAGGCGTAGGCGAAGAACCAAAAGTAGGCCCCGAATGCGACTAGGAACAGCCATGCTGCCAGTCGGGCTCCGTCGGGAGCGCCGTAGGATGCGAAAAGCAACATCGCGGCATAGAATATGCCAAGCGTCAGAACTGGTTGGGTGCATAGAAGAGATTGAGGATGCCGACGTGCCCAGCCGATCACTAGTGCGCCGAAACCGAACACGCCTACAAGACCTGTAATGTATAGGGCGCGCAAATTGAGGCCGCCGGCAAGGGTCGAAATCTTGCCTACGTGCTCTGGCAAGCTCCAGTCAAACCAGAATGGGTTCGCCACCAGCCAGAGAAGCGTTCCGCCCGTAAGAACCAGGCGCCGATGCTGCGGCAGAAAAGTGGCACCGCCTAGGATCGCGCTAAGTATCACCGCGTATCGCGCGCCGTTCTGAATCGCCAGCCCCATGCCGAATAAGCCGAGTAGATACAGCTTTCCGGCGGTCGTGCACGCGAAAGTGACATATCCCGGGTCCCTCTCGAATGCAGGGATCAAACGAAAGCCGCCCAGCAACCCCGCAGAGCCCGCTGGGGTTGTTCCGGGTGCAGGCTTGGCCCTTGGCGCGCTGGCCGCGGGGGACGTCATGTTTGCTCCTCCGCCAACATCCGTTCCAGTTCTCTTCGGTCAACCTTGCCATTAGCGTTGAGCGGTAATGTCTTGAGCACCCGAATAGCTCCTGGCACCATGTAGTCAGCCACCCGGCTCCGCATTGCCTTTTTCACATCGGACGGAGCGCAGGCCGTTCCGCTGACGAATGCCACGAGGCCCTGCGCCGATCCGTACTCAACAGGCCAAGGCACCGCCGCCACCATGTCAGACCCGCAGACCTCTCGCAAGTGTTTCTCGACCTCTTCTAGCTCGACCCGGTTGCCAAGAATCTTGACCTGGTTGTCCAAGCGGCCCAGGTGATGATAGATGCCCGATGCATCCTGGAATACCAGATCCCCCGTCCTGTACCAGATCTTCCCTCCGATCACCGGGAAGCGTTCGGCGGTTCGCTCCGGGTCTTGAAAGTACCCTGTAGCCACCTGCGGGCCGGAGAGTGCGAGTTCGCCTTCCATGCCTGGCGCGATGAAGGAACAGGACTCATCGAGTACGCCCGCTTCGAATCCAGGCAAAGGCTTGCCGATCGCTAGCGTACCGCGCTCCCGGGTGACGTGCGGCGTGTCCGAGAGGCGCTCCCACGTACTGAAGATTGTGCACTCGGTTGGCCCGTATAGATTGTCAACTGAGCTGTTCGGGGCGGCTTGCTGCCAGGCTTGCGCCGAACGCAATGGCAACGGTTCACCCGCAAAGATCGTGTGTCGGAGCGTGGGAAAAGCGCCCGGCTTAAGCATGTTCATGCGCTCGAGAAAAACGGCCGTTGACGGCACCGATCCCCAAACTGTGAGTTGCTTTTCCTGGATGAACTTCAGGGGTCCCATGCGTTGTGTTGCAGGCACCACGTGGACCGAAGCACCGACGTTCCAAGCGCTAAACATGTCGTGAACGGAAACATCAAAAGTCTCGTTATGAGCCATGGAGAACCGGTCCTCGGGCCGGAATCCGTAGAGCCCACTAAGCACATTCAAAAAACAAGTCACTGCTCTTGCAGGAATCATCACCCCTTTGGGCAGCCCTGTGCTTCCCGAGGTAAAAATCATGTAGGCGATGTCCCAGGCGGACATGGGACGGGGCCGATCCTCTGGGTCATGCGGGGGCAGTTCGCCGAAACCGGTCAGCATGCGGTTGGGGGCCGCGCTCAGCGCCAGGCCCGTGAGGGCGCTCAACCCGCCATCATCAACGACTAGCGCGACGGGCTTTATCATGCTAAGCAGTTGGGCCAGCCGCGCCTCCGGCAGTTTGGGGTTGAGCGGTACGTAGGTATCCCCCGCCCAGCAAGTTCCAAGTATACCGGCGTAAGCCTCCACGCTGCGGGAGGCCAGGATACAAACGAAACCGGGAGGGCGCGAGGGCCGGCCCGTTAGCCAGCGCGCGACTCTCTGTGCGAGGGCGGCAAGTTCGCCATATGACACATTGCGGCCATCAACCGAAAGAGCCAATAGCTTCCCGTTCTGCCGGGCATGTTGGAAGAGCGGACTGGCAAGATTGAATTCCGGTGCGGTCGGGCCGTCGATCGAATTGAAACCCCCGTGGGACGAAGGCGGTGTCATATCTCAAACACTAGCCGAATTTCGTCACGTTTTTTTGACAATTTCTTGATTGCGTTCAGTTCGCAAGTCATTTGCCACACCGCTGGCTGTTCCGGGTCGATGCGCCGACAAATTGCAACTGGCGCCTCCGCCGGCATGTCGTTTTTCACCAGGCCCCGCCATGTGGCATCATCGCAACCACCGTAGAGTGCTCCGCCGAGCGACAGCTTGGTTGCACCATAGGCGAGCAGCTTTACCAGGACCGCCTCAGCACTTCGACAGGCTCAGTGTCTTCGACTTGCCGAAGCAAGCGAGCTCGGACATTCCTGGCAGCGCACGCGGCAGTGGCCGTCCACTTTCGAGTGACGCGCACAGAATACCCGCCCGCAGGCGTCGCAGGTGAAGTGCGCTCTTGCCGAGCAGCTCGCGCAGCCGTTCTTCCAAGGGAGGACGGCGTAATTCAGAATCAGCCGGTCGAGCGCAGGTGAGACGATCTCGATCGGCGTCCGCCGGTACCTCGTGTAAATCCAAACTGTAATCGCGAAAACGCCCACCATGGCCACGGACTGAAAGACGTACTGGACGATCCACGCTTGAAGGTGGTGGTCGAGGTTGACCGCTAAGTTCCCGAAGGGCCGCCAGGGAAGCATGTCCCAGGGAACCGTAAAGTAGTCTTCGACGATGTGCATCCCAAACGAGAATGCGACCAGCAGCCACGCCCAGGGCTTCCGCCAAAAAAACAGGCCTGCTACGATCGTGAAGACCAGGAACGAGCCGAGGTTGTGGAACAGGATGTGGTGGTAGCGGTAATAGGCGTCGCCGCCCCAAAAGAGCGACAGCCCGTCGAGGTCGCATGCCGCGGCGGCCAAGGCGATGGCAGCGCGCTCGCGCCGGTCGAACTTTCGCCAGTGCGCGAACCACCAGCCGTATTGCAGGTGACCAACCGGACTCAAGAACGCTCCCGGAATTGACGCCCTTCGGATGATAACCGATAATCGCGCGGAACGAGGGAAGCAGTTCAAGCGGCGAACTGATGCGGTCCGAATTGGCCGAAGGGGCGAGTGGGTTACTGGAACCCCCGCGCCGATGTCATTCTGAGCGGAGCGAAGAATCCCTGTATTTTTTGGTTCGGACGAATGCAGGGATCCTTCGTCGTCCCACACGGCTGGACTCCTCAGGATGACAACTTCTGGCGTTTGTCAGCGCCCCGCTGAATTCAGTTTCAGTCTGCCATGAGAAAACTTCCGCCGTGGGCAGTGGCGTGGCTGGTTTGTGGGCTCTCGGCCCTTTCGGCAAGCCTCATCCACGAACCCGCCCATCGCCTCGAATACACGCGCGTGGTGAACCGCCGCGGTGAGCCGCTTCGGGTGGCCGTCTATTTCCCGGCAAATGTGGAAGGACGCGCTCCGGGCGTGGTGCTCTGCCAGCCTCTCAACGACCCGCCGGAATACGCCCGTATGCTGGCACTCGAACTGGTCCGCAACGGCTTCGTCGTGTTGTCGTTCGATTGGCGAGGGCGGGCGCGGGACGAAAACCGGCAACTGCTGCGCGAGCATACGCAGGAGACGCTCCGCGCCGACGTTCGGGCGGCGGTCGCGTATCTGCGGGGGCTCGAGCAGGTGGACCCGGCACGCCTGGTTCTCGCCGGACATTCCGTGGGCGGGACACTTGCCATTGACGCCGCCGAAAACGACCTCGACATCCGCGCCGTGGCCGTCATCGGCATGGAAGCGGACGTGCTGCCCGCCATCCCCCGCAACGTCCTCTGGGCCGTCGGCCTCTACGACGAGTTTCGCCCCCTCGGCCACATGCGCCAAGTTTTTCACCGCAGCGCGGCCACGGATCAAAACGAAGGTGTGACCATCGGCGATTTCGCCCGCGGCACGGCGCGGCGGCTGGCTGTCTCGCCCACCGCCAACCACTTGAACGAGCTGCAGGACTGGGGCGTCGAGCGCAGCGTCGTCAACTGGTTCTGCGAAGTCTTGGGGATGAAACCGGACACGAGCATCTATCAGATGGAATTGCGCGGCTTGATCGTGATGCTCGCGTGGTTCGCGGCGCTGGCGGGCGCGCTGCTGACCGTGCGGCGATTCTGGGCCGGTCGCCGAGTGGTCTTGCATGTCGCCGCGGGCGCGACGCTCGCGGGAATTTGGTTTCTAGGCCGCTTTCGCGGTGACGCTTTCCTCGCAGCCGCCGACGGAATTTTAATGCTGTTCCTCTTTGCGCTCCTTGCGGGCTTCCTCGCCCAGCGAGAGAGCGGCCCGTTCGGGCGCGCCACCGGGAACCTTGCGCACCTCGTCGGCATCGTCTGGCTGAGCGTGCTCGTGACGCTCGCCCTCAATAACATCCCTTATTACTTCCAGCAGGCTTACTACGCGCTGATGCTGCCCGAATTCGCCGTGAAGTATTTGCTCGACCTCGCGGACGCCTATCTTCTTGACTATGCGCGCCCGCTTTTCTTCCAAGCCTACGGGCCGGATGTCGTCGCCCCGCACCTTTGGGTTTACGCTTTGGCCGCCGTGGAAATAGTTCGACCTGGTGTGCTGTTGAGTTTGGCCGCGCGCGTGGCGCGATGGAAGCCGCGCCCCGCCGAGCCCGCCGCGCGGCCCCGGCCCGTCGTCGCCATGGTCTTGCTGGCAATCCTGGTTCTTTTTTTCTGCGGCGTCCTCTGGCTGCGGCTTAAGCAGGGCTTCCTCACCGAAGAAAGCGCGCGGACCGGCCTCCAGTTCCTCCTGCGCTTCGCCGTCCCGCCTTTTTTCCTCTTCGCGGTGCTATGGAAATGGGCGAGGAAAGGCAGAAGGTGAGTGCCAGTGGAAGTTCGAAGGCTGCCAGGCCGGAGTAGAGTTTTAATAACCCGCCCTTACTAGCTTCTGGTTTAATTATCCCTTGACAACTTGCCTTCGCTCGATTATACGCCTCACGGCAATAATCGTCGGTGTTATGGAGGGCTGTTATCGTACTTCCGGAAGAAAACCGTCTGCCAAGGAGGAATTCATGCTCAAGCAAGGTCCCCGCGTGACCCCGATTATCTTTTTCTTTTGCGCTATCCCGCTAGTCGGGATGCCTGCGAAAAAGCCTGCCGCCAAGAAAGATCAGAGTCCACCGGCGAAAACTTCTGCAACTGAAGCGCTCAAAGACCGCAAGGTTGTCGGGACGAAGGTGACCGCAGGGCTGGGCGGAGGGAAGCTTACAAAGGGAAAGGTTTGTTTTACGCCGACTGACGTTGCTGACAAGGATTTGGCGGAGGCGAGCGCCAAATGCGCGACGGTGCAGAACGGAGCGATTCAGGACGTGACCGAGGGAGAGACCCCGAAGCCCTTTTCACTACCAGCGGGAGAAAATCGGGACGGATATTACCGAGTGCAAATCAAGGATTCAGATGGAAACCGCATCGGCAAACCACTCCCGTGCGTGCTGATCACGGTGGCGAGTTTCGATTTCGACGCCTTCCTCGAGGACCCGCAGGGCGAATGCGCATCAGTGACACCGTACACGCGAGCGGTAGCTGGCTTCAGCGCTGACGCGCAGAGTTCGGGCTCGGTCAGCAATCAATACTTCATCGAGGTAAACGTTCAGTACCCACTATTTGTGAAAGACAAAGGGAATCGGAAAGACAAAAGTAGTCCGAACGATAAAAGTAATCCGAAAGACAAAAGTAATCCGATGGATGCGCCCGTTTGGGTCTGGATCACCCCGAGGATTTCGACTCTCCCCAGCTCCACGGGCATCCCCCTGAACTCGCTGGGGTCCGTCTCCTCCGCTGTCACCGGAGCCGGATCCGCGAAAACCCTGTCGGATGTGGCGCAAGGGTTCGAAGCCCTGGGGGGATTGGAGATCGCGATGACAAAGCCCTCGGCGGTCCGGCTATTGCCCGGGCCCAGCGGAAAGACGAACGGGAGCGTGTCTTTCATCATTGCCGCGGGGGCTATCACTCCGATTTCGCCTCTCAGTACTCCCCAACTTGTCAAATTAACTCCGGGCGTTCAAACCACTTATGGGATTCCGAGCTGTATTCCAGGGACGGGCACCACAAGCGGTACGGGAGGCTGTTCTTCCACGCAGATTCCCGTCACCAATGTCGCTTTAGTTCCGGCGGGCCGGGACCGCTTCTTTCGCGAAGGCTACATTGGGTTTCGATTGAAGACCCATTACATGGACGCCTCGGGCAAAAATGAAATCTCCTATCCCGGAACATTTGACATTACCTGGGGTTTCGACGAGGCTGTGACGAGGGGCCATATCCGCGGCGGCGTGGTTCGAGTTGAAGGATTTTATCCTTTTCCGTTCAAGGTGGCGAAGAACGCGTTGTACGTTTTCGGGACATTTATCATGAAGCCGGCGACAGCTCAAAACCTGGCCACACCCCTGGTTCTTGTTCCATCTGACACCACTGTGACTCTGGCGAGTCCGGGGGTTTTTGTTCAGCCCGTACCACGGGCGGACAGGGATTATTACCGTCTCGGGATAGGGTTTGACTTGGTGGCGGCCATCTCTGCCGCGAAGGTAAAGTAGGTGCTTTCTAGAGGTCGCTTTTGGCGCGGCCATTCTTGGTGAAATCAGAAGGCGAGGGCTTGCTCTGTGAGCGGGTGCGCCTGGGCCGTGATGGCGGGGTTGCTACCCCCTCTGCCTCTCATCGGTGATGGCGGCGTACATTTCCGGACGGCGCGCCTGGATGCGGTCGAATTCCCACTCGTCGGGGACGCGCACGACACGGTTGTTGTTGGCGGCGGCGAGGTCGAGCTCGGCGTAAAGGATGGTCTCTTCGGTCTCGCCGGCTTCGCCGTGGACTTTCCCGGTGAAATCCACAATTTGCGAGTGGCCGGAGAAGTGGAAGCCGCGCTCCTCGCCCACGCGGTCGGCCGCCACGACGTGCAGATGGTTCTCGGTGGCGCGGACTTTCGGCGTGTGCTGCCAGGAGTCAGAACCTACGGGCCAGTTGGTGGGAATCGCCAGCAGCTCTGCCCCGTTGAGTTTCACAACGCGCCCGGATTCAGGGAAACTGCAGTCGTAGCAGATGTTCACGCCGACGCGGCCGTGTGGCGTCGCGAAGACTGGGAAAGGCTTGTCCCCGAGGGCGTTGAAGCGGTCAATTCCGAGGCAAAGCAGGTGGATTTTGCGGTGAGTCCCAAGAATGCCTTTGGGCGTGATGACCGCGGCGGCGTTGTAAATTTCATCCCCAGCGCGTTCGAGCAAGCCGACCACGGCGGTGGCATCGTGCCTCGACGCCAGCGTGGCAATTTTTTCCGTCGAGGGTCCGGGCACTGTCTCCGCGGCCGGCCAGGCCTCTTCCTTGCTCGTAAAACAATAGCCGCTCAGCGCGCACTCGGGAAAAACCACGATCTTCACGCCCGCGCGCGCCGCCGTCTCGAACCGAGCGAGGATACGCTCGAGGTTGTACTCCTTCGCGAGGATTTTCACATCCATCTGAACCGCCGCCACCTTAGTCATGGCCTCGATGCCTCCCGCGTCCGCCGACCTCGACTGTGGTCGAGCGCCGCTTTTTGCTGATGCGCGCTTTCAACCCTCTTAGTATCGCAGAGGGCTTCAAATCCTGCAAAGCCCATAGGCGTCCTTGACTCTAGGTGTGCGCAGTGCTATTGGTAATGGGGGCGAACCCAACCCGTGGCCCGGCCATCCCCAAGCGTCAAGTCAGTTGGGGAAAGTGAGCCCAGCGGTACTGGACACTCGTACAGGCTCGACACGGAGTCTTGAATTCTTTGCGCAAGGGGGCGCCGATGTTCAGACTTGACGCAGACAAACCCTGCCACTTCTGCGACGGCTTGACGCGGCGCGACTTCCTGCACGCCGGCTCGCTTGCCTTCCTCGGCCTCACTCTGCCGGACTTCTTCGCACTGAAATCCTTCGGCGCGGTGGACCCGAAGAAAGACACCAACTGCATCTTCCTGATGCTGGTTGGCGGACCCAGCCAAATTGACACTTGGGACATGAAGCCCAACGCCCCGGCCGAAATCCGCGGCCCTTACAAGCCCATCCCTACGAACGTTGATGGCATTCAGATTTGCGAAATCTTCCCGCGCATGGCGAAGCACGCGGACAAGTACTCGCTCATCCGCTCCGTATATCACACCGCGGCCGCCGTGCACGACACCGGCCACCAGATGATGCAAACGGGGCGACTGTTCCAGGGGGGCATTGAGTATCCAAATATCGGGTCGGTGCTGGCGAAGCTGCGCGGGCCGAAGGGCGACGTTCCGCCGAACGTCCTGATGCCGCACCCCATCGGGAATACGGGCGGCAATATGCCGCACGGCCAGACAGCGGGATTTCTCGGGAAGGCTTTCGACCCCTTTGTGCTCAACGCGGACCCCTCCGACCCGAAATTCCGTGTGCCCGACATGCTCCCGCCGGACTACATTGCCGGCTTGCGCGTGGACCGCCGCCGGAGCTGGCGAGACGAAATCGGGAAGTCGGTGGCGTACTTCGAAACCAACCAGGACGCGAAGCTGATGGACTCGACGTTCAACCAGGCTTACACCCTGATGTCTTCAGCAAGAGCCCGCGAGGCGTTCGAGCTGGCTCAGGAGCCCGAAGAGGTACGCAAGCGCTACGGCATGAACCGTTTCGGGCAAGGGTGCCTGCTGGCGCGGCGGCTCATCGAACGCGACGTGCGCTACGTCACCGTCAACATGTTCGAGACGGTGTTCAACGAAATCACCTGGGACATACACGGCTCGGCGCCCTTCAGCCCCATCAGTTGCTATCGAGATCTTATCGGGCCGATGTTCGACAACGCGTTTACCTCGCTCCTCGAAGATCTCAGCGATCGTGGCCTGCTCGATTCGACCTTGGTGGTGGCGACGGGCGAGTTCGGCCGCACACCCAAGATCAACCCCGCTGGCGGGCGCGACCATTGGCCAGCCTGCTGGACGATGATTATGGGCGGAGGCGGCGTCAAGGGCGGCACGGTGGTTGGCGCGTCGGACGACATCGGAGGCGCGCCCAAAGACAGGCCGGTGACCTCGCAGGAAGTTGCAGCAACGATTTTCCACGCGCTCGGCATCGGCTTGGAGATCGAACTGCCAGGCCCACAGGGCCGGCCCTTCCCAGTCGTCGACCGCGGCGTCCAAATGATTACGGAATTGGTCTGAGTCGTAAGGGCGGGGCGCGCCGGCGTTTGGCAGGTTGCAGAAAGACCATAAATTGTCATTCTGAGCGAAGCATCCATTGTAGGCGTTGAAAAATAATGGAGAGGGATTCTTCGCTTCGCTCAGAATGACAAATTAGAATGGTTAGTCAGCAAGCTCACTGGGGCGGGGGAGGCTGCTGTGCCCCTTCACAGTCGTCCTTGTAGAATCATGGAAAAGCTCCTTCCTCCATTTCGCCTCGTGCTTTTTTCCATTCTTATCGCCGCAATTTTCTGCTCTTTCACCTTCGTTTCGCTCTCGCAAACGGAAAATTCCGCACTGGGAAGCGGCCGGAAGCTGCCCGCGGCGAAAACTTCGGCGGGAGGCTCCAAAGGGAGGGCACCTGAACCGAAGGTCCTCCACGCGCAGGCCGAAGCTCGCCGCCTGGTGGAACTTCGGATACTCCCCTCCACAATTCGACTCGTGGGTCCGGTTGCCTCCCAACGGCTGGTTGTGGAAGGGAAATTCGCCGACGGGCACGAAGAGGATTTGACGGCCGAGGCGAAGCTTTCGTGCTCGAATCCTCAAGTGGCTCAACTCGACAAGCTCAAATACGTGTTCTCAGCGGGTGACGGCCACGCCGCGCTCCACGCCACTTACCGCGGCAGCTCGGCGACGGCCGAAGTCGTGGTCGAAGACTTCACGAAGAACTTCTCCTACACCTTTCGCAACGACGTGCTGCCCGTGATGACGAAGGTCGGATGCAATTCCGGGCCGTGCCACGGTGCGCTGGCGGGGAAGAACGGCTTCAAGCTGACGCTGCGCGGCTACGACCCCGAGGCCGATTACTACACGCTGACGCGCCAGGCGCTGGCTCGCCGCACTGAGCGCCTGGAGCCCGCTAAGAGCCTAATCTTGCTCAAGCCCACGCTCACCATTCCGCACGGCGGCGGGCGGCGTTTCGGCGTGGGCTCTCCGGAATACAAAATCATGTCGGGCTGGATCGCCCAGGGGATGCCGCCGCCGCTCGACTCCGACCCGCGCGTCGAAGACCTGGAAGTACTGCCGCGCGAAGTCTCGCTCGAACCCGGCGCCGAGCAGCAGATCCTTGTCCGCGCCCATTATTCCGACGGCAGCGTGAAGGATGTGACGCGCTGGGCGAAATTTTCGAGCGGCGATATGAGTGTCGCGAACGTGGACGACCTCGGCCACGTCAAGATGACCGGTTACGGCGAAGCGCCGGTCACCGTCTGGTACCAGAGCCGCGTCTCGTTCGCGCGGCTGAGCGTGCCGTTCCCAGTTTCCATTGATCCGGCGGTCTTCATGAAGGCCCCGCGGGCGAACTACATCGACGACCTGGTCCTCAAGAAGCTCCAGTTCCTGCAAATCCCGCCCTCACGCCCGGCGACGGATGAGGAATTCATCCGCCGCGCCTACCTCGACGCCGCCGGAATATTGCCCACGCCCGCGGAGACGGAAAAGTTCCTGACCGACCCTTCCCATGAAAAGCGCACGCGCCTGATCGCCGAGCTCACGACGCGGCCCGAATTCGTGGACTACTGGGCCTACAAGTGGTCGGACCTGCTTCTGGTCTCGAGCAAAAATCTTTCGCCGGGCCAAATGTGGAGCTTCTACGACTGGATTCACGAGAGCGTTGAGAAGAACAAGCCCTGGGACCGGTTCGTGTACGAAATTGTGACCGCGACCGGAAACTCGCGCGAAAACGGCCCGGCAAATTATTTTGTCATCGAGCACGACCCCATCCAGATTTCCGAGAATGTGACCAAAGCATTCCTCGGGACTAGCATCACCTGCGCGCACTGCCATAACCATCCGCTCGAGAAGTGGACGCAAAAGGACTATTTCGCGATGGCGAACCTGTTCGCGCGCGTGAGGCTGAAGACCGGGAATTTCGCACGTGGCGGGCTCGACGATGCCACGGTCTATTCCAGCCCCACAGGCGAAGTCATTTTCCCGCGCCTCGGCCGCCCGCTCCCGCCGCGGCCCCTCAACGCGACGGCGCTCGAGCCCGATTCGACCGATGACCGCCGCATCTATTTCGCAAAGTGGCTGACTTCGCCGAAGAACACCTATTTTGCCCGCGCCGCCGTCAACCGCGTCTGGAAAAATTTCATGGGACGGGGCTTGGTCGAGGCGGTGGACGATCTGCGCGAAACCAATCCGCCCTCGAACGAGGAGCTCTTTAAGGCTCTAACCGACGACTTCGTCGCGCACGGGTTCGACGTGCGGTACCTCATCCGCACCATCATGAATTCGGCGACCTATCAGACCGCCGCCGAGCCGGTCCCCGGAAACCTTCAGGATGAGAAATATTATTCGCACTCCATCATTCGCCGCTTGCCCGCCGAAGTGATGCTCGACGCCATCTCCCAAGTCCTGCAAGCGCCGACGAAATTCGACGGCTACCCGGCCGGGACGCGCGCTTTGCAATTGCCCGACACCCAGGTGGACTCTTACTTCCTTACGGTTTTCGGCCGCCCTCCGCGCGAGCAGACCAGCGCCGGCGAGCGGCAGTCCGAGCCGAGCATTACGCAGGCGCTGCACGTCATCAACGGCGACACGCTCAACGACAAGCTCCGCGCGCCCGGCGGGACGGTGGAAATGTTGGCCAAGCTTGGAATGTCCGACCGCCGCGCGGTGGATTACCTGTTCCTCGCGGCGCTTTGCCGCCATCCTAGCGAAGGAGAGCGCAAAGGGCTGGTGGCTGACCTTCACGAAGCGGAAGCGCGGAAACTCGCCGCCGGCCAGGCGGACCCGCATCGCGCGACGCTCGCGGATTTCGCCTGGGCGCTCGTGACAAGTAAAGAGTTCATGTTCGACCATTAGTGGTCGGTCATTTCGCTTTGTAACAGACGCACAGCATGAAAGCGGAGTGGAAGGGCATGGCTTTAGCCATACCGCAACCGCTTCGGCCCCTCACCCCCGGCCCCTCTCCCCGTCAGCTGACGGGGAGAGGGGAGCCGTAAGGCGGTGTGAGGGCGCTAACGGCACGGCTGAAGCCGTGCCCTTCCGATGTCGCTTGGGGAGGAATTCAATTGACCAAGCTGGTGGGAAAAGAACCAAAGCCTCGAGTCGCGATGCTCGCCGCCATTTTTCTTGCCGCTGGGATGCTTTCGCCGAAAGTCGTTGCCATTCGCGCCGCGCCCGCGAGCCAGACCCCGAGCTTTTCCCGCGACGTCTTCCCAATTCTGCGCGACAATTGCATGGCCTGCCACAGCTCCGCCGTGAAGATGGGCGGTCTGGTCATGGAAAGCTACGACATGCTTATGAAAGGTGGGAAAGACGGCCAAGTGATTGTGCCGGGCAAATCTGCCGCGAGCCGCATGATCCTGATGCTCGAAGGGAAGGTCAAGCCTCAGATGCCCTTCGGCGGCAACCCGCTCCCGGCAGACCAACTCTCGCTGCTCAAAGCCTGGATTGACTCCGGCGCCGCGGGGCCGGCCCCGGGCGAAGCGCCCGTTTCCGCCCAGCCGAATATCCCGAACATAAAGCCGGAAGTTCCCGTGGTTTCCCCCATCGGCTCGCTCGCCTTCTCGCCGGACGGGAAGATGCTCGCGGTGGGCGGATACCAAGAGGTCGAATTGCTCGACCCGGCGAGCGGAAAGGTTTTGGCTGCGCTCAAAGGCCACGCGGACCTGGTCCGGAGCCTCGCCTGGACCCCTGATGGCCGGCGGCTCGCCGCGGCGGGAGGGCTGCCGCAGCGCGCAGGTGAAATCAAAATCTGGGACGTCGCCAGCCGCACGCTCTCGAAGACCCTCAACGGACACACCGACTGCATCTACTCCGTCGCCGCGAGTCCCGACGGGAAGCTGGTGGCATCGGCAAGCTACGACAAATTGATCAAGCTCTGGGATATCGAGACCGGGGCCGAAGTGCGAACGCTCAAGGACCACATTGACGCGGTCTTTGCCGTGGCGTTCAGCCCGGACGGAAAGCGGTTGGCTTCGGGCGCGCAAGACCGCACGGTGAAAATTTGGGACGTCGCCACGGGTGAGCGGCTTTACACGCTGAGTGAGGCGCTCGACTCGGTGACCGCCATCGCCTTCAGCCCCTCGGGAGCGCAGTTGGCGGCTGCCGGGGCGGATAAGACCATTCGCACTTACGCGCTCGGGGAGAAGGGTGGGTCGCTCCTCGAATCGGTGATCGCCGACGAGGACACCATCCTCGAACTCGCCTACACGCCCGACGGCAAGACTTTGATTTCGAGTTCCGCCGACCGTTCCATCCGCTTCCGCGATGCGGCCACGCTTTTCCCGAAAAAGGTACTCGACAACCAGCCGGATTGGGTCGAGGCGCTGAGCGTCAGCCCGGACGGCAAATGGCTGGCCGCGGGCCGCTATGACGGCTCGGTGAGCGTCTACAAC
This sequence comes from Acidobacteriota bacterium, assembly GCA_003225365.1. Taxonomy (GTDB): domain Bacteria; phylum Acidobacteriota; class Terriglobia; order UBA7540; family UBA7540; genus Gp13-AA74. The sequence goes on from QHZN01000239.1 coordinate 26,327, forward strand.
CTCGCCAACTACGAGCAGGCCCTAGGGCCGCTGGTGGCGTTTGTTCCCGCGACGGGCGCTCCGAAAGGCCGTGAGAGTGCTTTGCGATGAGGTGCAACATGAGAACGAGATGGTTGGCGTGGGTGGCTGTCGTTGCGGCGGGCGACACGCCGCGAGCGGAGAGACTATGAGCAAGGGGCACCGTAAACCGAGAGTAGCAGGCCGGGTCGAAGCCGATGAGATACTTCCGGAGTACGACTTCAATCGCGCCCGGCCCAACAAATATGCGTCGCGCTACGCCGCGGGCAGCATTGTGGTGGTGCTTGAGCCCGATGTGGCAGCCGTGTTTCCGAGTGCGGGACAGGCGAATGAGGCCCTGCGCGCCTTGGCGGGAATCATCCAGAAACACCGGCCGCGCCGTACGGCGCCAGGGCGATAACAAGGATTGATTCTTCCTTTATCTCATGGCTTTTCGTAGGGTCGGCGTGGACAAAATGAGGAAGCACTACGACTTCTCCAACGCCAAACGCAATCCCTATGCGCGGCGTCTGAAGCAGCAAGTGACAATTCGGCTTGACGGAGACACGATTAATTACTTCAGGCGCCTCGCAGAGGAAACGGGTATTCGCTATCAAAGGTTGATCAACTTGTACCTGCGGGAGTGCGCGTCAAGCGGGAAGAAACTCTCCAATACCTGGGCGGCTGCTCAATGAGGTGCCGCCTGAACGGGATTGAGGCGAACCGCGGCGTCGAATCGTCACAGGGCGGGGACGGGGCTGGTCAGATTGGGGCAGGAAAGGAGTGTGGTAGGATGGGGACGTGCCAGAAATCAGTCGGTTCTTTGGCATCGTGATTCGTATGTATTTCGACGATCATGAACCGCCGCATTTCCAAGCGATCTATGGGGGAACTGAGGCGCAAGTGGGAATCGATCCGATCATGGTTTTTGAGGGGCAGCTTCCGTATCGTGCGGTATCCATGGTTCTGGAATGGGCAGCGCTTCATCAACGAGAATTGATGCTCGACTGGCGTCGGTTGCAGAGCGGCCACCCGGCCCAGAGGATTGAACCTCTCAAGTAGAAAGGCAAGCTATGTTTCCGAGAGTCAAGCAAGTCAGTCACCTCGGAGAGTACCGCCTGGAGCTGACCTTCACTGATGGCACCAAGGGCGAATTGGATCTGAGAGAACGCGTTGTCGGCCGTGGTGGTGTGTTCACCCCGCTGGAGGATATAGGTTTCTTCAGGCAGGTTAAGGTCGACCCCGAAGCAGGGACGATTGTGTGGCCCAATGGAGTAGACTTTTGCCCGGACGTTTTGTACAGCCTTGTCAGCGGCAAACCAATCCGAGCGCTTGAACCCGCCTAATGGAGGCATGCATCCGGAATGCCTCGATCGGGAGCGCCTTCCCCAGCTTACGTTGGCGACGGGCGCAACAGACCTCGTTAATGGCGTCCGAGAAGCAGCCGGGCCGCGAGAGGGTTTCGCGAGGAGGTGCAACATGACAGCGAAATGGGTAGCGTGGGTGGCGGTCGTGGTAGGGGGCGCGACCGTGGCCGCGAGTGCGCAGACGATTCCGCCCGAGGTCTATAGCGTCATGCCGCACGGTGTCGAGCGAGGGAAGACGATTACGCTGACCCTTGAGGGCCGAAATTTGGCGGGAACTCGCGCCTTGCTCTTTGACTCCCCGGCCATCAGCGCGAAGTTCGTCTCTGCGCGTGACCTACCGGAAGAAAAGCGGGTCATCAGGCCGGGCGAGGATTTGGGCGCGGAAGTGGCGCAAGGCATGAAGCAAGAGGCAAAAATCGAAGTGGCGGTCGCTAAAGACGCCGAGCCGGGGATTCATTGGTTCCGAGTTCAGACTCCGCTCGGCAGCTCCAACTTGATCGCGCTCGATATCGGCGAGTTGCCTGAAATCGAAGCGAAAGAAATGTCCGGCGAAGAAGCCCAAACCGTCGCGTTGCCGGCGACGCTGGTCGGCGCTCTCGGGTCCCCCGGCCGCGTGGACGCTTTTCAATTTAGGGGCAAGGCCGGCGAGGAGCTGGTCTTCGAGACCGTGGCTTCCGAGCTCGGTTCCCAGCTTCGCTCCGTCCTGACGCTCGGCGACTCGACGGGTAAAACACTCGCCCGGGTCGGAGATTACCAGCGCCGCCCCGACGCTGTCCTCACGGCCAAGCTGCCTGCGGACGGCAAATATACGATTTCTATCACCGACCTCGAGAAGCGCGGTGGCGTGGTCCAAACTCCCCAGGGGCCGGCGTTCAATAAGATTCGGCTGGCCGTGAACACTCCGCCGGAGTTGGAAGAAACCGAGCCCAACGATTCACCAGACCATGGTCAGAGCATTCCGGTTCCGGTGACCATCAATGGGCACATTTTCAAGAGCTCCGGCCCCGCCGACGAAGATTATTTCCGCTTCAGGGCGCAAAAAGGCGAGCACCTGGTGGCGGAAGTCGCCGCGTCGCGGCTCGGTTCGCCACTCGATTCGGTGATTGAAATCCTGGACGCGAAGGGGGGCGAAATCCCCAACGCCCGCGCGCGCGCCGTCGCGGAAACCACCCTCACGCTAGGCAACCGCGATTCCAAGACCTCCAACCTGCGGCTGACTTCGGTCTCCGGAATCCGCGTGAACGATTACCTGATGATGGGCGACGAGCTGGTGCAGTTGATGTTCGTTCCCGACCAGCCGGACATTGACCCGGTGGTGAAGAATTTTGCAGGGGAGCGCCTGGCGCTCTTTAATACCACTCCCGAAGCGCACACGGCGGATTCATCCGTTTACAAGGTGCAATTGCTCAAGCCGGGCGAAGAGATGCCGCCCAACGGCTTGCCGATCTTCACGCTCACCTACCGCAACGACGACGGCGGGCCGGGCTTCGCCGAGGACTCGAGGCTCGACTTCAACGCGCCCGAAGACGGCGAGTACCTGCTTCACATCAAGGATGTGCGCGGCAGCCAGGGTCCGGACTTCGCCTACCGACTGACGCTTCGCGGAGTCAGCCCCGATTTCCGCTTGACGGCGAGCCTGGCGAATCCAAACGTTCCGCGGGGCGGCCGCGTTCCCGTCGCGGTCACGGCCGACCGGACGGCAGGCTACCAAGGGCCAATCGAAGTCGAGGTGAAGGGTTTGCCGCCAGGCGTGGCGGCAGCCCCGGCGGTGATTCCGGAAGGCCAAGACTCAACCATCGTGGTGCTCGTGGCCGCTGCGGACGCGCCCGAAAACCCGATGCCTGGCGCGCCCTTCGAGGTCGTGGGGAAGGCGAGCCTTGCGGGGAGGGAACTGGTCCGCGTGGCCGATCCCGATCGGCCGCTGCGCCTGGTTTCGCTCATGCCCGCGCCCGACCTTGTCGTCTCGGCGGAGCCGAAGGAAATCGTCCTCGAGCCCGGCCAGGAAGTCCCCCTCACCATCAAGTGCGACCGGCGCAACGGCTTTGCCGGGCGCGTGCCGTACCAGATTGCCAACTTGCCGCCCAGCGTTGTCGTGGCCGATATCGGCTTCACCGGCGGCTTCGTCACTGAGAAGGAATCCAGCCGCACCGTCCGGCTTCGCGCGGCCGACTGGGCCGAAGCTCTCGAGCAGCCCATTTACGTCGTGGGCCAGGTCGAATCCAATGCTACGACCGCGCACGTCTCGACCCCGGTCGTGCTGAAGATTGCTCCGAAAAAACAATCGGCGAAAGCGACGCCCGCCGCATCCGCCGCCGAACTGCCCTCCGGCGCCCCGCACTAGAAGCTTCCGGCGAAAGTCGGGGCAGCCCGGGATCCTCGAATCGGGCTGAGCCCGCCCCCCCCCGCCTGATTTCCCCGAGCCGCCCTCCGCGATTGAATCTTCGGCCTTGACAATAGGCGAATAAAAAGCGAAACTATGTGGGTGCTCCAATCGAGGTGACCCATGCCCACCATTTGCGCCGAAAGGCCCGCGCCCACGCCCCTGGTCGGAATAGCGCGCCTTGCCGCCGAGAGCCCGAAAGCTCGCGAGCGCGCCGGAGTCGAGTACTTCGAGCTCGCTTCACGCTCCGCGCTCAACCGCGAGTCGAGCGGGCGAATGCCCTTCGCCTGGA
>QHZN01000203.1 GCA_003225365.1 Acidobacteriota bacterium
CGCCGGTGTGAGGGCCAGGGAGGGCTGAGCAATGACCTTCTTGCGGTCACCGATGAAGTTAGTGCAGCTGGCAGTTTGTGCGCTCGGGCTCTTCGTGGTGGTGTACTACGAGCGACCCAGCCTCGCAGCAGTCCTGCTTTCGTTCCCGCTGTTTTGTTTGCTCGGCTTTGCGCTAGCACTCCCTTGGGTCATTTGGGGCCCGAAGTACAACCGCAGGCGGCTGGCGCGGATCGGGGACCGCGAGGCTATTGCCCCGAAGGAATTCTACAGGAGGTTTTACGCCGGGAGCAGCCTTTCGGAGGACGTCGTTGTAAAGCTGCTCAATGAGGTTGCCGAGGCCGCCGAGGTGCCACCGGGGCTTATACGGCCGGACGACCGCTTCGATGATCAGCTTGCACCCACTCGCAATTGGGATGATAGCTTGGTTGAGCTCATCTGGGCTATGGAGGACAGAGCGAAGAGACTCAGGATCGCCCGAACTGACCTGCGTCGCATCGCGACTGTGGACGATTACATAAGGACGGTTGGCGAGTTGGAGCGAGCCCTCGCTTCACGCACGTCGGTTCGCGCAGGCAGTGTATAACTCTTCCGGGCTTCAATACTACCTGCACTCGGACTGGCTGGGAAGCTCGCGGCTGGCTTCGACGCCGAGCCGCACGACTTATTACGACGGAGCCTATGCTGCCTACGGGGAGAATTACGCTGAGACCGGAACCCACGACCGGAACTTCACCGGCCAGAATCAGGATATCGTCTCCTCCGGCGCCTATCCGCTGTACGATTTTCTCATGCGCGAGTACCACCCTACCTGGGGCCGCTGGCTGAGCTCGGACCCGGCGGGCTTGGCCGCCGCGAACCCCGCGAATCCACAGTCTTGGAACCGATATGCCTACGTGCTGAACAACCCGACGAATCTGATTGACCCGCTCGGACTCATGTGCGAACCGGACATCCCAGGTTGCCAGTATGGGGACCCCTCCGACCCCTCCAAGGCGCAGGGGGGCATGACGTGCTTTTCCTCGACCTCCGTGGAAACCGAGAATGGAGTTATTCCGGGGAGCGTCGATTGCTCCTCGAACCCGACAGACAGCAGCGGGGGCGGCAATGGCATCACGGTGCTGCCTTGGAGTTTAGTGAACAAGGGGCTCAGATCACTCTTGTCCTGTCCCCCATCGGGGAACGCTCCAAGCCCGCAGCAGTATGAGGCGATGGGAGGAACGGTAACTGCTCTAGGCAGTCCCCTGGCAAACGCATTCGTCCTTCCAAATTTCCATCATGGCGGTGCCTTAGACGCGCAGGCATATGGGGCGTCGCGAGCCTACGCGAACTACGTGTACGGGGTTTACATGGGCGCCGCTGGGTTTTCGCTCCCCTTCTCGCTGTGGGGCGCGAACTTTTACGGGGCCAAGGAGAGCTATACGTGGACCCAAAGAATGCAGCCGGACAAAACTTACAGGAACATTCCAGCAGACAACGTTGTGAACATCACGAGGGGTTACAACGACGAGAAAAATGGAACTCTATGCTCGATATTCTAGGACTAAGAGCGGAAGGTGGTCCTAAATCGGCCAGCCAAGGATGGCAAACTATGCTTTACGCGGGTAATCGCTGCGCACCCCGCAGGTCAATTTCCCTCGTCGTCCTCGGAATCTGCCTCGTAGGTGCCGGCTGTCAGGATGTCGCTACAACCTGGTCAACGGAGGCCACATCTCCGGACGGGCGCTGGGTCGCGGTCGCTCGCAGTCAACAGTGGGGCGGCCCCGGAACGGCCTACGACGCGACCACTGTGTACCTAAGGCTGACCAAAAGCGGACAGCACCCCATAGTGGACTTCCTGTTCCCTGATCCGTTCTGTCAGAGGCAGGTGTTAGTTTTCTCCCAGGAATATGCGACGATTAATTTGACGATGAAATGGGTAAGCCCAACACACCTCGACGTGGCGTACGGGCCGAGCTCAAGGCCTGGGGACCAGGTAAGCATCGTCTTCCAAGTTGTCAAATGCGCCGGCGTCGACATTTCCGTGCGAGAGCTTTCAAGTGACACGACGCGTTGAGCGCGACAGGGGTGGTCGCCCCGCGATCCGCAGAGCGGTTTCTCTCATCATTCCCGACACCCGCGCCGATAGGCTGAATAACCGATACGTAAGAGAGCCCTTGGATGTTCGAGAAGACTGCGGGACCAGATCGGGTTGACCGGAGGCTGCCGTTATATGCGGCGTTGGGCGTCATTGTCCTTTTTGTGCCCGTCGCGTTCTCCCAGCCAGATATATCTTTGCTCGGTTACGTACTACTCATAACTTTTATCAGCCTTGCCTCCATTGTAGTTTTCCTAAGGGACGCAATGGCCAGAAGAACTTGGAGCTGTGTTTCAATAGTGTCCATGCTCATCGTCGGATGGACTATTTCATCCGTCCTCGTCGCAAATAATGTCGTGATTCGCGGCGCCGCGAGATGGTTGGTTTGGTCCAACCACTATAAGGCAGAGGTTCTAGCAAAACCAATCTCATCTGACGGCGGGTTGAAGCATATTGAATGGGACGGTTGGGGCTGGGCCGGACAGGACACCACAGTGTACCTTGTTTTCGATCCTACAGATTCGCTGTCGACTGCGGCGAGGAGCCACGAATCCGGCATGTTAAGCGGGATACCCTGTGAAGTCAATGTCGTACGCCGTCGGGAGGGTCACTGGTACAGCGCTCAGTTCTACACCAATGAGTTCTGGGACCGATGCCATTGACGCATTGACTTTGGCGAGCGCGGGTTGCCGCTACGCGGTCCACAGTACGATTTGGTTCGTCGTCTTCGGAGTCTGCCTCTGGGGGGCTTGCAGCGGAGCCTCGACGGTTTGGAAGGCAGACGTGCGATCTCCCGATGGTTCGTGGATTGCAAGCGCTAGCACGACACAAATCGGCGGGCCCGGAACGGACGCTATTGACACCGTCGTTTACTTGAAGCCGACCAAGTATTCAAACCCTCCTCAGGAGATCCTGGCGTTCTCTTCCGAGGGCCCGGTTCCCCGCCCCTACGTCCTGGATAACAAGGCTAATGCTGGCGGGACAATTGATCTCAGCATGAAATGGATAGCTCCTTCGCACCTCGAGGTGACGTACGACGGGCGCCGTGGACGCCTGAACTTCCAAGTCGTCAAGTACCTAGAAATTGATATATCCGTCCGAGACATTTCAAGTGAGCCGACGCATTGAGCGCGGGTGGCGCATACCCCGATGAATCGGGGTGTGCGATCACCGCAGGGATCGCCGCGCACACCTACACGTGGGATGCCGAAGGCCGGATGGCGACGGCGACCACGCCTTCGGGCGGCACCTCCACGACCAGTTTTATCTATAATGCGCTGGGCGAGCGAGTGCAGTTGGTGGCGCCGACCTATACTTACAATTACCCCTTCGACGCGTTCGGCCAGGAGATCGGGATTCACAACTCGTCCACCGGCTGGGGGCACTACACGGCCGACATCGCCGGGCGAAGGATTTTCCTGAGCGGCAGTGCGACGCGCTGGCTGTTTCATCCGAACGTCGTGGGCAGCTCGACCATGGTGACCGATCAGACGGGGGCGGTGGTCCAGGACGCGACGTATTATCCCTGGGGCCAGCTCTGGCAGTCGCCGGGGAGCTTCGGGGGCAACTGGAACTTCGCGGCCTTCGGCGTGCTCGAGCCCACGACGAACCTTTACCCCACGCCCTTCCGGCGCTATTCCTCCACGCAGGGCCGCTGGCTCTCCCCCGACCCGCTGGCGGGCAGCGGCATGAACCCGCAGTCCCTCAATCGCTACGCGTACGTCTTGAACAGGCCCACCAGCTTGGTTGACCCTCTGGGTCTGAAGTGCGAGCCGGACAACGCGAGCTGCAGTGCCGGCGATCCGACGCAGGTGAACGGGGGCGGCGGGTTCCTGGGGATGCTGGCTAGTGGAGGGTGGCTCCTGGGCCTTTGGACGCCCCCGGTGGAGGAGTGGGATGAGGACTCGCCCGATGATCGAACCCTGGTGGGAATCACCCCTGGGTACTGGACTTATTTTTTCTTCAACGCAGATGACGCGGGCGGTAGCGGCGGCAACAGCGGCGGGCCAGGAGGGGGAGGCACGGCAGGCTGCACGGGCAGGATCCTCGGCGCCGTCAACAACCAGTTCGGAACTAACTTCACTTCATCGGACGTCACGAATACCATCATGCCGACGCCAACGAGTACCTCCTTGGGCATCACAATCAGCGGCATTAACCTGCTGGCAGCCCAGTTCAATGCTCTTGTGCCGGGGCGGTATCCCTTGAACCTTTCAACGTTGCTCACGGGTTACGGTCCCACCCTCCATGTAGTAAGGGGACCTTCGGCCATCGACCCTAACGCAGCACTGTTCAGCAACGGTAATGTGGGCGGTCTAACCTCTGTGACCTTCACTGCCCACATAGACTCAGCATTTGCCTATAACCCGATTGGGTTCCTCATCCATTATCTCGGCGACGTGCTGGGAATAGGGGGCCGGAATCATCCGTGCCCATAGGAGATAAATATGGAAAGGAAAGGTTGTGGCGCTCCTCCGTTTTTCGCAAGGCCGATGTTTTTTCTGACCCTCATCCTGGCCAGCCCGTTCGGAACGGCGCTTCACGCCCAGGACATTCGCATTAAGGTTCTAGACGGTCGGAATGGACGCCTCGTAACCAATGAGTGCGTATACGTTTATGTAGGGAAGAACGTGGATCCATTAGAAATTCCAACAAATAACGATGGAATGGCCCTGCTTCACCTTACTAATAGGGATTCTGCGACAAGCATCCAGCACGGCGACGGACCAGCCTGTCGCGCCGGAGTAGTTGATCCGATTGTGAAATATGCTGACACCGTCGGGATTACTAGCGGTAGTGGTCGCTACATGCTGTGCCAGCGGCACCAGCCAGGTCGTCTCGACCTGCGTTTCTCGGTGGAGAAGGTGCTCAAGTCCGGCGATTCCACTGCGAACGTCTGCGGAAAGATCGAAGCATCCCCGAACCCAGGCGAGCTGATCTTTTTTGTTAGGCCAGCAACTTGGTGGGAACGCATGAAAATGCGCGATTGACGCAGCCGAAACCAGCGACACGGCTTGCGTGATGAATGGGCAAACCCAGGGCCCTTGCTCGAGCACCACCTACGACGCAAGCAGTCACATTTCGACCATCGCGCGTGGCGCATACCCCGATGCGTCGGGGTGTGCGACTGAGGCAGATCGGCGAGCACGCCTTCGGGCGGCACCTCCACGACCAGTTTTATCTATAATGCCCTCGGCGAGCGCGTGCAGTTGGTGGCGCCGACGTATACTTACAATTACCCCTTCGACGCGTTCGGCAAAGAGATCGGGATTCACAACTCGTCCACCGGCTGGGGGCACTACACGGCCGACATCGCCGGGCGAAGGATATTCCTGAGCGGCAGCGCCACGCGCTGGCTGTTTCATCAGAACGTC